>NZ_JBNDIN010000004.1:0-409786 GCF_050434425.1 Serratia sp. 2723
ATCCCTGAATAATCTGACGCCGGAAGAATATCGGCTGATGGCTGAGAAACCGGAAATCTCAAAAAGTGTGTGGAACTAAAGCTGGGATACTTACAGCAACAACCCACCATCCTTTACTATTACATTGATTTTATTAAAAAATAACACCAATCATTATGACAACAAGTTTTAACTCACCAAGACAAAGCATTGTTATTTAATTCATTATCTTTAAAGGACTGTTAATTAAGAATAATCTCTCACCTGGTTTTTATTCTGTATGGTGACGAAATCTCACCACCCCTGAGAATCTACCGTGCTGATGTTAAAGAAAAAGATATTTACAATAGGAAAATTCGCAGGTTATGACTATGATTTAATCGTAAGTCGGTTGGTAACGTTATCCTTTAATTACGTAATACTTTATTTGACTCAGTGTCAGTAAGGAAAACCATGACGAGCTCATCAACGAATAAATTGTCCCTATGGTCACTCACCGCACTGGTTGTAGGCTCCATGATAGGGGCCGGTATATTTTCTTTGCCAGCTACCTTTGGGCGTGCTACGGGAGGGTTTGGTGCCATTATCGCCTGGTGTATTGCAGGCGGCGGGATGTTAATGCTGGCCTTTGTATTTCAAACGCTGGCACAACGTAAACCCGATCTCGATTCCGGCGTGTTTATCTATGCCAAAGCCGGATTCGGTGATTATCTGGGATTTGCCTCTGCACTTGGCTTCTGGGCCGGGACCTGTATTGGTAACGTCTCTTACTTTGTGCTGATCAAATCCACCCTGGGGGCCTTCTTCCCGATATTTGGCGACGGCAATACCATTCCTGCGGTGTTGTTTGCCTCGGTTATTCTTTGGGGATTCCACATTCTGGTATTGCGTGGGGTTAAAAGCGCTGCGGCTATCAACACCATTGCCACCATCGCCAAAATCCTGCCGATCCTCATCTTTATCATTGTGCTGATCTTTGCCTTTAAAAGTGATGTGTTTGCACTCAACTTCTGGGGAACACCAGAGACCGCAGCCTCTTTGGCAAGCGTGGGCGATCTCTCTCATCTTAACGACTACGGCTATGTAGGTCATGCCGCCGCCGCCATTGTCCCGACCGCGGAACCCGAATCCCTGTTCAGCCAGGTGCGCAGCACCATGCTGGTAACGGTATTCGTATTCCTGGGGATTGAAGGTGCCAGCGTCTATTCCCGCTATGCCAAAGAACGCAGCCACGTGGGGATTGCCACGGTGCTGGGGTTCATCGGGGTGCTGTGTCTGTTGGTGCTGATCACCATGCTGTCTTACGGCGTGCTGCTCCGTCCCGACCTGGCGGCGTTGCGCCAACCTTCGATGGCGGGTGTGTTGGAGGCTATAGTTGGGCGCTGGGGGGCTATCTTCATCAGCGTGGGCTTGATTGTTTCGGTACTGGGCGCTTATCTCTCCTGGTCTTTGCTGGCGGCAGAAGTACTGTTTTCCGCCGCGAAAAGCAAGAGTATGCCGAAGGTGTTCGCCACCGAAAACAGCAATGCGGTGCCCTCTTCCGCCGTCTGGCTGACCAACATCACCATTCAGGTGTTTTTGATCCTGACGCTGTTTAGCGATTACGCCTTCCAACTGGCGTTAGAACTGACCAGTTCGCTGACCCTGATCCCCTACCTGCTGGTGGGTGCCTATGGGCTGAAACTGGCCTTGACCGGCGAAACCTACGAAACCGATAAACGCGATCATAAAAAGGATCTGATCTTCGCGCTGATCGCCACCTTCTACGCGCTGCTGATGCTGTACGCCGGTGGTATGAAATATCTGCTGCTCTCCGCCATCATCTATGGCCCAGGCACGCTGCTATACATTATGGCCAAACGTGAACAGCAGGCAAAAGTGTTCACCCCGGCCGAAATGGGGCTCTTTGTAATCGTTATGGTCGCCGCCGTTGCTGCAATCTACAGCATTGCCACTGGCGTTATCACAATCTGATCGAGGCAAGTCATTATGTCGACTAAGAAAAAGACGCAGTCCAAGTTTGGTGTTCATTCAGAAGTAGGGAAATTGCATAAAGTCATGGTCTGTGCCCCTGGCAAGGCACATAACCGGCTGACGCCAAGTAATTGTGATGAGCTGTTGTTTGATGACGTGCTGTGGGTTGAGCGCGCCAAGCGTGACCATTTTGACTTTATGACCAAGATGCGCGAACACGGCGTGGACGTGGTCGAAATGCACAACCTGCTGGCCGAAACCCTGGCGCTGCCCGAAGCCAGAAAGTGGATCCTGGACCAGCAGATTGTGCCCAATGAAGTGTCGCTGGGGATCTTGAATGAAACCCGCAGCTTCCTGGATGGCCTGGCACCACGGGCTTTGGCTGAGGTGTTGATCGGTGGCCTTTCCACTACCGAGCTGGCCAAAGAAGGCTATGCCGATCACGAAGAGCTGAAGCTGATCCGTGAAGCGGTGGGCATTACCGAATACCTGCTGCCACCGCTGCCGAATACTCTGTATACCCGTGATACCACCTGCTGGATCTACGGCGGTGTGACCTTGAACCCACTGTATTGGCCAGCCCGTCACGAAGAAACCATTCTGACCACGGCGATCTATAAGTTCCACCCAGACTTTGGCGAAGCCAATGTTAACGTCTGGTGGGGCGACCCAACGGTGCACCACGGTACCGCCACGCTCGAAGGTGGTGACGTGATGCCGATCGGCAACAAAACGGTGCTGATTGGGATGAGTGAGCGTACTTCACATCAGGCGATCACCCAACTGGCCGCCGCGTTGTTTGCCAACAAGCATTCCGGCGTTGAGCGGGTGATGATTGCCGCCATGCCGAAACTGCGTGCCGCCATGCACCTGGATACGGTATTTACCTTCTGCGACCGCGATGTGGTTACGCTCTACCCGGCGATCGTCAATCAGATCAAAACCTTCTCACTGCGCCCGGATGCTGGCCCAACCGGCATGAAGCTGAGCCGCGATAAAGGCACCTTTGTCGAGGCTATTGCCGGAGCACTGAACCTGAAAAAACTGCGGGTGGTGGAAACCGAAGGCAACGACTACGACACCGAACGCCAACAGTGGGATAGCGGCAACAACATGGTGGCGCTCTCTCCTGGGGTAGTGCTGGCATACGATCGTAATACCAAAACCAATACCCAGCTGCGCAAAGAAGGGGTTGAAGTGATTGAGATTGTCGGTAGTGAGCTGGGCCGTGGCCGTGGCGGCGGCCACTGTATGACCTGCCCGATTATCCGCGATGCCATTGATTATTAATCATCAAGCGTGATCAGAAAAGGCCGGATTTCCGGCCTTTTCTATGCTGACAAAATCACTGCGCGTCTACGCGGTGAATATCCCTGATTCAAAGACCTTCGGTGACAATTTTAGCCGCCGCAGCCAAGACGTCTTTGCGGGCTTCGGCATTCTGCTGTGGCTGGGTGAAATAAGTCACCAACACCAACGGTGCGTGGTTCGCTGGCCAAATCACGGCGATATCGTTAGTGGTACCGTAATCGCCGCTGCCGGTTTTATCACCAACCACCCACGTGGTGGGCAGACCTGCACGAATGCTGGCTCCGCCGGTAGTGTTCCCCTTCATCCATTCAACCAGTTGAGCACGCTGTGGTTCACCCAGCGCCTTGCCCAAGGTCAGGTTTTGCAGGCTTTTTGCCATCGCCAGCGGCGAGGTGGTGTCGCGCTTATCACCCGGAATAGCGGTATTTAAAGTGGGTTCGGTACGATCGAGACGGAAGGTTTTATCGCCAATAGTACGCGCAAACTCTGTAACCTTTGCCGGGCCGCCAAGATGCTCAAGGATCTTGTTCATCGCCGTGTTGTCACTGTACTGGATGGTGGCGGCGCTGAACTCGGCCAGGGTCATCCCGGTATCCAGATGCTTTTCGGCGATCGGGTTGTAGTTGACCAGATCGGATGGCTTGATCTCCATCCGCTTAGCCAAAAGATTTTTATCCGTCTCACTCTGTTTTAACAACGCCGACACCGCCATCACCTTGCTGGTGCTGCACATGGCAAAACGTTCATCCCCGCGATACAGGATCTGCGAATCATCGGCGGTATCGATCAGCGCCACGCCCAGGCGGCCACCAGAGCTTTTCTCCAGATCGGACAGTTGCTGCTGAATATTCTTCTGGGTATTAGCGGGTTGCGCCCATAGCGTTGCGCTACCGAACAGCAACGGCATCATCGTAGCAACCATCAGGGTGGTTTGACGTAATGTATTTTTAACCATGTTTTGCCTCACTTAAAATGGATTAACGCAGCGGGTCATCCTGCAGATGGCGGAAAATATCCTCTGTTAGGCCGTGATTGACAAGCGACAAGAATTTTCTCTAGCATAAAGAAAATCTTTTGGATAATACCTATGCGCTCTAATCTTCCTCTGAATGCCCTGCGTGCTTTCGAAGCCTCTGCCAGACATTTGAGTTTCACACGGGCAGCGCTGGAGCTCTATGTTACCCAGGCCGCCGTTAGCCAACAGGTTCGGCTGCTTGAAGAGCGCCTGGGTATGGTGCTGTTTAAACGCTTACCCCGTGGTTTAGAAATGACGGAGGAATCGCGGGCGCTGTTTGCCGTGTTAACCGATGCCTTTGGCCATATTGAAAAAGCCTTCAGGCAGTTTGAAGGGGGGCAGTTCCAGGAGGTGCTCACCGTCGCCACCGTTGGCACCTTTGCCGTAGGCTGGCTGTTGCCCCGTCTTGATCGGTTCAGACAGGAGCATCCCTTTGTCGAGCTGCGGTTGCGCACCAACAATAACGTCGTCAATCTGGCCGCCGAAGGGCTGGATTTTGCCATCCGTTTTGGCACGGGTTTGTGGCCATCAACCCAGAACGAGATGCTGTTTGATGCTCCGCTGACCGTGTTGTGTACACCCACTACGGCTAAGCGGCTCGTTACCCCTACCGATCTGCTGCATGAGGATCTGCTGCGTTCTTACCGTGCTGAAGAATGGGAAAACTGGTTTGCTGCCGCTGGCCTGCAGGCGGTGAGAGTTAATGGCGCGATCTTTGATTCATCCCGTCTGATGATCGAGAGCGCTATCCATTCCGGTGGTGTGGCATTAGCCCCACCGAAAATGTTTGCCCGGGAACTCGCCACCGCGCAACTGGTGCGCCCGTTTGCTACCGAAATCAACATGGGCAGTTACTGGTTAACCCATTTAAAATCGAAGGCAATGACCCCGGCGATGGAAATATTTAGCGAATGGTTACTGAAGGAAGCGGCAGAAGATAATTCGTAGGGGCACAGCATGCTGCGCCCCTTGAGTTTCCAGACTTATTGCAGCTCCTCACGGATCCGTTTGGCCGTGCTCTGCAACAGCTTGTAGGCCGCATAGCGGTTGGCGTGCAACTGGCAGAAATCCGCATTCGGTTGATATTGGCTATCCAACTCGGAAAACTGCGCCATCGCCTGCTCTACCGAGGCGGCAACCTTCCCGGCCACGGCCCCCAGGACCGCCGACCCCAGCAATACCGGCTCTTCCGCCTTGGTTGTCAGCACGGCGCAGCCACAGCTATCCGCCAGCAACTGCCGCACCAACGGATGACGGCCAGCCCCACCGCTGATCACGATCTGCTCAACGGTGACACCCATCTGGGACTGGGCATCGAGGATTTGCCTGAGCCCATAGCCAATCCCGCAAATGCCGGCAACATACAGAGCCACCAGGTTATCAAGGTTGCTCTCCATACCCAGCCCGGATACCACAGCACGGGAATGGGGATCGGCAAAGGGTGCACGGTTGCCAAGGAACTCGGGAACCACGTGCAGGCCATTGGCGAGTATTGCCGCTTCCGATGCAGAAACCATTTTGGTCAGCGCCAAATCGGCCAGCAAGGTGGGCAGTGAAACGCCCAGCGCCTTAGCCTGCTCCGCCGCCTCTGGTGCCGCCGGGTGGAACGAGAGCAGCTGCTTGATCGCCGCCCCCGCCGCGCTTTGCCCACCTTCATTAAGCCAGAACCCAGGCACCATCGCAGAGTAATAGGGCCCCCAAACGCCTGGAACAAAGGCCGGGTTTTGCGTGGTGGTCATCGTGCAGGACGACGTGCCAAACACGTAAGCCAGGTTATTGGTGACACCACCGCCAACACCGACGGTACCAATTCCGCCAGCATGGGCATCAATCAAGCCTACGGCGACAGGCGTCCCCGCCACTAGTCCCATTTCTTTGGCAGCTTCTGTCGTCAAGCCGTTGCCACAAGGCGTACCAGGTTCTTTGATATGTTCCCCAATGCGGCGGAACGCTTCGTCTGCCAACTCTTCAAGGCCAATGGTGCGGAAATAGTCTGGATCCCAACGTTTCTCATGGGCCAGATAGGTCCATTTGCAGGTCACCGTACAGACGGAACGAGCCAGATCCCCGGTGGCGCGCCAGGTCAGGAAATCCGCCAGATCGAAGAACTGCCAGGCGCTATCGTAAACCGCACGACGGTTCTCCTTCAGCCAAAGCAGCTTGGGCGTCTCCATTTCTGGGGAGATTTTTCCGCCAACGTAGTTAAGTACCGGATGCCCGGTGGCGTTGATCCGCTCGGCCTGCTCCGTTGCCCGATGGTCCATCCACACGATAATGTTGCGGTCGGGATCTTCGGATGGCCCTACCGCCAGAGGTTTGCCGTCTGCATCGAGTACCACCAGGGAGCAGGTGGCATCAAAGCCGATGCCTGCCACGTTGTCTGGGGCAATGCCGGATGCGGCAACCACCTGCCTGATACTGGCACACACCGCTTGCCATATCTCACGGCTGGATTGTTCAACATGATTTTCCGGGCCGCGGAACAGGGTGATCTCTTGGCTGGCATGCGCCAACATAGTTCCGGAGAGATCAAAAACCCCTGCCCGAGCGCTGCCTGAACCCACATCGACACCAATAACCACCTGCTGTTGATTGCTCATCATTTTCACCTATCTATTGTAGTTCCGGCACCGTCTACAGCTACGCACCAGCGCCCCGTCACACCCTTTGCACATCACGCTCAATCGATTGAGCATCATTGCGACTTTTTATTTTTACTGTCAAGATATAGAAAATTGGGGAGCGAAATTTGTGACTGGGTTCAAAGCAAAAAAAACGACGATTTACGATCTGGCCGAACTGGCCGGAGCCTCCTCAAGCGCGGTCAGCGCCGTGCTCAATGGCAGCTGGAAAAAGCGCCGTATCAGCGCCCAACTGGCAGAAAAAATCCTGCGCCTCGCCGAAGAACAAGGTTATACCGTCAATCAGCAGGCCAGCCTGTTGCGCCGCCGCAAATCGACGATGATCGGCATGATCGTCCCCAAGTATGACAACCGTTATTTCGGTTCGATAGTCGAGCTGTTCGAATCGATGGCCCGTGAACGCGGCCTGTTCCCGGTGATCACCTGTACCAGCCGCGATCCTCAACTGGAAATCGAAGCGGCGCGCACCATGCTTTCCTATCAGGTTGACTGGATCATCTCCACCGGTGCCACCGCTCCCGACAATATCACCGAGATCTGCGCCGCCTCCGGTATTTCAACGCTGAATCTCGATCTGCCAGGCACCCTCGCTCCTTCGGTGATCACCGATAACTATGCCGGTGCCAAAGAGCTGACCTTACGGATCCTGGCCAACTGTAAAAAACGGCTGGGCTACCTCAAGCCGTTGATCTTCGTGGGGGGACGCGGGGTTGACCATAACACCACGGAACGCCTGCGTGGCTTCAGAGATGCCCACCGGCAGTCAGGCGTTGAAGTCATCGAAGAGAACCTGTTGGCCTGTGGTTATTCCCCAGACAAAGCCGAGCTGGCACTAAAAACGTTTATTGCTCAAGGCGGCGATCTGCAAACCGGGCTGTTCGTCAACTCGACGATCTCGCTCGAAGGCGTAATGCGCTGGCTGGTGGCGTCTGGTTTTCGCGGTGATAAGCAGCCGGTGATGGGCTGTTTTGACTGGGACCCTTTCGTGCTGCTGTTAGGCCATGACATTGTGATGGTGAGGCAGGACGTCAACAAGATGTTGCAGGCGGCGTTTGCGTTGATCGATGCCAACTCGCAAGAAAAGCAACGGATTGAAATACCGCCGATCTTCCCAGAGATGATCTAAACGGGCGCAGCAGGGTTATGACGCCGCTGGGGGGCCAGCCGATTACCTCTGCATGGACTTGGATTTCTTGATCCGGTACATGGTGGAGTCCCCCGCTGCCAGCAAGGTTTCCAGGCTATGGGGCGCGGCGGGATCAAACTCGACGATGCCGTAAGAGAACGCCAGTTGGTAAGGTGTGATCTGTGAGGCATTATGTTCATCCACGTAGCGTTGCAGGGCTAAAATCCCCTGTTCGGCTTCGCTTTTGGTACGGCTGCCCATCAGCGCGACAAACTCGTCCCCGCCCAACCGGGCTATCACGTCAAAGTAGCCAAACACCCGTTTCATCAGCTCGGAAAAGTAGACCAGCGCCCGGTCACCTTCCCCATGGCCATAGGTATCGTTAATCATCTTGAATTTGTCGAGATCGATAAATACCAGGCTGGCCTTGACCTCTTTCTCCTGACAATGTTGCAACATATGGCGTGCCAGGGAGATAAAGCCACGGCGATTGGATATTTGCGTCAGTTCGTCAGAGGTCGATGCCTGAAAGGCGCGTAGCTCATCCTCCACCATTGAGGCCAGATCGCGCAGCGTCACCGCATCCTCGGCATCGAACAACCGGGGTTTGTCATCGATCAGGCACAGGGTGCCCATTTTAAGATCGCCGGAGTAGCTCAATGGACAACCGGCGTAGAAACGGATGTGTGGTGAATCTTTGACCAGCGGATTATCCGCAAAGCGCTCGTCCTGTAACGTATCGGGGATGAACAAAATATCGTCGCCCAGGATGGCATGACCACACAACGAGATATCCCTTGGCGTTTCCGTAGCCGCCCCCAGCCCACAGTTGGACTTGAACCATTGGCGGTTTTCGTCGACCAGACTCACCAAGGCAATAGGTACGCCGAACAGCCGACGGGCCATGCGTGTCACCCGATCGAAGCGCTCTTCTGGCAGAGTTTCCAACAGATGCAGGGAACGCAGAGCCTTCAATCGCTGTACTTCATTCTCAGGTATCTCTGGCATTTTCATCGCTACGTTCACTCCAATGGAAAGTATAAGTATAGATCTTGAAAGCAAAACAGACTGTTGCAGGATAATCTCGTTCGCTACTGCTAGCAATCCGATGCACAAAACAGATGCCACTTTGCCCCTGTTTTCAGCCGTTTGATTTATCCGTTGCCCCCTAAACTAAGTATTTAGCTTAAAAGCAAGGCATCCGGTGTGGCAAAACCCTTTTTACGCAGTGGCAATCTAGATGACGTTCTTACATTGGGCGAAAATGGGCAACCTGTTTATGCATTGGCGTCGCAGTTACGTGAGGCATTGCGTCTCCAGCAACAGCCAGCGGTAGCGGATTGCCTGGCGATCCCGATCCCCAATGCGCAAGGCGACCGCATTGACTGGTATGCGCCAATCGTCGGACGGGCAATCTCCTGGCAGGCGGCCGATGACGACGCACGGGCAGCCGCCTTGCCGTTGCTGGAACATTTCCAGACCACCGCAGAAGCCATCAACCTGCGCGCTCGCCACAGCGGTAAAGCCAACCTGCAAATGTTTGCGGCACTGCTCAGCAAAGCCATGCAATTCCCGGATCAGAACGCAGTTTTCCTGGTGGATGGTAAACCGGTGATCACCTTCTGGGGCTGCGTGAAAGCCGATGGCCAGATCCGCAACGCGCCTTTGGATTGCCTGCGCCCGAAAGATCGCCCTGCGCGCCCCATCGACCCACCCATCGACCCACCCATCGTTGAACCCATCGTTGAACCTATCGTTCAGCCCATTGCTGAACCCATTGCTGAACCGCAACCGCCCGCACCTGTGCCACCCGTGGCGGATGACCAGCCTCACCACGCATGGTGGTTGCTGCTACTACCTGCTGCTTTCATTCTGGCCGCCGCGATCTGGCTGTTGCTCCCTAAACCAGCCCCCCAACCAGCAATAGAAATGGCTGAGCCAGCCAAGGTAAAACCCAAGCCGGTTATGACTCCCGCCGCACTACAGTTGCCATTAGGCTATGCGGAGGTACTGCCCCCGCCGGTCATCACGCCGGTAGTGGTCGATAAACTGGCGCTGACGCTACCCGCCGAAGCGGTAAAGGCCGGCTCCACTGCCTTCCTCAACGGCAAATGGCGTGTCACCTTGGCGATCAAGGATCCGCTGACCGGCAAACCGCCGAGCCTGCTGTATCAGTTTAATCGTGGCAAGGGCACTGCCAGGATCGTTCAGGGTGACAAAGTCACCTGCCGGGTCGAGGTCAACGCCGGCCTGATGCAGTCCGGCAATCTGGTGATCAACAGCCGTACCAAGGCCCGTTGCAGCGACGGTTCCCGTTATCAAATGCCGGAGCTGGTATGTAAGCAAGGTGACGCTGGTGCCGCCGCAGAATGCAGCGGGCGTTATGGCAACAATGAAACGGTATTCCCTATGACGATCAAGCGCGAGAGTAAATAATGTTGGCGACCCCCACCGCATATCCGCAGCGCGTTACGCTGATACCCAACAGCGGGATCCAGTTTCTGGACTTCTCCCTTACGCCGGTGTTGGATGCCGAGCGTCCAGGCAAATTTGTCCGCCAGACCGCCAATGGCCCACTGCTGCGGCTGAACTACCATCAGGCCAAGGATCGCTATTTCCTGCCGGTAGCACCCGGCGAACCGGCCGAAATGGTGCGCCCCGAATTCAGCTTTCCTTTAGAGCAGTCATTGCAATTGCTCGATCGTGTCTGGTTACCGCTGCCGTTCATGCGCTTCAACCCGCCAAACAGTTTTCTCAGCGGGCCGGACAACTGGGCACGACTGCAAATCAGACGCTTGGATCAGCCGGATCGGCAAGGCCATACGTTGCGCATCACGTTGGCATTTGATACCCAAGTCTATCCAGTTGGGCATGAAAACCAACAGTTGGCCCCTAACCAGCAGGACATTGCCACCGGGCTGAGCTTTGCACTGGCACACCATAGCCAGGATCTGGGGGATTTCCTGGATGCCACCTGGGTTGACGGTTGGCTGCGCGAGGTCTTCACCCAACAGGCCATCGCCCTGGAGCAGCGCCCAGAGCGCAATATCAATGCTTCGCTGCGTGAGTTTGAATACCAGGCGCATTACCTGAACCTGCTGGAGCTGCTGGCCAGCCAGCTAAACGTGCCGAATATCACGCTAGGCAGCGATGTGCAGCAACCCGCAGTGAATGTGGATCTGATCCTCGATGTCGGCAATTCCCATACCTGCGGCATCCTGGTAGAAGATCACCCGGCGGAACGCAACGGCTTGAAACACAGCTATGAACTGCAACTGCGCGATCTCAGCGAACCGCATTATCTGCACCAGGGCCTGTTTTCCAGCCGTACAGAGTTTGCCCCCGCCAACTTTGGCAAGGCGAATTACTCGTTTGAAAGTGGCCGCGATGATGCTTTTCTCTGGCCTTCCCTGACCCGAGTGGGCCACGAAGCCTGCCGGTTGGCACTACAACGGCAAGGCGATACGGCATCTACCGGCCTGTCCAGTCCACGGCGCTATCTGTGGGATGAGGAGAGTTATGCCCCCGGCTGGCGCTTCAACCGCACGGCAGAGCATAGCCTGCAGGAACCGCCTGCTTTTGCAACGCCGCTGGCTCAGTTGATCAATGACCAAGGCCAGCCGTTATCCAGCCTGCCACCGGAAGAGCGCCTGCCGGTTTTCACCCCCAACTACAGCCGCAGTTCGCTGATGGCCCTGATGCTGAGCGAACTGTTGGCCCAGGCGCTGATGCAGATCAACAGCGTGGCCCAGCGCCTCACCTTGCGTGACGGCGCAGCACCTCGCCGTTTGCGTAATATCATTCTGACCCTGCCCTCCGCTATGCCGGTACCGGAACGTGAAATCTTTCGCCAGCGGATGCATGAGGCAATCGCGCTGGTGTGGCAAGGTATGGGCTGGCATTCGGCAGATGAAGATTTGATCGGCATAGCCAGTTCAGTACCGGTCCCCTCCGTGCAGATGGAGTGGGATGAGGCCACCTGCGGTCAGATGGTCTATCTGTATAACGAAATCCAGGTCAACTTCGCGGGCCAGGCTGAGGCGTTTTTTAGCGCCATGGCACGTCCGGACTCCGCTGAACCGGGGAAAACGTTGCGTATTGCCTCGGTGGATATCGGCGGCGGCACCACCGATCTGGCGATCACCCAGTACCGCCTGGAAGAAACGGCTGGTAATAACGTCAAGGTGACTCCGCATCTGTTATTCCGCGAAGGGTTCAAGGTGGCAGGCGATGACATTCTGCTGGAAGTGATCCGCCTGTATCTGTTACCCGCCCTGCAGGCCGAATTCAAACGCGTCGGCGTGGCAGAACCGGCAGCCCTGATGGCCGAACTGTTTGGCCAGGAAGAGAGCCCGGTGCTGCAGCAACAAGTGACACTGCAACTTTTCATCCCACTCGCTCAGGCGATCCTGGAACGCTATGAAAGCTTCACCCCGGTGCAGACTCGCAGCGAGATCGACGCCGTGCTGGGCGAGCTGTTGACGCAAAGGCCCACCGATAACGTGTTGAAATATATCAATGCTGCGGTGCAACGCGGTCTACCGGCAGAGGCGGAACTGTTCGATGTTTTACAAACGCCGCTCATCCTGCGACTAAGCCAATTACATGCCGAATTTCTTGCACCGCGCATGGCGCTTACCCGCAATCTGCGGTTGCTGACCGAGGTGATCGCCCTGCATAACTGCGACGTGCTGCTGCTCACTGGTCGTCCTTCTCGTTTCCCCGGCATTCAGGCCCTGTTCCGGCAGCTACAGCCGGTGCCGATCAACCGCATCGTTTCGCTGGATGGTTATCACACCAGCGGCTGGTATCCTTTCAGCCAGCAAGGGCGGATCGACAATCCCAAATCCACTGCGGCGGTGGGCGCCATGCTGTGTCTGTTGGCGTTGGAGTTGCGCCTGCCGGGCGTTTACTTCAAAGCGGCCGATTTCCGCCCTTATTCAACGGTACGTTATCTGGGACGGCTGGATGGGGATAACCGCCTGCCTGCCAATCAGGTTTTCTATGCCGACCTCGATCTGGACACCCCGGATGGCGGCTTGGACAGTAGCGTCAGCTTTGCCCTCAACGGCACGTTGTGCCTGGGTTTCCGCCAGTTGGATAACGAGCACTGGCCCGCCGCCCCGCTGTTTACCCTGACGATAATCGATCCGCAGCTGGCGCGTAACCTGGCTGGCGATAACCTGCTACGGGTTAAAATTGCTCCGCAGCCGGACTCTCCCGCTCGCTGGAGCATCACCAGCGCCGAACTGGAAGACGGTAGCCCGGTGCCCACCGAACATCTGCAACTCAAATTGAATACGCTGATCGACAGTGCCACCGGGGCTACCCACTATTGGATCGACAGCGGGAGCGTTTTTGCATGAAGTCAGCCATTCCCCCAATCTCCCCGCTTACCCAGCGCTGGCCGTTATTAAATCAAGGTATCGCTCAGGCGCTGGTCTGGGCGGATAATACCCGCCTGCAGACGCCCCGTTTTGCGCTGGAAACGCCAACCTTAATGCTTAACCTGCGCCGTTGCCGCATCCGGCTTCAGCAGTTGGCCGTTGCCACCACTCAGCGCGGTGCACTGGGCTTTTATGGCCGTTCGCAAGCGGCAAAACATCATCTGATCGCCTCGCTGGCCACGGCAGAACCGGGCTGTCTGGCTACCACCTTCGCCGGTAAAACGCTGGATTACCTGACGCATATCCGCCCAGGGTACTCTGCCGCCGGGATAGCGATCCGCTTTAGCCATGCAGTACCTCAACAAGACTCTGATTATCCAGTGCAGCTTCAACTGCTGACGGCGGCGGAGTTAGTGTGCATGCTGGCGCGCTGTCATACGCAACTGACAATAGAAAAACCAGAGATCGAAGAACTCATCGCCTCTTTGACAAAACGTTGCCAACCTCAGGCTGTACCAGGTATCGGTGCCGATGATATTGTCACCCTCTGGGATAGCCTGCGCACAGACGATCCACAGTTACAACAGCGCTGGGACAGTGAATACTGGCCAAACGCCTTGGCCATCGCCCCCTATCTGTCAATTGACGATCGGGCGCAGCTGTTTGCTCCGCTGTGGGGGAAAGAAGCGGCATTAACCGCATGTTATCGCCGTCTGGCTTACCGGCTGGAGCAACTGGAGGGCGCAGCAAGCGTGCTGGCTCCGCTCAGCCTGCTGACGGATGAAAATCAGCAGCCCAGCTATGGCATCCTTACGCCAGCAAACCTGGAAGAGACCGATGACAAGGTTCAGCTCAAACTCGATAATGGCGTGATAACGATGCCCGTGGCAGAGCTGAGGTTATTGGTCGCAGAATTGCTGATCCCATTACAAAGCCCCCCTGCCCATAGCGGCTTTGCGCCAACCGATTATCTGGATCTGCCCGCTTATAGGACAGACGACGAGAGCCTGTCACCTGCCAATCGGCGTCTGCAACAGGCCAAGAGCCTCACGCTGCTGCAACGCTATGGCGACCAACAGGCCATGCAAGTCCTGATCGTCTGCCATGCGGCAGCCTGCCGTGAAGAAGTAACTCTGGTCGGCCGGGCGTTGGATCAGTGGGTACAACAGCATCAGGAAGCCGGCAGCCGTGGCCATCCCGGGTTGATCTGGGCATTTACCCCGTACGATCGGCGGTCGTCGCCCCATTTTGACCAGGCCGTACAACGTTACGTTGGCCATCCCGGTGAGGTTTGGGGAACGCTGCTGGCGATGAATGAAGATGAAATCCGACGTATGAGCGACTATCTGCTCACGTCGGTGAATGTCGCAGCCCGCCATAACCGCCTGCAACAACGTTTCGAGCGGCTTGAGCAAGAGTTACGGCATAACCTGCTTGGCCGCTGGCTCAGCGTGGAAACCGAGGATAAAGCGCCTCTCGCCAAAGCCACGGTAAAAGCGTTGCAAGACCGCACGACGCTGCATGGCGAACTGCTGGAGCACCTGTTGCCAGACCGCAACGCCCTGCAACCACTGTTTTGCCAGCAACAGCAAGAGCGCCCGCATAATGACGATCCTTTGGCGATCGCGTTAGATCTGTTTGACGAGCGACCTACAGCGGTATTTCCTCAAGGCTCTTGCGCTGACGTAGTTTTACAGGTGCAACAGCTATGGATCACTCAACTGCGTAATCTGGTTGATAATCGTGCATTAATCAGCCTGCTGGCGGTTGAAACAACCACCTTGTCCACGCTGGCCGACGAGTTGATCACCGCCAGTTTCCGGCTGGATATCTGGCAACGATTAGGGAATGCCCTGGCTGAACCGGGACATGCGGGCCACAGCAGGGAAAATCACGTCGAGCGGCAAATCGCCTGTACCTTGACGGTGTTGGGGGATTTTGTCGCCTGGCTTGGCTTCCAGCTGCGTCCGCAGGCGCAACGGCCAGAAAGCCGCATTAACCGTGGCCATAAGATCTTTACCAAACCCAGCCAGAGCGCCGAGCTACGCATGACCGCGTTACCGGCAGAAACGCTCAACAACACGGCGCTGTATATCTACGACTGGCTGGTGGGGTTATATCAATTAATCGCTGAGAATGCGGGCCACGGCGGTGCGCAAGCGCTGAGTGAACAGCAGCGTGAACGCTTGGGACAAATTATTCAGGGGATGGCTTAGTTCAGTAACCTCTCTCCCAATGGGGAGAGAGGTAATTCAATTAAAAACGGTCAATCTGCACAATCTCATCAACCGGCAGCTTACCAATGCGTGGATAAGGCTGACCAATGCCCTTGCCAATCGCCACCATCAACGCAATCTGATAATGCTCTGGCTTATTGATGATTTTGCCCACGGCGTCAAAATCAAAGCCGTCCATTGGGCAGGAGTCATAACCTTGAGCCTTGGCCGCCAGCATCAAAGTCTGAGCAAACAGGCCGCTGCTGCGCATCACTTCATCACGCTGCACCTGGGCCTTACCCCGGTAATATTGGTCGACTGCGGGCAGCATAAACTGTTGCACCGGTTCCGCCGCTTCACGCCAAATGTTTTTCACCTGGGATTCCCAGCTGGACAGATCGCCACAGAGCACGATCAGCATGGAGGCATCGGTCACCTGCGCCTGGCCCCAGGCCACCTCGCGGATATGCTCACGCTGGGCACGATCTTCGATCAGCAACGGGCGCCAATGTTGCAGATTGAAAGCACTGGGGGTGTTTTGCAGGGCAATGCTGAGCAGCGCTTTCTTTTCATCCAACGTCATCACATGTTGAGCATCGAACTGTTTGGTCGCACGGCGTTGCTCAATAGCGTCAAGTGTATGCATTACTTCATGTCCTTTGGTTAAGTTAACCCGTTTATTGTCGCTTTTTCCCGGCGGCTGTCCATCGGGATTTGTGATCTCTTCGGCTCGAGCATCCCCTGCCGCCGTCAAGTAAATAGCTACTCAATTGCTGCCAGTGAGCGAGCAGGATTTACCAGATGCAATGCACACATAAAAATGCGTGGTATGTTCTTAAATGCTAATTGATATGAGCCATCATCGTTAATCATCATGAAGTTAGCATATTCCTCCTCACGGCCACCGCCAGAATACGGTGTTGTCCATGTTGAAACTAACGTAACAGCTAACTTTGTCTTATTCAGAGGATATTACGCTGGGTATATATATCCCCCTTGGTTAACTCCTTACCAGGATTGTCTTCACTATTATTACTTTCTTTGGGAAAATCCCACAGAGTAACTTTAGAATATTTGCCACCATCCTTTCTTAATTTCACCAATCAGTGTCCATTAATTAACCCTGGTATTTATTATTATCATTAATAAATAAAATTAACTCATAGATAAAATCCATATAAAAACAGGATAATACCCACCCAAAATTAAGTAAACACCATGAATATATTAAAAAAAATCATTCACATTGACTCTATGGTCGCCCAGTCATTAGAATCAAACAGGAGTGCACTTACATTTAACACTCATAAGCAATGGAAATTGTTATATTCCATTTAAAAATCGCCACAAATATAATGGCAAGGAGATTACCATGGTAAAGATCACTACAGTAAAAGCATCAGGTATTATTGGCGGGTATTTTACTATTACAGGTGGTATGTATGATCCCTGTATCCAAAGATATGCAAAAGAAACCGTTGGTAATGTAACCACCTGTTATAAAGAAACCCATTGCGCCGATAAGTTTGGCGGCTTATCAATCATCCGTGAAGTTATTGCTCCAAAAAATTGTGATTCATTGAAATAATACATCACACTATCCATTAGGGTACGGCGCACATCGTGCTGTACCCTTTTTGTCTATAGACCCCCAGCTAAATAGCTGCGCCTGATTAATATTGCCTTTTATATGACAGATACCTATCTTCGGTATTCAGTGTCGAGATACGTGGAGGCGCGACATGCGCCCCCACGATGACACCTATTTCATCGTTTTGGCCTGGTTATTGACATACACCTGATGGCGTTTGCGCATTTCCAGCGCGTCGTTATAGTTGTTATACAAGGTCTGATAGCGTTCCAGACAGTAAACGACCAGTAGCGGCGACAATGCACAGAGGTAAAACGGGATAAATTGCGGAGTGATCTGCAATGCTGCAAAAATCAGACAGATCGCGATGCTCCACAGCTGCGAGGCCAGTAACCAGATCAGGCCACGGCGCCACGGCGTAAGCCTGCCGGTAAATGACCAGGGAGCACAGGGCGTGGAGTTGGCGTCCAGCGTGCCATTGAGCAACTCCCCAAACAGCACATAGCGCCGCGACCGACCGACGAGCACCAGCATAAACAGCGTCACCACCCCCATCAGGATCATAAATGCGACGATAAAGGCAGGATCGGCATAGCCTTGAGCCAGGCTAAACGCAGGCTTACGGGCAATCGGCAAGACCAGGGTGACATTGGTTATCAGGTTCAATAGCAAATCTTCGGCCACCAATCTTGGCAAGCTGCGCTGCCGAGGGCGGTAGGTTTCTGGCTCACTATAGGATTTCAAAGCCAGCAGAACATTGAACTGAGCTGATTTGTCTAGCTGAACCAGTATCAATACTGGCAATACCAAAACGCCAAGCAGCGCAATCAAGGGATAATGCCAGTCTGGGCCGCATAGCCATACCAGTCCGCTCAGTACCACCACCAGGCACAGTATGACCAAAGACGCCCAGCCAGGCTGGTACAGCAATTTATTCATCCCTTCTGTTTTACGCTCTTTATACTGGCTCTCGCTTGCGATCTCGCTCGCGATCGCAAGTGCTTGCGGGTTTTTAAACACCCGAAAGGTAAATACGCTGTACGACCAGTAACCTTGACCATCGCGCATCATACTCCAGACAATCGACAGACAGATCGCCCCCAACCCGGCTATCATCTCCGGCAGAGTAATGTCAATGATGTTGCGGATCAGTGACGCGGTCAGAGTAGCGGAGACCAACACCACTGGGAATGCGGTTTCTCGCATATATCTTTGGCTGAACATCCTACCGCCCTTATTCCACATGCTTAATACTGCTGCCAACGATATGGTAATAGTGTTGGATATGGTAATCCTCATCAGCCCCGTAGTGTTCCGCCAACAGATGGCTGAGGATTTTCTTGTTGCTGATCTCCAGATAACGACGATGTCCAATCTGGGCCCAGCGATCCATGCTTTCACGCCAGCGCACGGTATGGATAAGGTGCAACGCCAGATTTTCCTTGATCTGCGCCACATCATATTCCGCTTTGCCACTGCTGTTCATGATCAGCGGACAGACCGGTGAAGAGAATGGCAGATCGACCAATGCCTGGCGCATCTGTGCCACCCCATCCAGCATCAACGGTGAATGCCAGGCGCCATTGACGCCCAACTTGATGGTATTTACCCCATTACGCGCCAGATGATTAACCAGGGTTTTAACCGCGCTCAGTTCCCCCCCCACCACTTGTTGCTGACGCCCATTGTCACAGCACACGTTCAGTACGCTTCCCAGCCCAAGATTGTCGATCTGCTCGCGCAGCGCATCATGGCTACAGGGCTTGACCACATACATCGCCCCTTTGCGCTTTTCGGCCAGGTTTTGCATGATGGTAGCGCGCAGCGTTATCGCGCGGAACAGCGTTTCCAGATCCATCACCCCGGCGGCATAAAGCGCGGTATATTCCCCTGCGCTATGCCCGCCGTACCCGGTTTCCAACACGGGGGCCCGTTCGCGTAACAACGTCAGCATGGCGGCGTTAACGGTGGTGACGGCCAACTGCTGATAAAGGGTTTTGGTCAGGCGAGTCATCGGCCCTTTCTGACACAGCTTGCGTACATCCAGCCCCGAAACATCGCTGGCACAATCCCACACCGCCTTAGTACCCGTTGAAACATCACAGACATCGCTGCCCATGCCGATCGCCGGGGATCCTTGCCCTGGGAAAACCATCATCCAACCGTCCGCGACGTTAGTTGCGGCCCGTGTATTACCAATTGATTCGCATACCTGCATAGATATTTCCTTTTTCTCCGAAGGTGCCAAACTCACTTTCTTTACTGCCGAAGCTGGCGGCAACACCGGTATAAGCCTCAATGTTGTTTTTGAGCGGCGTGCTCAGGTGCAGATTCAGCACATTACTGCCATCCACCAGGTTGACCATGCCGGAGACCGACCAGTCGATACTGCCGATCTGCTCTTTATTGGTGCGCGTATAGAGGGTGAGATAGTGTTTGCCGAGCAGGTCGCCGCCGCGCCCTACGTTGTCGGTCTCTGCCGCCATCATGCGGGAGTACTGCTGATAGCCGTCACGGATATCCGCCATGAACGATGGCGGTAGCGGTGGCAATGACTTACCGTACCCCCCATTGACGAAGCGAATGGTGTCGAAGTTGTCCTGCCACTCACTGCGGCTGTAGCCCTGGCTCTGACCATAATATTCCGCGCCGTATTCACTGAGATCGCCAGTGGTGTAACGCAGGCCAACGCCGATATCCGCTTGCGCACCATTGGCGCGCATCTTGTACGGCTCCTGCACATTGGCCAGTTGGCGCATGGCACGCGCTGAAGCCATGTCCAGATGACGCCAGGTCTGCCCATGGGAAATCGACCCCTCAACGCTGAGGATCAGCATATCCGTCAGGTTGCCACTCGTGCCCAACGCCACGGTTTTCCGATCGCCAGTCAGTAGCGAAAAAGTCGGGTTGAACTCCTTCAGACCGGTAGCGGTGTAACTGGCATAATATCTGTCGGTACTGTTGGTGCGCAGGATCGCATCCCACTCCGAGGCCGCTTCCTTACGCTGGTTGTTGCGCTTGAGGCGCGGAAAGGCCGCTAACGTGAAGGTACCTTCGTTGCGGTACCATGAGCTGCTGATGCCATATGCCCCTTCATCGTAGAAATTGCGCCCCCCCTGGCCAAACACCCGCACGCTACGCATATTGCCGCTGATATTGCGCAACAGGTCGAGCGGCGCAACCGAGAACAGATAACCACTGGTTTTACGTACCTTACCGGCATCGATATACCCGCTGTCGCTGACCGCCCAACTGGCAGTGGCCTCGTTGAGTATGCCCAGCCCCTGGCGGCGTTGATCCTCCAGGGCTCCCGGCTGACGTGCCTGGAATGCGTACTCCCCGCTGGCCTGTGCCTTGACGCTGAAGGTCTCGGTCAACGTGCAGCGGGCCACGCCGGAAAGGTACAGATTGGCAATAGCGTTGTTACGAAATGCCGGGTCGTCAAACTGCCATAGTGAGCCCGAGGAATGGGACGATATCCCCTCCATACCCGCGTAACCGCGTTGGATAAGACAGTCAACCGCCCAGCCGCTGCTGCTATAAGCGCCCACCAGCAGCAGAACCCCGCTAATCGGGAATCGCCTGCTGACCATCAACCGTTCAACCTCAGCAGATACTCTTTCTGGAAGTTGCTTTCCGGCAACGATTCCAACCTGATGTCGCTGTAGCGCATGGTGGTGTAATTATCCTTGCGCAGTGCGTCTTCCACCACAATGGTGGTTGGCCGCATCTGGCCCAACACCCGTTGATAATCGCGGTAGTACGAACGCTTGATCGGCACACCATCGGCGGAAAGGAAGTCGGCCCGGCTAGGGAAACCAGTGTCTTTTTCCACCCAATAATTGATAGCTGGATAAGTGACATATGGCCAACGACGCTGTAACGAAAGTTTGTAGCAGATCGTCTGGCCACAGGGCTCTTCACCAACCAGCCGGGAGATATAGGAGTAATCAAAGTCTGCGGCAACCACATCACCGTTGGAAATCTGCCCCACCAAGCGTTGCTGGCGGGAAATCGGGATCGGACGCCGCAGATCTGGTGCGTAATACCACATCTTGTCCAGATCGGAGAGCAAGGCTTTACCTTTGTCGCGTACCGGGGAGATAAAGCGCACCAGTGCACGCGCATCCCCTTTCTCTACCTGCTCCGAAGGTTTATAGAAGCGCATGGAAACATCCAGCACCTGCTGGTTCTCCGTGACATCACGCCCACCCTTATGTTCAAGCAGTGTCAGCGTATAGCGGAAAGGTTGATCGGGCCCCCTCACCCGGTCAGCGCGACGGATAATCTCACGGGCCCGCTGATCTTCCTGGGTCAGGCTGTCCAGTAGTTGACGATCCAAGGGTTCTATCGCCTGCGTCAGCCCCGGCAGGCCCAATAAAAGCAGGAATCCAACTAGTTGATATTTCATAGATACGATCCTTGTCTAGGGGACTATATGTCTAGCATCATGCCAAGATCCGGCAATAGGGTTTAAACAAAGCGGAACGCTTGTGCTATAACCAGCTTCGATGCCCGGCGTGCTGGGATAATGGATGCTATCAATGCCGTCACCAGCGGCAACGCACAGGCGAACCAGAACAGATTGAAGTCCTGATCCCACATCACAAAGGCCAGATAGCCCTGGGTATAACCAGGTGAAGGCGGCATCGGTATACCATTGATATTGATAAGCGCAGCGATAAGAATGCCGAAGCTGACGCTCAGCGCCGAGCCAATAATGCCAATGATGATCCCTTCCAACACAAACAAACGGCCGATATAGGCTTGGTTAAGACCGAGTGCGCGCAGCGTAGCGATTTCGCGGGTACGCTCAATGACGTTCATCATCAACGTGTTGCCAATCATGAACACCACGATGACGCTGACGATGGATTTGATAAACAGGAAGATCCCTTCAAACAGATTGACCACCTGATGATAGAAAATGGCCAACTCATCCCAGGTGCGCGCTTCCAGCTTGAGCTGATGCTGGTCAATTAACTGGTTGATCCGCGCCAATACTTCCTCGGTTTGATCGGTGTCCTGCAGCAGAATGATGATTTTACTGACATCCTGGGTCTGCAACAGACGCTGAGCCGTTTGCAGTGGCATCTTGATCGCCGTATCGTCATATTCTTTGATGCCGGACTTGAAGACCCCACGCACCTGAGAAGACATGGCGTTTTGCCCGCCTTGCGGGTCGACCACCAACATGTCGACCCAGTCGTCATAACCCGCCGACAAGGCATTGGCGATACCCGAACCCATGGTGATGTCCTGCTGCTCAACCCGCGACAGGTCACTGCCAGAAATGATTGTATCCAGCGAGCCCAGAACCAACGAGGTTAGAGGTTCGATCCCCACGCCGGTAAAGAAGGTGGAAGCCCCCTTGTCATACTGGGAGATGATGCCGGTAAACGCCAGTTGCCCGGTAATGGTAGCGATCTTCGGTGCAATCACCGGATCGGTCTGCAGCAGCTTTTTCACCTCATCGTAGTTATCGATGGTGTACTGCAGCGAATTGTTGGCTCCACTGCTGAGGTAGCCTTGCTGATAAAGTTGAATATGCCCCAGGTTGGTGCGGATGGTTTGTTCACGCAGCGCCCAGAACGAGTAATCGACAAACCCGCCAAAGATAAACACCGCCACCCCTCCCAGGGTGATCGCCAGTAGCGTCACCCCGGAACGACGGCGCTGGCGAAACAGGTTAAGGAAGGTGTAACGGATATCGGTAGGTTTACGGATCGCCGTCACGATCACCACCAACAAGGCATAAATGATAATAATGTTGGCAACCCAGAACAGGATATTCATCATAGCGGCCCCTCCGTCAGCGGCAGGATGATGGCTTTCAGTTCAGCAGGCGTCCATTCAGATGCCGTGCTGTCGCTGTGCTCGGACAGACGTTTTCCCTCCTCGCCCTGCTGTGCCAGCGCCGCCCAGGCCGCCTTGGCATCGGCCACACGATGGCAATTGGTCAGCGCACGCGCGGACATCAGCGTGATCATCGGTTGCAAATCAGCGGGTACCGCCGAGTTCTGCTGCAAATAGTCCAGGTCCTTCAAGGCGACGACGCAACGGCCATGGATAGCTGGAACAAATGCATCCATCCGCACACGCAGAAAGCGCATCTGCCAGTCGTTCTCTTCGCTTTCCGCCGCTTCATCTACGTAGAAAAAACCCAGTTTTGAGGTTTCTGCTGCTCGCATATAATTCTTCTTGGCCAGAAAATCCGTGGCCATAAACAGTTGTGCATAGCCATAAAACATTTTGGCAATGCGGCTCTCCGGGTGCTGTTGATATAAGGTTTGCAACTGGCTGGCCGCACTGGCCAACGTGCTCATCGGCGCTTGGGAATTAACCGCCAGGATCGTCTGTAAGCTGGGATTGCCCTGCGTTTCCGGCAAACCGGTGGCCTGCGATAGGCCACTGATCAACAACAATAAAGTGACAGTGTAACGCTTAAGCGGTAAGAAAATCATTTTCCAACTCCCCATCCCTGATTTCCAGCACCCGTTTGGCCCGATCGCGCAGCGTCAATGAATGGGTGGAAATAACAAACGTGGTTTTCAGTTCCTGATTCATGGTAAGCAGCAGATCGACGATCTCCTGCCCGGTACGGGTATCCAGATTACCGGTGGGTTCATCGGCAACGATCAAACGTGGGCGTTTCACCAGCGCACGGGCAATCGCCACGCGCTGTTGCTGCCCGCCGGAAAGCTCGCCGGGCGTACGTTTGTAGTGTGCCGCCAACCCCACTTTTTCGATCATGTCCATCACCTGATCTTGCGCCACGCGGCGGCTGAAGCCGTTTAGCATCAGTGGGTAATAAACGTTATCGAACACGCTCAGTACCGGCAGCAGGTTAAAGAACTGAAATACGAAACCGATGGCATCAGCACGTAGGCGAGCGGTTTGTTGGTCATTGAGCGTGGAAAGATCGTTACCCAGCAAATAGACATGACCACTGGTGGGATAATCGATACCAGCCATCAGATTGAGCAACGTACTTTTACCACTGCCGGATGGCCCACATAACGCGATAAACTCGCCGTCATGGATTTCAGTAGTAATCGAGCCCAGTGCCACAATGGTCCCCGGCCCTTTACCAAAGCGTTTGCCAGCCTGTTGCATCGACACCACAGGCAGAGGTTGTGCAGTATGTAGGGTGGTCATGATTTTCCCCGATGGTTTGACGGTAAGTGACAGGCTTGCGGTACCCAGTTTTCCAGCAACCAGGCACCTCCCTCACCGTCGAGCACACTCAACAGGCTGTGCCCGGTGATATTGCTTTGCAGTAGATACTGCCAGGCCAACGCCGGATTCATGCAGCCACTGTCGCCGTAGAGTTCACTGAGCGAGACGCAGGCCAAACCGGCAGGCAACTGTTCAAACGCTTGCCGCTGTAGAGCGCGAAATGACAGTGCCTGCGGTGTTACGCCCAACACGGCCTGGGTATCCGTAGCCAGATACCGCTTACAGTGGTCGGCCAGCTGCTGCGCGCGCTGCTGGGTGGAACCTGACAAGGGTTGATAATCACTCAAATGTAGAGCAACACCCTGGCCTGGTTGTTTCTTGAGGATCAGGCAACCGACACGCTCAACGCTGAACTGACTGTTGGCAGGGATCGGCCCCCGTTTGCCGGACGAAGGGAAGTGCTCAGTCTCAGAGAAAACCAACACCGGGAAACTGCGGAATTGACCACAGATGATGACATTATCGGCCATATTACTGTTCAGGCAGTCTTGTGCCATCCGCAAGGCATTCACCAGGCCGTTACGCTCACCGCGCAATTTGCAGGTGAAATCCTTGATGCCGTAATCCCGCACGATACCTTTGGGCAGAATATCGACGCTCAATGAGTCGCGCCAGCTGTTGACTCCTTCAAATATCGATGTCGCCCCCCAAGAATCACAATAAATCAATGCATTACGCTCATTTCGCAGGCGAAACTCCCCCTTGCTCCCCAACTGCGCCACCGCCTGACTACAGGCCACACTCATGCCGTTCAGCCAGTCACGATAATTGGCTTTACGCAACGCCTCTTCAGGCAGCATTTCACTGTCAATGCCGAAACGGCGGAACAACCACTGGTCGCTGCCCGCTTTGGCATTGGCTTTTTTATGCAACCAGGCTTCCCACACGTTGTACCAGCTAGGAAAAAACCGCTGCATCGGCGTGCTGGGTTCCAGCAGGGAAAACCCCACCAGATTGATGGCCGCCGCCGGTATCACTTGTTTAACCCTGTTCATCAGCATCCTCTCTGTGAGCGGTGATCACCATGGCGATGGCAGAACCATCCAGCCCGACGCCAGACTTGAGGATGTGCTGACGTTCCAGTGCCAACGGTGGGCTATCGGCATGAACATGAATTTGCAGACTGTCGTTAATCGGGTAACGCGTGGTCAGCGCCAGCAGACGACGTTGTTGTAACGCATCCGCCGCCAGCATCAGGTCCAGCAACCCACAACAGCTCTCCATGTAACCGACCTGCCCCTTGTAACTGACCACCGGAACCCCGCATTTCCCCCAGATTTTTTGCAGCGCCATGGCTTCTGCCTTGTCACTGGCGATCACCCCATTGGCATGAGGGAAAACGCAGGCGATATCCTGCGCAGTGAGCCCGGCTTCCAGTAGTGCCTGTTCAATCGTCTGAGCAATGGTGCGGAAATCAGCAGTGAAAGAACTGCTGCCCCTGGCACCGCCGCTCTGGCAAAACACTGAGCTGCGCAATTTGACAGGCGAAGTAAAGTTGCGCTGACGAGCGTGTTGCTCGCTTTCCACGATCAGCGCCACGACACCGTTGGCGGGTAGAATGCAACTGTTATGGCTGCTAAACGGTTGTGAGCCCTCTCCCCCCAGCATGTCCTGGCCGCCCAGGAAGATAATGTCCTGCGTCAACGTTTCAAGCCAGCCAACGACCAGCACCAAATCAACCTCATTGGCAGCAATGACCGAATGGGCCAAATGGACCGCCGCTAAAGAAGAGTTGCTGGCGCAATACATCGAAACCGGTGGCCAACTGAGCTGATAGCTCTGCATCAGCTGTTGCGCCAGCCGATCCTGGCCGTAACTCTTGGCATGCAGCCGTTTGATTTTTGGGAATGACCGCAGTTCTTCCTGATCGTTACGCTCCTGATACTCCAAAAAATCATCAATGTCGGGGCGCTCACCATGGCCTACCAGATAAACTCGAACCCGTTTTCCCTGCAATTGAGCCGTTGTCATCCCTGCTCCGGCAAGCGCCTGATTGATAACCGGTTGCAGACGGGTAAATACCGTACCGCCCGGCTGATGGTCGGCAACATGGTGTGGATTGCAACTCAAACGCAGATCCTGCCATTCACTGTCGGTTGCAAACCAGGGCTGCGGGCTGGCCAACCTTTTTTCGCTCAGGCCCTGGATCAGCGCCGGAAAATCCGGCGCATAAGCACTGGTGACGCCCCAACCACTCAGGACGACATTCTGAATCACGCCATACTCCTCAACACCACGGCATAGTGATTACCGCCTTCCGTTGCGCCGAGTACCAGAGCGTTACGGACGGTTTTCTTCAGCGGTTGGGTGACAAAGGCGATATCCTCCGCACAGAAGTTTTCGGTGTAAGGGATCGGCAGGATTTCACCCCGCTTCATAATTTCCGTGACCACTGCGATATTGAGGATACCGATGCAGGACTCCACCAGACCAAACCAGGCGTTATAGTTAACAAATGGCAGGTTACGGCGAGCTTCACCGAAGGCGCTACGGATCGCCCCAATCTCAACGGCATCACCGGCGGCAGTACCATCACTGGTACCACAGATCAGATCCACCTCTCCCGGTTCCATGTCGGCTTCGTGCAATGCCTGACGAATGGCCACCGCCATGGACTCGATCCTGGCTGGCATATCATCCCTGGCAAAGTAGCAGCCATCGTTGGACTTGCCATAACCGACAATCTCGGCGTGAATGTGGGCACCACGATCCTGTGCATTCTGTAAATCTTCAATCAGCAGCATGCCCGCACCTTCACCCGGGATATAGCCTGTGCTGTTCTTGCTGTAGATCTGGAAATCGGCCGGATCGTGTGTCACTAGCAGATCGCTGTTCAGCGCCTGCAGGCAGATGGCGAAGGTGTTCATATTCTCATCCGCCCCCCCTACAATCATCTGCGGTTGCAAATCCTGGCGGACCAACTCGTAGCCGTAAGTCAATGCGCCCAATCCGGCATTGATACCTGTGGCCAGGGAGGTGTTATAGCCCTTGAGCCCTTCGGAAATGGAACAGAAGGTCGAAATGGCATTCATCAGCGCACCTGGAAATTCGGAGGTCCGCACTTTGGTTGGGTCCGGATGCAGGCTTTGCAGGTAACGATCCACCGTCGAATGCGGCCCTTTGGACATGCCAAGGATCATGCCGATCGTCTGACCGTCCCGTTTGATCTTACGCCCGGCGTCGGTCATGGCTTGGGTAAGGGCTAGCAAGGCAAAGGTACTGATGGTATTGGCTTTACGCGGATCAAAGCGGCGTAGTGCCTTACGGGCATCCAACCCTTGCACCCGATGCACCCCACCCGGTTTGTTCATATCATATGCCGCATTCTGTTCGCCGAAGCGATCACGAATGTAGGCTGCCACTTCCTGGTTTTGCAGCATGACATCGAGTATTTCACGAAATCCCTGGCGGGCATCGTCATCGAGCGTCGGTGAGAAAAGTTGTGACAGTGGCTCTTGCCCCTGCGCCCACATTTTTTCCAGCATGCTTTGCAAGGTGTGGCCCACGGAACTGACCGCCCCCATGCCGGTGATCGCGACTCGTTTGGGTTGATAATGCGTTACCGGGCTCTGCTCTGGCTTGACGCTGGCAACCACACAGCAGTTGTTACCGCCAAAGGCATAGTTGTTCTTCATGAACATCTTGACTTCGGCTTCCTGGAACTCGTTAGGCACGTAGTTGAGATCGCAGTTCGGGCGCGGCGTAGTGAAGTTGAGCGTTGGCAGGATCTTGTTATCCGGCAATGTCAGGAAGCAGGCGGTCAGCTCAATGATCCCGGCGGCACCGATATTGTGTCCCACATAAGCCTTGGTTGAACTCACCGGAATATCCATGATATTCGGGAAGACCTTCTTCATGGCCAGCGTTTCGCAACGATCGTTAGCGTCCGTGCCAGTACCGTGGGCGTTGATATAATCAATATCCTGCGGCCCGATCCCTGCATTCTGCATCGCATGGCGCATCACCTGTACTGCCCCTTCGGCCCGTGGGTCTGGGGCCGTTTCGTGATAGGCATCACAAGAGGTGGCGTAAGAGACCATCTCGCCATAGATCGTCGCGCCACGAGCGACGGCATGTTCGTATTCCTCCAGCAACAAAGCGCCTGCACCTTCGCCAACCGACATCCCTGGGGAGCCGGAGAACGGGCTGGACGGCGTACGTTTCATGGCATGGAGCGCGTAAAATCCGGCAAAGGTCGGCATATAGACAGGCTCGGTGCCAACCACCAGAACCGTGGCATTCTTGCCGTTCTGGATCTGGTCAAAGCCAATCCCCATCGCGTTAGTACTGGCCGTACAGGCGGTAGCGACCAGTTCAAAGCCCCCTTTCAGCCCCAGCAGAGAAGAGACAATGGCGCTACAGGAAGAGAAATTGCCGGAGACCATGGCCTTCTTCAACGAGAAGCGTTCCGTCTGACGTTCGATCAGCGGCATAAATGGCTCGGTACCGGCAGAGGAAACGCCGATGATCAGCCCGGTTTTATCCCGTAGTTCTCCGCGTGGTAACTGCCCTTGCTGCAAAGCCTCATCGCCGACCTTATAGGCCCACAACGAAGCATTATCCAATGAGTCAACGATATCAGCAGGGAGATCGGGCCAACTCAGAGGCTGTAATACCTCGGAGGCATTCGCATCCTTGAACCATTCGAGGTACTTTTTGCTGGGCTTGATCCCGCAGGTTTTATTCAGCAGTGCCTGTTTGAACTCGGCAACGTTATTAGCAATGGAAGAGAGGTGCCCCATACCGGTGATCACCACTCGTTTACGCGTGACTGTCATAGTGTCTGTCTTCCGTGTCAGCAAACCAGAAATCGAATGTGAGTGCGCCATGTTGCCATGGCGCAAAATAACGTGATGTTTTAGGATATGTTCGGCTTACCCGTTCTCTTCTCTCAGTTTTTGCCATTCAAGCTGTTGCAGCAGATCTCGCGGGCGCGAGCTGTCAACATAACTGTGTTCTGAAGGATTAATCAGGAAGCTGTAGTTATGGGCGAAAGGCACCGCCGATGTCGTCACCGCTACCGGGCCATTAGCCGTCATCACGTGATAGCCATCAATGTTTGCCCAGGCCCAGGCGTCGGTCAGGAACAAACGGCCCAGACAGGCTTGCAGATCTTCAGAGTAGTCGCAGACGATCACTTCACCGATGCAGTTACCGTCAAACATCACTTTATCGCCGCGCTGCGGGATAGCGTCCGGTTTCCCGGCAATGCTCATCCCCACGATACGGTGGCTGATGCCCTGCTCTAAGCGTTCGCTCAAACTTGCCAGGCCGGTGAAAGCTTCTTTGTCGTAACGCACTGCCCACTGCATTTGCAATGCGATCGGGCAGCCGGTGTAGGCGTTGAACATGTCAGGTTCCCAGCAAGGGTTTTCCAGGCGCACTTTCCGCTGGTAATTCAGCCCGCCGGTACGCATGTCGTACTTCTCGCCATCCTCCAGCATCTGGGTCCAAACATCGGCCAGCAGATCCTGTGGCCCCATCAGTTTGTAAGAGAACTCGCCATGCTTGCCGCAGCGCAGCAGGATCAGATCGTCCCCAACGTGCATGTGTTCCTGATATGGCAGGCCAATCACGTCCATCCCATAGACTTCAGCCAACAGTTCCCAGGCGTATGGCCCTTCAAAGTGCAATATGCCCCACTCTGGCGTCAGCGATTCGATTGAGTCGATATCCTCAAATTCGTCTTCATTGCCTGCCAGCTTGGCACGCAGCATCTCGCACAGCTTTTCACCGCTGACCCACTCCGACAGCAACAGAAAACGTTCGTCATCACAGGCGATATACAGGTCGGTAATGATATTGCCTGCATCATCGAGGATCAGGCTGTACATGGCTTGCTCATCACGGATCGATGAAACATCGCCGGAAACCAGTTGGTTGAGCAACGACCAGGCACTGTCACCGCTGATGGCCGCGATGCCAAAGTGAGAGTAGTCGGACAGCAGAATGCGTTGACGTACCGCCTTGTGCTCCTCCTCCGCTGTAAAATAACTCAGGGGAATGGCAACGCCGTTACGCTCCCCCATTACCGCCCCGTGCTGCTGATGAATGTCAGTGAGTTTAGTCATTCCTTGTCTGCTCCTGTTGCTGATCCGTTGGTGGTTTCCCCCTGATTGGCAATAACAAACGAAGTCAGGGTGTTGACGCTACGCATGTAGGACGAATCGTCACCTTCTGTTACACGGATGTCGAAAATTTCATCAAGCAACACGATGACCTCGGTGGCATCCACCGAATCCAGCTTTAACCCACTACCAAACAGTGGTGTATCATCGTCAATCTGGTTGACTTTCTGATAGAGGTTCAGGCGTTCTATTAGCCCCGTTTTGATTTTCTCCAGCACAGACTTGCGCTGTTCAATCATTTCAATAAGCGCGATGTTACTCATAGCGGCATTACTCCCTGTTAGTTAAACGTACATACCTTTGCCTTCAGCCAGAATGCGATCGGTGCGATAATTGACAATACGCCCGCTGCACGCCACATTCCGGCCAACCCGCGCCTCCACTTCGTAGTGATGGAACCCGTTCATATCGGCGAACATCAGGCGGCTGTTGACTTCAATGGTGTCGCCTGGCGCGACCATGCTTTTATATTTGACGTCCTGAGAGGCCAGCACGCCTAATACGCGTGCCCTTTCGGCGATCACTCGTGCCGTGCCTTCTGGCGTCTGCAGCGCCCGTGATACCTCCTCAAATTTCTTCAATGGTTGCTGGGTTTCACGCTCATGCAACTGGCAGAAATCGTTCAGTAGACTCAGGTATTCACTAGACTGGCCGAAGATCTCGGCGATCATCACGCCAGGCATTACCGGGTTGTCTGGAAAATGCCCCGGAATATAGGATTCATTAAAAGTGACGTGCTTGATCACGGTAATGGAACCCCTTTCTCCCGGTGAAAAGTCCACGATGCGGTCAACCATAAATATCGGTGCACGCCAAGACCCCATTTTTAGCAGCAGATTGGGCTTGACTAAGCTCTTGTTATAATTAGCCATACAACATTCCTGTCGATTAACGCATCACCAAGCCGCCATCGGCCACCAAAGTCTGACCAACGATATAGCTGGATGCGTCTGAACTTAAGAAAGCCACCACGTTGGCGATCTCGTCGATACGACCAAGACGTTTCAACGGGATAGCGGACGTAACGTCGCGCACTATTTGGCGCGGCACCTTTTTCACCATTCTGGATTCAATCATCCCCGGAGCCACGGCATTGACACGGACCCCCTTCGAGGCCATTTCGCTGGCCAAAGTGCGGGTAAAACCAATAATGCCAGCCTTGGCAGCACTGTAATTGCTCTGGCCGAAGCTGGAGGTGATGCCAGATATCGAAGATATATTCACCACCGTTGAATTGCGGGCATGACGCAATAATGGCAGCAGCCGTTTGGTCATGTTAAAGGTGCCATACAGATTGACCCTGATGACCTGATCAAACTCTTCATACGTCAGCGCAGAAAATACGTTGTCTTTGTAGATCCCGGCATTATTAATCAGCACATGCACCTCATGAGCCAGTTTCTCTAGCTCATTGGCCAGGCTGGACACCTCACTGACATCGGCAACATTGCACTGCAGGATATGCAGATTATCACCCTGCGGATGGGAGGATTTTAATTTTTCCAGACCGCTATTATCATGGTGGTAAATAGCGAAAACCTTAGCCTGCTGCTCGAGATAATTCTCACAAATAGCCAAACCAATATCACCACTGGCGCCGGTGACGACCACATTTTTACCCCCGATATCGGGATAGTGAAACATAGTTATTCCCTTATTTTATAATTAACCCAATGCCGCTGCGGCAATGGCATGTGACTGACAATGAGAAATGCTCAGCGTGGCGTGAGTCAATTTTTTTTCCTGCATCAATCTGGCAAATTCACCGCTAAAGAAATAATAAGGGCAACCCAACTCATCGTGTCTGATTTCGATGTCGTGGAATAGGATCCCCATACGGAACCCGGTACCAAGGGCTTTCACCGCAGCTTCTTTGGCCGCCCAGAAACCAGCCAGTCGTTCGACGTTTTCGCTCAAATCCCCAAGCGCCTGCTGCTCTGTCGGGGTTAACAAACGCTGTGCCAGCCTATTGCCACTACGTATTAACGCAGTGTTTACCCGTGCGATCTCAATAATATCCACACCAAGATTCATCCTTCCTGACTCCCATCGTCAAATCCATTTAAGCAGCTTCGTGTGATAGCGACATAATACGCAGTTACAATATGGCAATGATGGTAGACCCTATGATGCAATAAAATTGCAATAGGATATTGTCTGTATTGCTTGACGAGAATGTTATCGCGAAATGTTTAAAACAATCAATAATGCCTCAGTAAAAAATACCACTAACAAATAAAATAGAATATTATCCTATCTATAAGGCAAATATTCAGAATAAAAAACCAAAACGCCATTTTGGCTAGTTGTATATATCATTTTTTTATTAATTAAACGGGATTTATTTTTATAAGAAAGATCCTGCAAACCAGGATCTTTCAAAAAATCAAGGGATTTAATTGAGATTAAATTAAGAAATAACCTAATTTGAAATATTTTTACCTTTCTATGCCATTCTAAAAATGGCCATTATTTAACTTACACTACATCTTATTTATCTTGATGAACGATAAGTGCTGGATAATTTTGCATCATGTCCTACATTGAGTTGGTGCATAATATTTAAACAGGAGGAGTTTTCAATCAATAATGCACTGCTCAATAATGCACCACTAAAATTCAAATTCAGCCCGAAAAAGGACTACCGTCAAGCGAACATCACCTCTGGTGAGCCTGAGTTTCGAGAGGCTCCTCTCCCTCTTTTCCTATTGGTTACTCATTTTTTAATCATTAATCTCTTCGGCATATCAGGTCAGTCTGTTACTCTGCCGGACAGAAGCTAGGGCTCAGGTTCACCAGCAGAATCGGCCAGACTATGAAAAACACCGTATACCCCCTGAAATATAAGATATTTCCGGTTCAAATTTCGGACTATAGCGAGTTGAACTGACCATACTCTGCGGTGCAGAATGCGCGCAGATGAAATGGAGGTTCGGATGTACCAGATGGGAAATATCATTAATCAGCAGATGGCGGCTATCTCGCCCCAGGTGCTGACGGTGTTGGAACAAAAGCTGGCAACGGCTCAGGAAAAGATTGCACTGTGCCTTAACGGTATGGCTGCCTTGATCCTGCAAAACACCCGCGACTACCTGCATCGCAATGACAACACCTTCCGTTTCCGCCAACTGGTCGGTCGCACTCCCCCCCTCGAATTGCATTTTCTGGATGAAGCACTGGGTAAATTCAGCCCAGCATTGCTGACGATGGTGCTTGGCCACAAATTGAAACACCTCACCCAACTGTTTGTGAGTTTTTATATGCTGGAAAAACAGGTCGCCGAACGGCTGTTTTCCGTGGCCTCCACAGTGGTATTTGGCCTGTTGGGCCAATATCTGCGCCAACGTTCCCTGCAATCACCGTCGTTAAAAAGCTGGCTTGAGTGGCAGTTGCCGCAGATTACCGCCGCCCAGCCAACGGCGGTGCTCAACCAGCTACCTGCTCTTATCCCAGCCGATCCGGCTGTTTCCCGCACCGGATCGCTGGCGCGCCCCAAACGCCGTATCTGGCCGTGGCTAATGCTGGCGCTGCTATTGGTATCGCTACTGTTCTCACTGCGCGGTTTTAGCGTGTTACAACCCATGCAGACCAGCGATCAAAGCGATGTTACCTACCGCCGGTTGGCCGATGGCAAGCAGCTCCTGCTGTCGCAACCTAGCGTCGAGAACCAGCTGATCACCTATATTGAGAGCAATGCTCCCACTAGCGAAAAGCGTTGGTTTACACTGGATCGCCTGCGGTTCGACACCAACCGCACCGAGTTAACCCCTGCGTCACAGGAACAACTGAGGAATATCGTCGATATTCTGCGCGCTTACCCGAATGTGGAGATCCAACTGGGGGCATATACCGATCTGTCGGCCAATGAACAGATGGATCGGCGTTTATCGCAGGATCATGCCGATGCGGTACGCAGGGCGTTGGTAAAAATGGGGATTGGGGAAAGCCGTATCAGTGCAGAAGGTTTCGGCTCGGCTAACCTCTTGGTGCCTAACGATAGCGAAACCAATAGTGCCAAAAACCTCAGGATCGATCTGCGGGTGATGGAGAAGTAATGGCCCCTCACCCTAACCCTCTCCCAAAGGGAGAGGGAACCGACCGTGCTACATCTTGGCGATAGCATTCGTCCTCTACACCTGTTGGAGAGGGAATCGATTGTGCTACATCTTGGCGACAGCATTCGTCCTCTACATCAGTTACGGATTAATGCCTGTCATGAATACAACTCCGTACTAGCTTCCTCTCCCTGTGGGAGAGGGTTGGGATGAGGGCTCGGCTACCGCCACCACCTTCAACGGTTGGGCATCCGGCAAGATATTCATATGTTCCAGTACCTGGGCCATAATCTTGCCAAATACCGGCCCCGCCACCGAGCCACCAAAGTGTTTGCCTGCCTTGGGGTTATTGACCATCACCACCAGGGCCACCTGCGGATCGCTGGCCGGTGCCACGCCTGCGGTATAGTTGATATAGCCGCCATCATACTTGCCGTTTGGCCCCATCTTCTCAGCTGTACCCGTCTTGATCGCCAAGCGATAACCAGGCACTGCGGCACTGAGGCCGCTCCCCCCAGGCAACGCATCGCTCTCCATCATATGCACCACGGTTTTTACCACCTCAGCTGACATGACTTGCTGCCCCATGACCGGCGGCGTCACTTTAGTGATGGAAAGTGGACGATAAACACCGAATGAACCGATGGTGGCGTATTCACGCACCATCTGCAGCGGCGTAACGCGCAAACCGTAGCCAAAGGAGAAGGTGGCTCGCTCAATATCGGCCCAGCGTGCGCGGTGAGCGGGTAAATAGCCGCTACTTTCGTTACCCATCCCCAGATCGGTTGGCCGCCCAAGACCAAAACTGCGATAAACGTCGGGCAACACCGTGGCGGGTAGCGCCAACGCAATATGCGAAACCGCAATATCGCTGGATTTTTGCAGCACGCCGGTAATGGTCAGTTTCGACCAATGGCCCACGTCTTTGATCAGATGGCCGTTCACCGTATAAGGCGTAGTATCCAGCACGGTATCAGGCCGGATCAACTTATGATCCAACCCCACCATCACCACCACCGGTTTAACCGTCGAGCCGGGTTCAAAGCTGTCGCTGCTGCAGACATTATGTATGTCTTTCGCCGGCGTATTGGCATAGTTATTGGGGTTGAAAGAGGGATAGCTGGCCATACCGAGGATCTCACCGGTACTCACCTTCACCAGCACCGCACAGCCAGAGTCGGCCTGGTTCGCGAGCACTCCATCGCGGATTTGCGAAAACAGCACGTACTGAATAAATTTGTCGATGCTTAGCGTCACGTTCGGTGGCGGCACCGGGTCAACGTTTTTGATCACACCGATGACCGCACCGCTGCCGTCTTTCTGATAGACACGCAGGCCGTTTTTACCCTGCAACAGCGGGTTGAACCCCAGCTCAATCCCCTCCAGTCCCTGGTTATCCTGCCCCACAATGCCAATCAGCCCGGCAGCGTCTTGCCCCATGGGATAGAAACGGCTGAAGTCCTGCTCGGTGCTAACGCCGGTCAGGTGCAGCTTACTGATATAGGCCGCATTGTCATCCTCCACCTTACGTGCCAGATAGACAAAGCGCTTACGGGCGTTGGCCTGGATCAGGTGCTGAACATCAGCAAGCGGCATTTTCAACACGTTGGCCAAACTTTGCCAACGGTCGGTGCTGGTATCGGTTTGGGTATCGAGAATATGTTTGGGATCCAATACGATATCTTTGGAAGAAACGCTGACCGCCAGCGCCTCATCGTAACGATCGGTGATCATCGCACGGTTGGTGGGCACTACCTGGGTACGAATTGAACGCTGGTCAGCCTGATCGGCCAACTGTTGATGTTCCAGCAGCTGTAAATAGCCAACCCGGAACATCAATAGAAAAAAGCAGACCAAGATGCCTGCACAAATCCAGCCAAAACGCGCCGTCGAGTAGTTTTTACCGTTTTTCTTGGTTGGAGAAGCCACTGTTAAACCTGCGATTTAACTTGTTATTTATCAGCTAAGTCTAACCTGAGCCAGATTGCCAGAAGGTTGCAGTTTGTAAGAAAGTAAAAACAAACGCGTTTAATGTTGCACTTCGTCACTGTCTCCCAGCAACGTCTCTGTCCCCACGGTTCCAGACAACAGTTGATAGCCCTGACCCAGCAGCGCTTGGGTGGCCTTTGCCATATCCGCTACGCCAAATCTCCTTAGGGATTAACGACTTTGCTGCCGCAGCCGTATCGGCGTATAGCCATAGCTCGTTTTGAAACGGTGGCTGAAATGGCTGGCCGAGCTGAAACCGCAGTCCAGCGCAATCTGGGTTAGCGGCATCAGCGTGTTGCGCAGTAATTTCTCCGCCTGTTGCAAACGTACCTGCATCACATACTGATGCGGTGCCTGTCCGGTGCTGTGTTTAAACATGCGGGCAAAATGAAACTCGCTCAATTCTGCCTGAGCAGCCAAGTCTGCCAGCACCAATGGTTGATCGAGATGGTGATCGATAAACTCCTGTACCCGTTTCAGTACGCCCGGAGCCAGCCCACCACGCACGCTGGGCAGCCGCCATTGCAACTGGGTGTAGCGCTGGAGCATATGTGACATCAACAGCGTGGAAGCACTGCTCAATGCCAGCTGGTTGGCACGATCTTGCCAGTCGTGATTAAGTAAAAACTGGCGATACAGCAATGTGATCTGCGGATCTTCCGCAAACGACAGCGGCTCTACGTTGATAGACGCCGGGCTGCGATCCCAGGTCTGCTCCACCAAATGGCGCAAATGCTGGTCGGTACAATACAGATGAACAAAGGAGAGATTGCTGCGTACATCCCAGGTGGATTCGTAATGACGCGGCATGATGCAAAAGCGATCCGGGCCGCCGCCGTTCTGCCACCCCCCTGGCACCTTCTGATAGCACTCATAACCATCCGCCACATACAGGCTAAGGGTGTGGTGATCGGCACTTTCCTGGGTGATACGGTCGTTGCAGTTGGACCAGGCCGCCAATTGCACGCCAGATCCCAGCTGCACGCTGTTGTGCAACCGGGCTTTATGTTGGTGCAGTGTTTCAAATGCCAGGTATGCCATAGCTGCCCTATTCCTGTGATCCAAGCCGTTCCAGTTTAAAGAGTGGCAGCGCGGGATGCCAGTTGTCACCGGGCGCTTTTAACAAAAAAAGCGCAAGAATATGCAATTGGCCGCAAAAGGCTGAAATCGTTACGGCGCTAAAAGATGAATACTCCCGCTCTCATTACAAGGAGAAGCTATGAATACGCTGCTGTATCTTGCCGTGGTGCTGATTTGGGGCACCACCTGGATTGCGATTACCCTGCAACAAGGCACGGTTGCGATCCCCGTTTCGATCGGTTACCGCTTCCTGCTTGCTGCCGCCGTGATGTGGCTGGCCATGCTGGCGCTACGCCGTCTGCGGGCCATTAGCCTGCGGGACCACCTGTTCTGTATGTTGCAGGGCTGCTGTGTGTTTGGCTTTAACTTTTACTGTTTCTACCTGGCGGCGGCCTATATCAGCAGCGGACTGGAATCGGTGATTTTCTCGATGGCGGTGTTGTTCAACGCAGTTAACAGCATGATTTTCTTCCGCCAACGCCCTAGCCCCAACCTGCTTCCTGCGGCGCTGTTGGGCATGATCGGCATCGTGGCGCTGTTTTGGCAGGATCTGATGGCGACTCAGATGGCGCCAGAATTGCTCAAAGGGATCGGGTTGAGCGCTCTGGGTACCTACGGTTTTTCTCTGGGGAATATGCTCAGCACTCGCCATCAACGCCGTGGACTGGATATGCTTTCCACCAATACCTACGCCATGAGCTACGGCGCACTGCTGATGTTTGCCATCGCACTGGCACAGGGCGCTTCATTGCAGCTCGAGTTCACCACTCACTATCTGGGCTCGCTGTTCTATCTGGCGATCTTTGGCTCGGTGATCGCCTTTGCCGCCTATTTCACCCTGTTAGGCCGCATCGGCTCAGGCGCCGCTGCCTACAGCACCTTGCTGTTCCCGCTGGTGGCGTTAACGATCTCCACTCTGTATGAGGGTTACCAGTGGCATCTGAATGCAGCGATCGGCCTGTGCCTGATCCTACTCGGCAATCTGGTGATGTTCTCCAAACCGGGGATGTTGACGCTACATCGCAGGCGCCAAGCAGCTCGGTGATATTGTCACTTAAAAGTGGCGATATTGCTGAACTCGGAGCGGTCGAACATATGTTGACCCCGAGCTAACCGATTGATTGTCTATCTGGGCGCAGCATGCAGCGCCCCTACAGAACCCCGTTCAGGCCTGTCGCAGGAAGCTCTCTATGCTCGTTGCCAGGGCGAGCGGCACTTCATTCATTGGGTAATGGCCTGAATTCTCAAGTATTTCCAGTTCAGCCCTCGGATACCATGCAAGGTAGGTGGAACGCATCAGATCCGTGTTGAATGTCGGATCATGCTCCCCGATCAGCACCTTAACTCTGTGTGGTAAACCCTGTACCTCTGCGCTGAAATCGGTGTTACTCCATGCATTCAAGTAAGCGGCAAAAGCTGCTCTGGACGAACGCTCCATGGAATACTCAGCTTTCCAGTCGATCCACGATCGTGAAAGGCGTTGTCCAGTACTACGATTGATTATGGCCCTTCTATTCTCGATGCTATCAGCTGCGCCATTAAACAATGCTTGCCCTACAGGGTCGAAAGCCACACCACAGCAAGGGACCGGTGCTACAGGAATTAACACACGCACACGCTCAGGGGCCAGGGTCGCTACACGTTCAATTGCCATTCCGCCCATCGAGTGGCCTATCAAGCTAAACGTGTCGAATCCAAGCTCATCTGCAAGGGATAAGGTATCGATCGCAATTTCATCCATGCTATAAGTGCCAACTGCGGAGCTCATGCTCCCGTATCCACGGTAGTTCATAAAGATATAAGTAAATTCATCGCGGCTGAGGGCGTCCTCCATTGGCGCAAAAGCATGGCAATCACCAAACCACCCGTGAAGAACAATGACAGGATGCGGACCACTACCTACTCGGTGAAACGTGTTAGACATATCGACTCCTAATAAACTGAATGTGCCAGATGATTTCGTTACCGTAGCCATTGTAGGATCCGCAGTACCAGCTCGCTTTCAATATTGAGTCAATTATTATAGAGTTTGGGCCATGCGTAATACGTTACTCGACCCCTACGAAGACATTCCACGAATTGCCGTAGTCACAGCAAATGACTATCCGGCGTCTTCGATTTTTCCCTCCCATACACATCGTCGCAGCCAGTTTGCCTATGCCGCTTCCGGGACGATCAGCGTGTTTACGGCGCACGAAAACCTGGTTGTTCCACCACAGCGGGCATGCTGGATACCTGCAGGCATAGACCATGAGATGCATATGCGTGGCCCTGTGACCATGTTGAACGCATTTTTCACCCCGGACGCGGCTCGTGCCGCAGGCCTATCCAATGACTGTCGGGTAGTTGGAGTGTCTCCGCTTCTACAGAACCTGTTAGTACAGGCAGTGGATTTGCCTGCGCTCTATGACCTGAATAATAGAGAAGGCAAGATCATGTCTCTGTTGCTTGATGAAATTGCCGCTATGCCATCGCTGTTGCTAAATACTCCGTTGCCAGGCGAACCTCGTTTAGCCCGACTGTGCCGTCAACTGATTGAAAATCCCTCGCTTTCTATCGATATCAACAAAATGGCTGCTGAGGCAGGCATGAGTCGGCGCACTTTCACCAGAGTGTTCCGGACCCAAACTGGGGTGAGCTTTACTGAGTGGCGCCAACAAGCCTGTTTGCTGGCGGCTATCACCCGCCTCAACAATGGGGAATCGGTTACTCGCGTTGCGCTGGACCTTGGCTATGGGAGTTCAAGTGCCTTCACGGCACTATTCCGCCGTGTACTTGGCGTGCCACCCAGCCTATACCTTGAAAAATAGCGAAAATCAAAGTGGTAAGGTTGCCGAATGTATAGGAGGGCCGTACCGCGCCCCTAGTGACTCCGGTGACTGAATTTCTGCACTGATATCGTCACTTCACTCCGGTTGGACAAGTATCTGCGACGTCGTCAAGCCCTTCGGTTTGACGTTCGAAGCGGATCTTGTCGACAGGAGCATCGTGGTTAATGGTCAGAACATAGATACCGTCAAAATCACTACCCGACCATTTGGCCACCTGCTGGGGATCGCCTCCCTCTGCGGTGATAATATTTTTTACCACCTGTACCAGGTTGTGATGTTCCCAAGAGACATACACCACGGCATTGCGGAAACGATCGTCCAGCAGAGCCGTCTGCAAATCAGCGATGTCATCGGCGTGATACTGGATATTTACCGGCAGCGAAAGACGAATGGCCGCTGGGGTGATGGTGGTCAATGCCCGCATGGAGCTGCCCAGCTTATTTTTCTTGGGGCCAGCGGCATAAATGGCCTCAGGCTTACCGAAGCGGGAGATCAAGACCTCCGGCAGTGCCAAGGCGCGGTTAAAACCTTTGCAGGTCAGTTGACCACTGTTATTGTCTGGCTTCTCACCGTGGCGAACGAAAACCAGGGTTTGCTCACTCCAGGCTGCCCCTGCCATGCTGAACAGCAGTAACGCCAATACGCCATTTTTAAACGCTTGCTTCATGGTTCTTTCCACTCATATTTACCCTTAAGAGCACCACCAGGTAAGACCTAATGAACCAGTTAACCCATCACTAATCCCAGCACCGCCCCACCCGCCAGGACCCATAATGGATGAATACGTTTATTCATACTCAGCAGCGTCGCTAACACAATTAATATCGCTAGCCGCCAGTTGGTCGCCGAAGCCTGCGCAATCAGCACGCCGCTGGCGGCAACCAGCCCGACCGTAACTGGCACCAGCCCAACCTGAACGATACGCCTCCAGGGTTTATCTTTAAAACGCCGCCATACGCCCATCACCAGAATGGTGACAATGGACGACGGCCCAAACTTGGCTACGGAGGAAACCAACAACCCGGCCCAGCCCGCAACGTGCCAACCAATCAGCGGCACGATCATCATATTCGGCCCCGGAGCCGCCTGCGCCATGGCGAACAGTGCGCTAAATTCCTGGGCGCTCATCCATTGATGCACTTCCACCACCTGGCGCTGCATTTCCGGCAGAATGGTAAAGCCGCCGCCAAACGCCATCAGTGAAAGCTCGGTAAAAATGATCGCCAACGAGATTAGCACCGCCATCATGAAGGTTTCCTCCAGGCCAGCAGAATACTTAGCGGGGCCAGCACCAGCATGGTAGGCAGCAATGGCAAGCGTAACCAGGCAATCGCCACCAAAGCAATGGCGACAATCGCTAACGGCAACCATTTCCCCCACAGCGGCAACAACATTTTCAAAGCGGTAGAGAGCAGTAAACCCGCCGCCGCTGCGGCTAAACCGGCAAACACGTGTTGCACATGGGCATCGTTTTGGTAGCGGGCATAAATCACGCCCAGGCCGACCACAATCGCCGTTGGGGCACAGATCAGCCCGAGCAAAGCACATAGCGCGCCACGCAGTCCGCGAAACTCCATCCCCACCGCTACGGAAAGGTTAATGACGTTGCCACCCGGCAGGAGCTGGCACAATCCCAGCAGCTCGGTGAACTGCTCAGCAGTTAACCAGCGGCGTTGTTCCACCAACATGCTGCGCGCCAGCGGCAGCACCCCGCCAAAGCCGATCAGGCCAAGCATCAGAAAACCGGTAAACAGTTGAGTATTGCTTGGTGGCTTTGCCATTTCATGGCCCCGTAGCGCATTAGGATCTGACATTGTGTTTCCCACATTATCTCAGTTGTTCTCTGGCATAATGCACGCGGCCAAGCCTCGATGTCTAATGCATTTCGGAACCATTATCACCAGGTGGCAGAAACGGTGAACTCGCTGTTGAACGAGCTTAATCGTACCGATCGACAATCCGCGTCAGATGGATGACCAAATACAGTTGCTCGTCGTTGGACATCTCCATTTCCAGCAGATTTTTCACATAGTCACGGATCACCTGTGCGCAACGATAGGCCTCGGGATACTCTTTCGTCGCCTGCGAGAACAGGAAATCGTCTTTCGACTTTACCTGTTTGTTATCGATCATCCGTTGAATGAAAAACTGCATATGCAGCAAGAAACGCGAATAATTGAGCGAGTCCGTGGCAATATCGATACGGAAATGGTATTTGATGATGTTGAAGATATCCTTCAGCATCTTCACCGCCAACAACGTGTGCTCCATGCTCTGCACGTCGGTCTGGCCATTGACCAGGTGAAAGGCAATGTTCCCCGCCTCTGCCTCAGGCAACAGGATATTCAAACGCTGGTTGATCTGCGCCAGCGCCTGTAATGCCACGGCAAACTCCTGCGGATAAAAGCGTTTTACCTCATGCAACAACCGGTTCTGAATGATGATGCCTTTACGGCAGCGCTCAATAGCAAAGCTGAGATGATCCACCAGGGTGAAAAAGATCTGTTCGTTGACCCGACCACCAAGCTGGCTGTTGGCCAGCCTGAGGATCATCTGCACCAGTTCAATATGCTGCTCCGGCGTGGCTTCTATCAGGCGTAGATGGTCGTGACCGGTTTGACCGTTCTGCACCACATAGACTTTTTCTATGCTGGCCGCAGCCAGCACATCTCCCACTTTGCTGTTAAACCCGATGCCCTTGCCCATCACGATAACTTCGCGGTTATCGCTGTCGGTGGACAGCACCAGGCTGTTATTGAGCACCTTGACGACTTTCATCATTGCATTGTGTTACCCACGTTGTTGGCCGTTCGAGGCAATCAGGCGCTGATACCAGGCGAAACTGTTCTTCTTGATACGCCGCAGATCGTGCAGATCCTGCTCGCCCCGGTTGACATAGATAAAACCATAGCGCTTGGCATAGCCCTGATGCGTACTGACCAAATCGATTGCCGCCCATGGGCAATAGCCCAACAGTTCTACGCCGTCGTTAATTGCCAACTGCATCTGTTCGATATGCGCACGCATAAAATCGATGCGGTAATCATCATTGATGATATCCCCGGGCAATAGCTGGTCCGGCGCGCCGATGCCATTTTCAGTAATTAATATCGGCAGATGATAACGTTCATAAACCTTGCGCAACGTCAGCCGCAGGCCCACGGGGTCGATCACCCAACCATAGCGCGTTTTGTCGACATACGGGTTTTCCGCTGCCCGATACACGCCCGGCTCACCCAGCATGATTTGCTGATCCCCTGCACGAGCCGTGATGTCAGAAGCATCGCCACGGCTGGCAGCGATGGTGGCGGTGGAATAGTAGTTTATTGCTACATAATCCGGCTTTCCTTGCAGCAGTAACTCCGCATCCCCTTCCTCAATCAGCGGGGCCAGACCGCGATCCTGCAAATATCGCCAGGCCAACGCATTGTATCGGCCATGTACCGCAACATCCAGAAAGCTCCAGCAGCGCAGCGTTTCCCAGTTGTGGGCGGCGATGGCATCCAACGGATGGCAGGTTGCCTGATACATGGAAGTGGTATTGATCGCCGGGCCAATTTTCCCCTCAGGGCAGCGCTGATGGCACAAGGCCATGACTCGCGCCTGTGCCACCAGCATATGGTGGCTTTGTTGATAAAGCACCGACTTCGTAGGCAGTTCGCCGCCCTTTGGCACACCGATGGCTCCAGGGTGCAGGATCATGGTGTTCTGCTCGTTGATGGTCAGCCAATACTTGACCTTGTCGCCAAAGGCAGTGAACAACACGTCCGCATAGTCCACGAAGGCATCGATAGTTTGCCGGTTGCTCCAACCTCCCTGTTGTTCCAGCACATAGGGAAGATCGAAATGGTAGAGCGTGACCACCGGTTCAATGCCGTGCTTGAGCAGTTCATCGATCAGGCCACGATAAAACGCCAGGCCAGGCTGATTCACCTCGCCCGTGCCGTTGGGCAAAATACGCGTCCAGGCAACGGAGAAACGGTACGCCTTCAGCCCTAATTCGGCAAACAGCTTAACGTCCTCACGGAATCGGTGGTAATGATCGCTGGCCACCTTAAAATCCGCCGTTTCGGTCGGATGATCGAGCATATCGACAATTGAAGGGCTTTTACCATCTGCGTCCCATGCTCCTTCAACCTGATAAGCCGAGGTTGAGGCTCCCCACAGGAAGCCTGGCGGAAAATCGTTCAGCTGTTGGTAAATCATGTTGTTAGCTCCTCAATATTCAGCGCGACAATTTGCTCACCAAAGTTCACCGGGCCAGGCTGCCGGTAGCTCAGGTGCGGATACTGCTCGCTGTTGACCACCAGCACTGGGGTGATGATGTCGTAGCCCAGCGCGGTAATGGCGGCAATATCAAAACGCACCAGTTCATCACCTATGTTCACCCGATCGCCCACCTGCAGTTGAGAGCTGAAATGCTCACCGTTGAGATTGACGGTATCGATGCCGATATGCATCAGCACTTCCATACCGTTATCGGCCTTGATGCCCACGGCATGTTTCGAAGGCAGGAAAGTCACGACTTCCCCATTCACGGGGGCACACAGCACGCCTTGCTCAGGCACAATCGCCACGCCCTTACCCAACAACCCTTGCGAGAATACGTCGTCATTCACCTGCTCCAGCGCCAGCAGTTGGCCTGCTAGCGGGCTGTACAGCAACGCGTCATCACCAGACGGTGCGCTGTCTGTGACTGTTGCCTCCTCTTCATCAACCGGATCCTCAAAACCCAGGATCCAGGTCAAGGCAAAGGTCACGACGATGGCGATGACGCAGGTAATAAGAGCGTGCACGATATTCAGCGGATTTTCGCCGATAAAGGCCGGTAATGCCGCCAACCCCGGCGAAACAAAGGCATAACGCACCAAACCGCTAACACCCGCGTAAACGCCGGCACAGCCGCCGCCGATCATGGCCGCGATCAGCGGTTTACGCAGTTTCAGCGTGACACCGTACAGTGAAGGCTCGGTGATCCCCAACAGCGCGGTGAAACCGGCGGATGAGGCCAACTGACGCAGATTTTTGTTCTTGGTGCGGAACGCCACGCACAGGGTTGCCGCACCCTGGGCAATGTTGGAAGCCAACATGCCGGGGCCATTAATCATCTCAAAACCGTTTTTACTCAACTGCCCGGTGGCGATAGGCGTCATCGCCCACGCGGTGCCGGTGATCACCAGGAAAGGTTGCAGCCCGCCCATTAACATCGGGATCAACCAACTGGCCTTGCCATCGATAACCGCCGCGCCGCTGGCCACCAGGTCGTTGAGGAAAATGCCGAACGGCCCCACCGCCACCAAGGCTAGCGGCGTAGTGACCAGTAAGATGATCATCGGCTTGGTGAAGAATTTAATCATGGTCGGCGAGACTTTTTCGGCAAAGCGCTCGATATAGGACATCAGCCACACCGTGAAGATGATCGGCAGCACCGAACCGGCATAATCGGCCAACCGCACCGGGATGCCAATGAAATCGATTGGCGAACCGGCTGCCAGCATCTGGGCAAGATTCGGGTGCAGCAAGGCTCCCGCGATGGTCATGGCCAGAATAGGGTTACACTCAAACTTGATCGAGGCCCCATAAGCCAATAGCACCGGCAGGAAAAAGAAGGCGGCATCGGCGATGGTATCCAGCAAATGGTAAGTTGGGCTGGCCGCGCTGATCGCCCCAGTTAACTTGAGGATCGCCAGCAGCGCTTTGATCATCCCCGCGCCGGTGATAGCCGGGATCACCGGCGTAAAGGTGGTCGAAATCACGCTGATAATCTGCGTAAAGACACCGCCCTTGGCTTTGCTTTTCGGCTGTCCGCCCGCTTTGCCCTGCGGTTGGCCAATCGCTTTTTGCAACGCGCGGAAAGTCTGCTGCACGTTGTTGCCCACCACAATCTGGAACTGGCCACCACGCTCGACCACGCTGATCACGCCGGGCAAAGCTTCGATCGCTTTCGCCTCTACCCGACTATCGTCGTTAAACTCCATCCGCAGGCGGGTGGCGCAGTGCGTCAGCTTGCTGACGTTAGCCTTCCCCCCGACCAGTACCAATATATCCAAGCCCAACTTGTTATAATCCATAGGTTTTCCCCGGCAAAAAAAGCAAAAAAAAGACCAAAATGAAAATGCTCCCCTTCGGCAGAAGAAGTGCATTTCTATTTTGGTCTTGCCTGCTTGCGCAGTAACACGCCATCATAAAAATGATTGGTAGCTGATTAGGCTACGGCGCAAGTAATACCGCGGACACGATCGCCAGGCAACCCACAACGGTAAGCTTTGTGATTCGTATCACGATTAGCCGCAGGAAAACTCGCCAGCGATCCAACGAAAAATTATCAAACTCTCCCGCGACCTACTGTAGCCATGCCCTTCAATAGGTTAAACTTCTCTACCTCGGCGAGTTACCTCTGCCGACCGTTGCGCTTGAATAACAATGAACCAAGGAAGTCCACATGCAACAAGGCTCTAAACTGCGGCCACCACCCATTGATGTGATCACCATTCAGTCGCAGGTGGTCTACGGTAGCGTGGGGAATGGCATTGCCTACCGCACGTTGTTGAAGAAGAACCTGGAGGTGTTGCAGGTACCGAGCGTGTTGTTTGGTTGCCCGCCCTATTACGGCGCGCCGCACGGGGGAGCGATCTCCAGCGAATGGTTCAGCGGTTTTCTGGAAGATTTGATCGCCCGTGAAGTCGTGTGCCGCGCGCGGGCCATCATTATCGGTTACCTGGGTGACGTGGCGCAGTGCCATATTCTGGCAGACTGGCTACCGCGGGTGATTACCCTCAATCCGGACATCAAGATCTATATCGATCCGGTGATGGGAGACTACGGCGAAGGGGTTTACGTCGATAAACGTCTGGTTGAACGTTATCGTTCCCCTTACCTCAATCTGGCCCATGGCCTGACGCCGAACGGTTTCGAACTGGAGCAGTTGTGCGGCATGGCGTTGAGCACGCGCGAGCAAACCGAACAGGCTGCACGGGCGCTGCTCAAAGGCAATACGCAGTGGGTACTGGTCACCAGCGCACCTGGCGTGGCAAACAGCGATAAAGAAGTTGGCCTGCTGCTGGTCACCGCCGACGAGGCGCAAAGCTTCACCCATGCCAAAATCGATTCGCCGGTGAAGGGGACCGGCGACATGTTCACCGCGCTGTTAATTGCCCATTTGCTGCAAGGGGAACCTTTCGGCAAGGCAGTGCCAACGGCGATCCATGAGGTGTGTGCGGTATTGGAAGATGCGGCGCGTCACGGTTGGCAGGAGATCGGCCACCTGCGGGCTCTGAAATAACGGCAGACGGCGCAGGCAGGCCCTGCGCCACGGCCACTCAGCGTTTTTTCTTCTTGTTGAAATCCAATTCAAAAGCAAACACCGCGCTTTGAATTTTGCGTTCGGTCAGCATCCCCATCTTGAGAAAACGGCAGGACAGGCGCATGAAATGATGCGTTTGGTCCCCATCAATATCATGATCTTCATTCACGGCGATCAGTTCCATATTCACCTTGAACTTGCCGTAATCCCCCAAATCCAGCTGCGCCTTATTAAACACTAGTCCCGGCTGCATATAGTCGGGTACTGCGCCATCAATACGCAAACCAACACCACCCGGCGAAAGATCGTGGATACGCAGTTGATACGGGGTGCCATCGCTGTGTTCTCCGTTGCAGAAGAACTCACGCCAATAAGGTGTCGTGATGCGTAACTGGCGGCGGCGTTGGATATAAACCAACTGCTTCGGCAAACGCGCCTCGTAAACCGGCATGTCGTTATGCTCGGCCAGTTGCGCCTGTTCGACGGAGAATTCGATTTTTGCATCCTGATTTTCAATCACAATGCTGAATTTCCCACCGGAGATTTGCTCCGGAGCATCACAATCAAAGACGATGTTATCTGCGCCGACGCTCAATAATTGGCCGGTGAATTCATGTTGTTGATTAACGACTCGCAGCGGCGTTCTTTGCTTATAAATGTCGCGTAAGATTGCCAGTACCTCAAAACGCTCCTGCTTGATAAACCGTCCGTTATCAATATATTCCACCCGTCACTCCCAGCATTGTCCATCGACGCTAACGCTTTCCTTATACAATCATCACCGCCATCAATACTAAAGTCAAATTTCCCAGCGTCGCCATAATAATGGCAATAGCCGGGAAAAACGAGCAGCCCATGCTGCCTGGCCTGCACTATCCCCGATTAAATCCTGGCGGATCTCAATGCCGACATAGGGTAACTCATGGCGTTCCGCATGGATCGGCAGCGTGTAGTCGGTCTCATCGCTCATCGCATAGGGCTCGTTGATGCCGACCTGTAAATCCCCTTCTGCACGCAGCAACTCTGCCAGCAGCAGGGCAAATTGTGGATGACGGTTAAACAGCAACCCAACCTGCCACGGCCGCGCATCGCCTTTAAACACCGGCGTGAAACTATGCATGGCGATCACCGCGCAGGGTTGGTTATTGGCACGGCGAGCGGCTAAGGTGGTGGCGATCGCCTGATGGTAAGGCTGAAAAATTTCCTGTTCACGGGCCCCCGCTTCGGCCGCGCTGATCCCTCGGTTGCCAGGTATTGGCGTAACTTCCGATAACGGAGGGATCGAACTGGCAATACCCGGCGTTCGGTTACAGTCGATCACCAAACGTGAGTAGTGTTGATGGATTAATGTCGCATCCAACTGCTGAGCCAGCAGGCGGGAAACCGCCAGCGCACCGATATCCCAGCCAATATGCCGATCGATATCGCCACTGGCCAGACCAAGATCGCCCAGACGTTTTGGGATGGCCTGGCCCGCATGATCGCACAGCAGCAAGAAAGGCGAAGTCGCCTGTGGCCGCTCGACGCTGACGGCCGCTGGCTCGTCCGCAGACAACAAGGTTGGGGTATAGGGGTGGTACATAGGACACTCCGGCGAAAGAAACCGCTAATTTTAGGTGATCCTCTCACCGGCTACCAATTTCCCACGGGAGAATTTGGTACAGCCGCACGTTCGGTCAAAACGGAGCCGGTATGTCATGGCCCATTGATTGTATGAATGGGCACAGTCACTGAGCAAAGATGAGCGGCAATATAGCGCTGATAGCGGGCAGGCTTCAGCCGTGTCAGATCGACCAACACCAGGCCATCGATACAGTGGTTAAACGCCGGATCGGTACCGAAATCGATAAACTGCACGCCACCGGGTTCACACAGCTCGGTGTATTGCTTATACAAGGTCGGGATCGAGCAGCCAAGGTTGCTCAACAGACTTTTCAGACGCAGCAAATCTTGCTGATAATCGTCACCGGCAAATTGGGCCAATACCTGCGGCAAAGAAGCCGGATAAGGCTGCCGCGACTGGGCAATGGCAAGGTCTGAAGAGAAATAGAGGCGATAGAAGGCAATCAATAAATCGCGAGCGGCAATCGGCATACCGCCGGAAATCGACACTGGGCCGAACAGATACCGATACTGCGGATATTTGGCCAGGTAGGCCCCAATGCCAAGCCACAGGTAATCCAGGCCACGCTTCCCCCAATATGCGGGTTGAATAAAACTTCGGCCCAGCTCAATCCCCTGCTCAAGGATCGGAGTCATATCGCGATCGTAATGGAACAGGCTGTTGCTATAGATGCCTTCCAGCCCTTTGTTAGCCAGCTGCGGTGCCGTAGGAATAAAGCGATAGGCACCAACAATTTCCAGTTCCTCCTCATCCCACAGTACCAGGTGATAATAGTCGTCGTCATAGCTGTCCAAATCCCGCCGCCGCCCCGAACCTTCGCCCACGGCACGGAATGCAATCTCACGCAGGCGGCCAAGTTCCCGCAAGATCGGTGCTCGCGCTTCTCCCTGGCGGCGATAAAGGAAAATGGTTTTGCCATCCGGCGTAACGCCCAACCGTTCGCAGGCCGCCAACGCTTTTTTCAGCTCGAGGCGATCTTCCGCCAAGGCAATGGCCGATTCGCTGGTAAACAGCCCCGGTTTACCCTGACCAAGCCGATAGACATGGCGGCGGAAACGCTCGGCAAGATCGCGTGCTTGAGTATGGCCATCGTGCCAATGGGCAAACGGAATGCGCCCGCCAATGCGGATTTTGATCCGTCCACCCCGCTGCTTGAACATCTCACGCACCAACAACAAGCTGGATAACGGGCGATAAATCAGCGAGGTCAGATAGAACAGACTGCTGTTTCGGGCGCTGATATGGATCGGTACGATCGGTGCTCGCGCCTTGGCGGCCAGCCGCAGAAATCCGGTATGCCAGTGGCCATCGCGTATCCCTTTGGGACTCATGCGGGACACTTCACCCGCCGGGAACAGGATCAACACGCCCTGATTATCCAACTGGGCCTGCATGGCTGCGATCTGCTGGCGGTTGGTACGGTTGCCCAGGTTATCAACCGGCACAAACAGGTTGCGCAAGGGTTCGATACAGCTCAGTAGCTGGTTGGCCACGACCTTGACGTCTGGCCGTACCGCCGCCACCGTCCGCAACAGCACCAAGCCATCCAGCGAACCAATAGGATGGTTGGCAACCAACACCACCGGGCCCTGGCTGGGGATATTTTCCAGATCGCCATCCACCAGTTCACAGCTCAAATTAAAGTAGTCCACCACCTGCTCGATCAGATCCAACCCTTTCAGGTGCGGATAGTCGGCGGCAAACTGTTTGAATTCTTTTTCACGCAGTAAGGTTCTTAGCAGGTTACGCTGCCAGGCTGGGGGCGAATGCTGTGGGAAGACATCTTGCAGCAGGCTATCCAAAGTAAACATCGGGTCATCTCCTGGCCTAGTCGCTGCAAACTTAAGCCAGCGTCATGACCTGAACATGACCGTTTGATGACGAAAAGATGAAATCGCGCTTTTCCCTGAGCGCCGCTGACGGTTATAGCGCAGCCGCAATACGGGCATTGGCCAGTAGCCCGTCGCCATGATCCGCTGGTTACTGCCAGGGACGGAACCAGCGATGGTTTATCCCCCGGTGTATGGCGACAGCAACGGCGTTCGCGGTGCGGCACTGTTGCGCCAAAGCTGGCAATAAAAAATTTAAGGAAAGCTCACTCGCATTAATCACCGTGGGTAGCTTTCGTCCACGGCGGAATTAATCGGCCCGGCCAAGGGGATATTAGCCGGATAAATAAGGCATTACCGGTTTTCGGTTTATTTCCATGATGCTTTCAGTTTATGACCAACCGAAAGATAGCATGATAATAACCAGTTGAAATATAAGATTATATTTTAATTTTTCGATTGCGTTGCGCGGTTTCGTTTGCTGTAATTTGCAACGGAAGACTGAAAATACGCCTGTAACGGTTGCTGTGGTTCCTATGCCACGGCCGGGGTTTGCTACGTGTAAATCAGGAGTCAGCTATTCATGATCAATACCGTAAAACGGCGGGAACTCATTATCGACCAGCTATGCCTTGAGGGCACGGTGCGCGTGGAGCAATTGAGCAGCCAGTTTGCCGTCTCTACCGTCACCATTCGCAGCGATCTGCACCATCTGGAAAAAGTGGCTGCGCAGTTCGCGCTTACGGTGGTGCCATGCTCAACAAGCCGTTCGCCTTCGATCGTCCACTACAGGACAAGAGCTGTCAGGTACAGGAGCTGTTTTGTGGCGAACTCGAGAGTTGGCCGGTGGCACCGTTCGATCCCCTCTTCCTGTGGGAGAGGGTGAGGGTGAGGGTGAGGGTGAGGGGCAACCAACAGCACCGGACCACACCGCATCCACAGATATTTATCGCGCATTAACCGTTTTATTTTTTAAGGAGTTACCACTATGACAGGTTATTTTTCTTACGATGCGGACTGGCTGGAGCAACATCATGCACTGCATACCGCACGTGAGATTTGGCAGCAGCCGGACCTCTGGGCTGCCTTGCACCAGCAGCTGGTCGCCCAACAGGAACAATGCTCCGCTTTCCTGACGCCGTTGCTGCAAAACCCGCGCCTACTGATTGTGCTGTGCGGTGCTGGCAGTTCAGCCTTTGCCGGTCGGGCCTTGGCCCCGTGGCTGAGGGAAAAAACCGGCCGGGATGTTGCGGCCTATGGCACCACCGATATCGTCGCCAATCCGCAGCAATTTCTCGATCCATCACGCCCGACGCTGCTGGTCTCTTTCGCCCGCTCCGGCAACAGCCCGGAAAGCGTCGCCTCGGTAGCGCTGGCAGATCAACTGCTCCCCCAGTGCTATCACCTGATGCTGGTGTGCAACCCGGACAGCCAGTTGGCCAACTACGCGCATGGCCGTAAGAACGTCTGTGCCCTGGTGATGCCACAGGGCTCCAACGACCAGAGCTTCGCCATGACCTCCAGTTTCAGCTGCATGATGCTCAGCACCGCGCTGCTGTTAGGCCCCTATTCCCTGAGCGCCACCCAGCCCCCCCTGGCGCAGATGATCGAGCGCTGTAAAGCACTGCGTGAAACGCTGCATTCCCAAGTGAAGGCGCTGGCCAGCAGCGGCTTTCGCCGTTACATCGTACTCGGCAGTAGCTGTTTCACCGGCCTGGCGGAGGAAGCCTCGTTGAAAATGCTGGAACTGACCGCCGGGCAGATCGTCACCCGCTATGACTCGCCGCTGGGCCTGCGTCACGGCCCAAAATTTATGGTCGATCCGCAGACGCTGGTGCTGCTGATGTTCTCCTGCAACCGCTATACCGAACGTTATGAACAGGATCTATGGGACGAACTCCAGCGCGATGGTCTGGCCAAGCAGATGGTTGGCCTTGGCAACTCGCCAATGGAGAAAACGGGCCAGTCCGATTTGCATCATGCCGACGACGATATCTGGCTGTTATTCCCCTATCTGCTGTTCGCTCAGATGCTGGCGTTTGAAACCTCGCTGGCGCGCGGCCTGACGCCGGATAACCCTTGCCCAACCGGGGAAGTCAACCGCGTGGTAAAAGGCGTGACCATCTATCCCTACTCTGCTACCGAGCTGTAAGGAGCCGTTATGTACCTGATATCCAACCGTGAAATGTTGTTGAAAGCGCAAAGACAGGGCTATGCCGTGCCGGCGTTCAACGTGCACAATCTTGAAACGGTACAGGTGGTGGCAGAAACCGCCGCCGAACTGCAATCCCCGGTGATCATGGCCGGGACGCCGGGCACCTTCAGCTATGCGGGTACCGACTATCTGGTGGGAATTTGCCGTTCGGCAGCCCAGCGCTATGATCTGCCGCTGGCGCTGCATCTCGACCATCACGAAGAAATCGAGGATATCGCCACCAAGGTCAGAGCCGGGATCCGCTCGGTGATGATCGATGGCTCACACCTGCCATTTGAACAGAACATCGCGCTGGTTGCGCAGGCCGTCGCGTTATGCCATCGCTATGGGGCTAGCGTAGAAGCTGAACTGGGCCGTCTGGGTGGCCAGGAAGACGATCTGATTGTCGATGCCGCAGACGGTTTTTATACCGATCCAAAAGCCGCCCGCGAGTTTGTCACGGCTACCGGGATCGACTCCCTCGCCGTCGCCATCGGTTCGGCTCATGGGCTGTACCACGGGGAGCCAAAACTGGATTTTGACCGTCTGGCGCTGATCCGCGAACAGCTGGAGATCCCGTTGGTGCTGCACGGCGCCTCCGGTATCCCGGAAGCGATGGTCAAGCGAGCCATCTCGCTGGGGGTGTGTAAGGTGAACGTGGCTACCGAACTCAAAATCGCCTTTGCCGATGCAGTGAAGAGCTATTTCTCCCAACATCCGGAGGCCAACGATCCGCGTAAATACATCGTCCCGGGCAAACTGGCGATGAAAGAAGTGGTAGCAGAAAAGATCCGTATCTGTGGCAGCGCAGGCATGTTGTAACGCTAAAGAGTAAGATTAAGGGCCGCAGAATAACGCTGAATATGCGGCCTTAACATTGATTTCGCTATTTAAAGTCACATCCGTTATTATAAGCAGCGTCAAAAAGTAATAATTCTCACATCACCCTCTAAATTCCCCTCACTATGATCTAAATCATGGTTTTACTGCCGGGCCATCCCTACTATTAAATTCAATTAACGAACGATTGCTGTTATTATTATTTACCCAATACATTATAGTAACGTTGGAAATTAAGTTACCCGGCAATAGAAGTTTGTTTTTTAGACAAAAATCGACTTTTTTGTTAATGGATAGTTTTACTTTATGCTAATAGGAATAGCTTATGAAATCTATTATTGCGGCTTTGGCCATACTGGCAGCCTTACCACTTTCAGCCCATTCAAAACAACCAGTTAGCCATGACACCATCACTGGGAGCATCCAGTTTTCCGGAAAAATCAGCGCTCCAACCTGCGAGATTGCGCGCGATAATGGTCAATATATATCCAGTTGCTATCGTGAAACCGCCGTCAACACTAATGAGTTTATCCAAATGCCATTGGATAATATGGGTTCAGAATTAATGGGCAAACCCATTCGTGAATTGGTGTTTAATGACCCTTCTCTACAACGAATTACGTTAATTTACAATTAATCCTAATCGACGAAATTTATTGTCATACAATTAGTCATTGAAAATAATTTTGTGGTTTTATAAACATTTTCTAGCGTTTGACCTCTCAGGGTATACCTACTTGGGTGTACCCTGTTTTTCCCTATAACCCCGCCTGATCAGCATGTCCGAAATCCGCCATCACATCCGGCTTTTTCATGTAATAATCGCCTTATCAAACGCAAGGAGTGGACAACATGCAGACCTTTTTTATTGATCGTATGCCGACGCCAGTCGGTGAACTGGTGTTGATCGGGGATGAGCAAGGACGGATGCGCGCGCTGGACTGGACCGATCACGAGGCTCGCCTGATGAAACTGCTCAACAGCCATTATCGTGCCTCACCCTTCGTGATACAGAAACAAGCCAACCCGGGCGGCCTGACGGAAGTGATGCAGCGCTATTTTGCCGGCGAGTTGGCAGCCATCGATACGGTGCCGGTGATGACTGAGGGCACCGAGTTCCAGCGTACCGTCTGGCAGCAACTGCGGCAAATCCCCTGTGGGGAAATCATTACCTACGGGGAATTGGCCAAGCGTATAGGCAGGCCAACCGCTTCACGCGCAGTTGGCATGGCTAACGGTACTAACCCGATCAGTATCGTGGTTCCCTGCCACCGAGTGATCGGCTCACAGGGCGCGCTGACCGGTTATGCCGGAGGGGTGCAGCGCAAGCAATGGCTGCTGAAACATGAAGGTTTTCTGCCCCGGGACTTGATTTAATCGGCCAGCAGCGCCCACGCACTCTCCTCATCCGTCACCAGGCCGTTGATCCAGCGGCCAAACAAGGCGGCACAATGGCCTGATGCTTTCCCCCCAGCCAGAGCAATCACCGGTTTTTCCGGCCATTGGTGCAGATTGACACTGGTCAGCCGCCGATCGAGTTCGCTGGCCATTCATGCCCAAAATTGTGTTGAAATACTTACCAGTCAACCAGCGTGATCATCTCGGATGAAGGATATCTATCCGCCAACCCCCTGCAATCACTAAGACTAATCGTAAAAAGCCGATGATTCTGCAGAATTTATTCGTTTTTATATGGCGTTAGTCAATTTCAGCCTGGCTTTGCCAAAGTAGATAAATCACTAAACATCAGTATGCTACAGAATGATGAGCAACAGGTCTGTTTAAAAATCACCCAAAACATTGCCGTTCTTGTTCTTGCTGTACTTATCACCTGCCATAAAAGATGTTAAAATTGACTCATATCAATTATTGCGTGAGCTTAATCTATGATCCCGGAAAAACGCGTGATTCGTCGTATCCAGTCTGGTGGTTGTGCGATCCATTGCCAAGACTGCAGTATCAGCCAATTGTGTATTCCTTTTACGCTGAATACGCATGAACTGGACCAACTCGACAACATCATCGAGAGGAAAAAACCGATCCAGAAAGGCCAAACGCTGTTTAAAGCCGGTGACGAACTGAAATCACTGTACGCCATCCGCTCCGGGACCATCAAAAGCTACACCATCACCGAACAGGGCGACGAACAGATTACCGGCTTCCACCTGGCGGGCGATCTGGTAGGCTTTGACGCCATCGGTGGCCTGAACCACCCAAGCTTCGCACAGGCACTGGAAACCTCCATGGTCTGTGAGATCCCGTTTGAAACGCTGGACGATCTCTCGGGCAAAATGCCTAATCTGCGCCAGCAAATCATGCGGTTGATGAGCGGTGAGATCAAAGGCGACCAGGATATGATCCTGCTGCTGTCGAAGAAAAACGCCGAAGAGCGCCTGGCCGCTTTCGTGTATAACCTGTCGCACCGCTTTGCCGAACGGGGCTTCTCACCGCGTGAGTTCCGTTTAACCATGACCCGTGGCGATATCGGCAACTATCTGGGCCTGACGGTGGAAACCATCAGCCGCCTGTTGGGGCGCTTCCAGAAAAGCGAAATCCTCAGCGTGAAAGGCAAATACATCACCATCGAAAACGCAGACGCCCTGTCACAGCTGGCGGGAGCCTCACGCATCAACGTCTCCGTAAGCGCCTGATCTCTACTGGGCCAATGATTCGCTGAAATTGTTGGCCCGCCCCCTTTCTGCTGCTGTTATGTTGGGTTACTCTGTAATTGAACAGACTGTTGATCTACAGCTGTAAGGAGGCCCTATGGCAAAGTATCAGAATCTTCTGGTGGCTATTGACCCCAATCAGGACGATCAACCGGCGCTGCGCCGGGCGGTTTACCTGATCAAGCGGAACGGTGGGCGGATTAAGGCCTTCCTTCCTATCTATGATTTCTCTTACGAAATGACCACTCTGCTTTCCCCAGACGAAAGAACGGCGATGCGCCAAGGGGTGATCAGCCAACGGGCGGCGTGGATTAAAGAGCAATGCCGCTTCTATCTCGAAGACGGTGTCCCCATTGAAATCAAAGTGGTGTGGCACAATCGCCCCTATGAGGCGATCATTCAGGAAGTGCTGAGCGGCAAGCACGATTTACTGTTGAAAATGGCCCATCAGCACGACCGACTAGAATCGGTGATCTTCACCCCGACGGACTGGCATCTGCTGCGCAAATGCCCTAGCCCGGTATGGATGGTGAAAGACCAACCCTGGCCTGAAGGGGGTAAAGCGCTGGTGGCGGTTAATCTATCCAGCGAAGAGCCTTATCATGACCCACTGAATATCCGTCTGGTGAAAGAAACGCTCGAACTGGCGCAAAACGTCAATCAAACCGAAGTGCACCTGGTGGGGGCCTATCCGGTCACCCCGATCAATATCGCCATCGAACTGCCCGATTTTGACCCCAGCATCTATAACGATGCGATCCGCGGGCAGCACCTGATCGCCATGAAGGCGCTAAGGCAAAAATTCCATATCAACGAAGAATTCACCCACGTGGAGAAAGGCTTGCCGGAGGAAGTGATCCCGGATTTGGCCGAGCACTTGCAAGCGGGCGTGGTGGTGTTAGGTTCCTTGGGCCGCACCGGTATTTCTGCCGCATTTATCGGCAATACCGCGGAACAGGTGATCGATCATCTGAAGTGTGACCTGCTGGTGCTCAAACCGGATGACTTTGACTGCCCGATCGTCATGGATGAAGACGACGAGCACGACGATGAGGATTGATTTCGGTGCGTTAAAAAACAAACAGGGCCCAATTGGGCCCTGTTTGACATTCTGGGGTAGGAATTAAAGCTCTACCACGTCGAAACGCACGTCTGGATTAACGTCCGCATCATAATCCACTTCTTCCAGACCAAAACCGAACAGGCGCAGGAACTCCTGCTTGTAGCCGGTGTAATCGGTCAGCTCGCTCAGGTTTTCCGAAGTGATTGACGGCCACAGATCGCGGCAAGCCTGTTGCACATCATCACGCAGTTCCCAGTCATCCATACGGATACGGGCATGATCGTCCAGCGGCATCTCTTCGCCATACAGACGGGTGTGCATCAAACGGGAAACCTGTTCCATGCAGCCTTCGTGAATGCCCTTCTCCTTCATGATTTTGAAGGCCATAGAGATATACAGCGGCATGACCGGGATGGCCGAGGAAGCCTGAGTGACTACGGATTTCAGTACGGCAACATGTGCGGTGCCGCCCTTGGCAGCCAGATCGCCACGGATGGCAGTAGCTGCACGATCCAAGTCCTCTTTGGCGCGGCCCAGTGTCCCGTGCCAGTAGATTGGCCAGGTCAGGTCGGTACCGATATAGGAGTAGGCAACAGACTTGGCACCTTCGGCCAGCACGCCCGCTTCTTCCAGCGCCGACATCCACAGTTCCCAATCCTGGCCGCCCATGACGGTGATGGTGTTCTGGATCTCTTCTTCGCTCGCCGGTTCAACCGTGGCGGTGATGATTTGGTCTTTGTTGGTGTCGATGGCTGTGGTGGTGTAAACCTCACCGATTGGCTTCAGTGCAGAACGCACGACTTCGCCAGTTTCCGGCATTTTACGCACCGGCGAGGCCAGCGAGTAAACCACCAAATCGATCTGGCCCAGATCGGCTTTGATCAGCTCAATCACTTTGGCACGGCATTCGTTGGAGAAGGCATCACCATTGACGCTTTTTGCGTACAGCCCAGCTTCTTTAGCGGCTTTGTCAAAAGCGGCCGAGTTGTACCAGCCAGCGGTGGCGGTTTTGCCTTCGCTGCCCGCTTTCTCGAAGAACACGCCGATGGTGGCGGCGTCGCTGCCAAAGGCGGTGGCAATACGGGAAGCCAGACCATAACCGGTAGATGCACCGATCACCAGCACACGTTTAGGGCCATTGGCAATCTTGCCCTGCGCTTTGGTGTAGGCAATCTGACGACGAACATTGGCTTCACAACCGACCGGATGAGTGGTGGTACAGATAAAGCCGCGAACCTTAGGTTTGATAATCATAATGGGTCTAGGATCCGTTAAAGGGATGAAATCGGGATATAAGATACCTCATTGTGCTGCTTTATGGTGATCTGATGTGTTGGATTGCGCGTTTTTTGCACACATCTTGTTGAATTAAGCACAAATATCACCTTATTTGGCGAAAAACCACCCTTTTTTGTTTATGCCAGCCAAAAAATGTCGTTAGAGGCTAAAAACAAGTATTGAACGCCCGATCCGCATCAAGGGTGCGGTCAGCATAATCCAAGGCTCAAACTTCGATAATGAATGAGTTGTCCAATCCATGACCCTGGCCCAACTTCTGGGGGCCGATCAGAAGTTAGGAAACAGAGTACCTGTAACTCAGAAAAATACGGCTATTAATCGCCTCTCTGGTCAGTTGGTTTATAAAATAAAATGACAATAAACCAGGAATTACCTCAACACAAACCAGCCCTTTCTTATTAAGATGGTAAATCAAAACTCATCCCCGCCGCCATAATACAAGCCACTTCATTTAGGTTTCATTTAATGTTTAAGCGTGTTATCTCGCTTTAAATGATATAAGAATTAATATAATGTAGCCCGTCCGGTATAAAAACACCGCGCAACCTGCGGCTGCATACTTATAGCTAGCGTTGCATTTCAAAGATAGCACCCACTTAAATCATTCATTAAACAAATGAATGCTATCGGTATTAATCCAAAAGGGAAATAAAAAAATGGACAATATCAAGCAGAATAACGGAAGCTGTATTTACTCCCCAGTAACCTTAGGGCAAAGAGAGGTTTGGCTGATGCAACAACTGTCGCCAGACCTACCGTTTAATATTTCAGAATATGCAGAAATCAATGGGGATTTACATGTCCCTGCATTCGAAAAAGCAGTCAGCGATATTGTGGCAGAAACACCCGGATTGAAAAGTCGCTTTGCCGTTGTCGAAGGCGACTTATACCAGTTTACCGATAGCAACATCACCGGCCAGTTACAGCTCATTGAGTTCACCGATGACTCAGAGCAAAGGTTTGATTTAGATGCCTGGGTTCAGGCAGATATCACCACCCTGGTCTCCGTTGAGGATGCCGAACTGTTCAAGTTTTCATTGATTTGCTTGGCGAAAAATAAATTTATTTATTATCAGCGCTGTCACCATGTGCTGATGGATGGTCGGAGCATGGCATTAATCTCTCAGCGTATCAGTGAAAGATATGACGAATTAATCTCCGGAAAAGAACCCCAGGAGGCGTTATCCTACGGTGCTGACTTACTCGCAAGAAAAGACATCGCATATCTAGAATCAAAAAGATTATCTCTCGATGAAAAATTTTGGACTCGCTACTACAACGAATCGAACGAATCAAGTCGACTATCCTTCCTAAGCCACACTCCCTATGACAGAAACATATTAAAAGAAGAGCGATGCATCGACGATAGCATTAACGAAAAAATAGTATCCATTGCTAAAACCCACAACATCAGGGATAATCATTTATATATTTCAGCCATTGCCACTCATTTTTACACACTTACGGGAATAAAAAACCTCTCATTCAGTTTTCCGGTTGCTGGCATTGAAAGCAAAGCTCGGATTTTTAAAGGCATGACCTCAAACACCTTGCCATTTAAAATCACTATCGAACCAACTGACAATATTATTGACGTAGCTAAAACTGTCAGTAAAGAAATAACGGGCATATTGAAGCATCAGCGCTATCGCGGCGAAAATATTCAGAGGAAAAATAAACAGGATTTTGGTTTTGGGCCGTCTATTAACCTGATGCTATTTGACCGCGGCGTGCCCTTCCAACATTGTGAAACAAAATGGATCAAGGCTAAAGGTTCTCAGACTCACGGTTTTGCCATCGTGCTGGATGACAAGGGCTACGGCAAAGGATTATCCATCAGTTTTTATGGCAGTGATAAACTGCATACCCTCGAAGATATATTCGATCACCATGACAGATTTCGCTCAATCCTTGAGCTATTGGTCGCCAACCCACAACAGCCGATTGCGGTAATTGACCGCCAGATTTTGGCCTCTCGGGCCACCTGTGTACGCCGAAATCTGTTTGAAAACATCAGGGCCCCTCTCTCTGCCGCAGTGATTAACTGGGCTGTGCAGGATGCACGGCAAATTGCTCATCTTTCTCTATCATTGACCAATAAATCAGGCATCACCCCGCCAGCAACCCAATTAAAAATACTGATAAACCATCAACTCTATATAGTAAATAAAATCAATGTGTTGAATGTCAAATCAGTCTATTCTCCCGGCACGCTGGTGCAGTTGGACGACCAGAATGACGCCTGGCAGCTTTCCACCCAGACCAACGATATTATTCTCAGCGATTTCGCCACTCAGGAAGGTACGCCCCTTTCTGCGGCAATGCTGGCAAAGCAAGGCCGTCTGGCTCCCGGTAGCAGGTTGCCTACATTGACCGAGCGGCAGTCAACCGCCCTTTCTGCCGAGTTGGCCAAACTTGTCGTTCATGAACCATACTGGCTGGCTAAACTCGAGCGGTTTAATCCCGTTGCCTTCCCTTACAGGATTAGAAAAACCGAGGAATCCACCCACTTGTTAGCCAGTCAATGGCAATCATCCGCATTACTCAAGGATATTGATGACAGCAGCCTGAAAGTGGCGGCTATCTTTGCTGCTTATCTGCATAGCCTGTCCGGCGAGCAGAGCTTCCAACTTGGCTACCAGGTTATTCCTGCGCATTCTGAACTTTGTTCGCAGCTTGCTTCCTCCTGGGTTCCTTTGGATGTGGCTGACATTCACGGGCAGCGCCCCCTTGACGAGATTGAGAATAATCTCGCTATAGAAATTAAACGGTTAGAACAGTCTTATGGTTTCGCTAAAGATATTGTGCTGCGTCATGAAAAATTAAGAAAAAATGCCAGACTACAGGACAAGCCTGCATATGCACTCGCCCTGGCCATGACAAATGGTGATAGTGGCATTCATTCAGACCCAGGGATAAACCCTGACGATTTCCCATTATTGGTATTGCAAATCAACGCTAACAACGGTCATTTCCGTTGGGTTTACAATGCAGCATACTTGTCTGAAGGCCAAATCAAAGCAATAAACGATCATATCTTGCAAGGATTAAAAAGCGCCACTGAGCTCAGGAATGCATCCCTTGCCATTGATAACATTAGCTTTATTCCTAAAGAGGAAGAAACATTATTACTGGAGACACTGAATCGCACGGAATACGACAACCAGAATAATTTATGCATTCATAGCGTCTTTGAGCAACAGGTTGCAAAAACGCCTGATGCCATCGCCATTTGTCATGGTGATGAAAATTTGACCTACTTGGAATTTGACCAGATCGCTAACCGCATTGCTCATCACCTGATTGGTTTGGGGATTAAAGCAGATATGCGCGTTGCCATGTGCATGGAGCGCAGTTGCTTACAAATCGCCACGCTGTTTGGTATCTTGAAATCTGGCGGGTGTTATGTGCCGCTGGATCCAACCTACCCCAGCGAACGCTTGAACGATGTGCTGCATGACGCTAATCCCTCAGTGCTTTTGGTCGATTCAGCGGGCCAAACCATTCTTGCCGGCAGCACTGAGGCGACGGCTTACAACGTCACCAGTCTGTTAGAGAAGGAACTGCCAAATAGCACCACACCGCCGCTTAACGCGTTTTCCGTCAACCATCTGGCCTATGTGATATTCACTTCCGGCTCGACGGGTCGCCCTAAAGGCGTGATGGTTGAACATGCGCAGGTGATGAACTTGTATTACGCACTCAAAAGCGACGTCTTCTCCCATTATCCACCGCAATCCAAGGTTTGCCTGAACTCCAGCCTTTCTTTTGACGCGTCATTACAAAGTCTGCTCAGCTTGCTTGACGGCCACCAGCTGCATATCGTGCCGCAGGATGTACGGGTTGATGGCGTCAGGTTGGTACAGTTTATCCAGCAGCATGCTATCGATGTATTTGACTGCACGCCAACCCAGCTGGAAATGCTATTGCTCTCCGAGCTGCCTGAACAGATAAACTCACTGATCCTGCTGATTGGTGGCGAGGCGTTGTCATCCCAGATCTGGCAGCGCCTGTGCACAATAAAGCACTTTACTGCCTTTAACCTGTACGGCCCGACAGAGTGCACTGTTGACGCGACGGTGGCGAGAATAACTGAATCGCATCCGCTGCCAACCATTGGCCGCCCTATCGCCAATACCGCAGTTTACCTGCTGGATAATCGGTTAAAACCGGTGCCTTTCGGCGCAGTTGGCCACATGTACATTAGTGGTGATGGCGTAGCCCGTGGCTATCTCGATCACCCCGATCTGACCGCAGAGCGCTTTAGCGCCGATCCTTTCTGCAGCAAAAACTGGCGCATGTACCGCACCGGCGATTTGGCCCGCTATCTGGACGAGGGTTATCTGGAATATTTGGGCCGTGACGATCAGCAGGTCAAAATCAACGGCTACCGCATTGAACCTGGTGAAATCGAGGCGAAGCTCCTCAGCCATTCCCAGGTTAATGAAGCCGTAGTTATCGCGTATGAAACGCCATCGGGAGAGAAACAGCTTGCCAGTTATCTGGTGATGGCCGAAGGCAGTGAAACGGAAGAGCTGCCTCGCCGCCTGCGTGATTATCTGAGTAGCTTACTGCCTGAATTTATGTTGCCTATCGCCTACCAGCCCTTGGCGCAATTACCTTTGACGCCAAACGGTAAAATTGATCGCAAACGCCTGCCTCCCCCTGGTTTCAGCGCCTATGTACATCAATCCTATCAGGCACCACAGGGAGAAACCGAGCAAGCGCTGTACGTTATCTGGGCAGAAATATTGTGTGTTGACAAAATAGGCCGTAACGACAGCTTCTTTGCCATTGGCGGCGACTCGTTGATGGCCATGAAATTACTCAGCAAGGTGCAATCCCACTGGCGCAGCAAAATCACAATGAGCGCCTTTTTTGCCCAACCCACGTTGGCGCAACTGGCAGAATTGGTTTTACAGTCTACGCGACAAACCACCGGCCAGATTACTCCCTTGGCGCCAGATGCACATATTCCACTGTCCTTCGCCCAGAATCGCCTGTGGTTTATTGAGCAGTTGGGGAACAGTGATGAAAATTATAACGTTCCGTTATGGTTGAAAATGCGCGGTACGCTTAATACTGATGTTTTGCAACGCAGTCTCAATCATCTGCTCGATCGTCATGCCTCATTACGTTCGATTTTTCTCGTTCAAAACGGCGTTGGCTATTGCAAACTGCTGCCAACTGGCAGCCAGGTTACGTTGGATAAATACGATTTTTCCGCAGCAAGCCAGCCCCGCGCCGCCGTTGAACAGCTATACCAGCGTGAAATTGTCCATAAATTTGATATCGCCCAGGGCCCGCTGATGCGGGTTTCGCTGGCTCAAACCGCAACCGATGAGCACTATTTACTGCTGATTATTCATCACATCGTTACCGATGGCTGGTCGATGGAGATCCTGGCACGCGAACTGGGAATTATCTATAGCGCCTGGATTGAGGAAACGGCCAATCCGCTGCCGGCTTTACCGTTGCAGTACCCTGACTATGCCCAATGGCAGCAGCAATGGTTGCACAGTAACGAGTGGGAGACTCATGCTCAATTCTGGCTCCAGCAGTTGCAAAGCGTACCCGAGCGGCTGACCCTGCCGACCGATCGTGCACGACCTGCGCAGCAATCATTTCTGGGGGCTTCGGTTCCCATCGTGCTGGAGCCGCAGCTGGCTGACAGCCTGCGCCAACTGAGCCATAAACATCACACGACGCTGTTTATGACCTTAATCAGCGCATGGTCTATTGTGCTATCGCGCCTGGCCGGACAGCAGGATCTTACGATCGGTACACCGGTAGCTAACCGTCAGGTGGCAGAAAGCGAGGATATGGTCGGTTTCTTCGTCAATACTCTGGCAATGCGCATTGATTTATCCGCTGCCCCCACGGTGGCGGAACTGTTGTCACAGGTGCGGGAACTCACACTCAGCGCTCAGGAGCATCAGGCGCTGCCGTTCGATCAGGTGGTAGAATTAATCCAGCCGCAGCGCAGCATGGATAAAACGCCGCTCTTCCAGGTGATGTTTGCCTGGGAGAATCTCGACGCCGTTGCCCCCACGCTGGCCGGGCTGGATGTGACGTTGAACGATCCGCAAGTCACCCGCGTCAAATTCGATCTGGAGCTGAGTCTCGGCCCCCGTGATCGCAGCATCGTTGGCTCGCTGAACTACGCCACCGCGCTGTTTGATGCCAGTACCGTTGAACGTCACCAACAGTATCTGATCGCTGTACTGCAGGCCATGATACGTGACGACCAGCAACGAGTTGATCGGATCGACATACTCACCGCGCAGGAACGGCACCAACTGATCGAACAGTGGAATCAAACCGCAGAACCTTATCCGCAGGATCTCTGCGCCCATCAGCTATTCGAGCTGCAGGCAAATCTTCATCCGGATGCCATTGCCCTCACCTATCGACAGTTCAGCCTGAGCTATTCCAGTTTGAATAATCAGGCTAATTACCTGGCCAAACGGCTAATAGACCTGGGCGTTCAGGCAGAGGATCGAGTGGCCATTTGCAGCCAGCGATCGCCTGAAACGATCGTGGCCATTCTGGCAACGCTGAAAGCCGGTGCGGCCTACATCTTCATTCCGCCAGATATTGCTGCCGATCGCCTGCGCTTTATGCTGAAAGATGCCGCCCCCAAGGTTGTTCTGGCTGCCCCCGCGCTGCAGGCTCGTTTCAGTGAACATGAAACCCTATTCTGCCCACTGCCTGACGTTACTCAACGCTATGCTGACTGCCCTAACCCTTCGGTCGCTATCGCGCCGCATAATTTGGCCTATGTGATCTATACCTCCGGCTCAACGGGTAACCCGAAAGGCGTGATGGTTGAACATCGTAACCTGGTGCAATTGATCACCCGCTGGTGTAAGCGTTGGGATATTGGCTTGGGTGACAATTGTCTACAATTCTGTCACCTGACCTTTGACGCCTCGGTCTGCGAGATCTTTCCCGCCCTCACTTCCGGTGCCAACCTGGTGCTGCGGGATGACCACTGGCTGACCAGCACGGCACAGTTCTGGCAACGGTGTGAACAACATCAGGTCAGTCGTATCGTTCTGCCTTATCAATTCTGGCGTCAGTTGTGTGAAGAAAGCACTCAGCCATTGCCCACATCCCTGCGGTCTATTGTCTTTGGTGGCGAAGCTGCCGCGCCGGAATTGCTGCAACGCTGGTTGAGTCGTTATCCCGATACACCTGCTCTGATTAACTGCTACGGCCCGACTGAAACGACGGTAGCGGCTACCGTACACTTACCCACCTTAGGCGGCTCGCATAGTGATAGCATCGGCTATCCCATTGACAACTATCGGCTTTACATTTTAGATCCGCATCGCAATCCGTTACCACGGGGAGCCATTGGTGAGCTGTATATCGGTGGGCCTGGCGTGGCGCGCGGCTATCTGAATCTGCCAGAGATGAGCGCGGAACGATTCCTTGCGGATCCCTTCAGCACTCAACCAGATGCCCGCATGTATCGCAGCGGCGATCTGGCCAGTTATCTGCCTGACGGACGGGTCCTGTTCCACGGACGCAATGACCATCAGGTGAAAATCCGAGGTTTCCGCATTGAGTTAGGCGAAATCGAAACCCAGCTCAACGCTCATCCACAGGTGAAAACATCAGCGGTGGTGGCATGGGACGATGATAAAAGTGGCAAACGTCTGGTCGCCTATGTGGTCGCTGATCCAGTTCAGCCACGGCCTGATATTGTTGAATTACGTCACCATTTAGCCGCTCGATTACCGGAATATATGGTGCCCGCCGCCTACGTTCTGCTGGCTGGGATGCCGATCTCCACCAATGGCAAACTGGATCGTAACGCTTTACCCGTGCCACAAGACGACGCCTATGTGCATCGCCACTATGAAGCGCCGCTAGCCGGGATAGAAACCACGCTGGCTGAAATCTGGCAAGGGTTGCTGGACGTTGAGAAAGTGGGTCGTCATGACCATTTCTTCGAACTGGGTGGCCATTCACTGTTGGCCGTTCGGGTCATCAGCCAGTTGCAGCAAAAGCTCAATATCAGCGTGCCGCTGGCGGCGCTGTTTGATAACCCGCTGCTGTGGGAACTGGCACAGGCTATCAGCCATGCGGGTTGCCTCTGTGACGCCACCGTTCCCACCGTCATTACGCCTGCGCCACGAAACAAGCCTCTACCGCTGTCCTTCTCTCAACAACGCCTGTGGTTCCTGTCGCAACTCAACGACAGCGACTCGAACTACAACGTGCTGATGGCACTGGCATTAAATGGCCCCGCGAATGTGCCGATATTGCAGCAGAGTCTTAACGCTTTATATGCCCGCCATGAATCATTGAGAAGCAATTTTGTTTCCCATGGTCAGGAGGAACCACAGGTGATCCTGCGGGATGCCCAGTCTGGCATCCCGCTGATTGAATACGATTTACGTGAACGGAAAGACTACGCTGATCCGATGCAGGTTATTTACCAACAGGAAGAACGCTGGGTATTTGATATTTCCGCCGAACCGCTGATACGGGCCAGCTGGCTGCGTCTGGGAGATTGCGACAACGTACTGTTGCTGACGCTACACCATATTATTACCGATGGTTGGTCGATGGAAATCCTGGCGCGCGAGCTGGGGTGCCTTTACTCAGCATTACTGCAACAACAGGCCGATCCGTTGCCAGCGTTACCGATCCACTATCCAGACTATGCGGTATGGCAACAACAGTGGCTTGGTAGTCCTCTGTGGGAGGCGCAGGGGCAATTCTGGCAACGCCTGTTAGCCGGTGCACCTGAACGACTGACGCTGCCGACCGATCGACTGCGTCCTGAGCAGCAGTCCTTTATTGGTTCCAGCCTGCCGATAGTGCTGAGTAGCCAGCTTTCCGAACGGCTGCGACGCCTGAGTGCCAAACAAGGCACCTCGCTGTTTATGACGTTACTGAGCGCCTGGTCTATCGTGTTGTCTCGCCTGTCGGGTCAGGATGATGTGGTGATCGGTACACCGGTCGCCAACCGTAATCAGGCCGAGTGTGATGGGGTTGTCGGTTTCTTTGTGAACACATTGGCGTTGCGGATTAATTTATCACCTACGCTTACCGTAGCCCAGTTGCTGGCACAGGTCCGGAAAACCACTCTTGATGCGCAAGAACACCAGGCAGTACCGTTCGAACAGGTGGTTGAAATTACCCAACCGCCACGCAGTATGGATAAAACGCCGCTGTTCCAGGTGATGTTTGCTTTGGAAAACGTCGACGATATCGCCGCGAAATTGACCGGGTTAGAGGTGAAACTGCTGGAACCGCCGGTCAGCCGGGTTAAGTTTGATTTAGAACTGAGCCTGGGTGAACGCAATACAATCATCAGCGGTTCGCTCAATTATGCCAGCGCGCTGTTTGACGAAGAAACCGTTCGACGTCACCAGCAGTATCTGATCGCGGTACTCGAGGCGATGGTGAATAATAGTGCGCAACTTATCAGTCAGATTGACTTGCTCCCAGAACACGAGCGCCATCTTCTGCTGGAACAATGGAATCAGACCGCCAAACCTTACCCGTCAGAATGCTGTATCCACCAACTGTTTGAACAACATGCCAAGCATGATCCCGACGCCGTTGCGCTGGTCAATAAAACCTGCGTCATAAGCTATGGGGAACTGAATCTGCGGGCGAATGCTTTAGCCCATCAGTTGATGGCGCAAGGGGTAAAAGCAGAGGACCGCGTGGCTATCTGCGCCGATCGCAGTGCGGAAATGATTGTGGGTATTCTGGCAATACTCAAAGCTGGCTGCGCTTACCTTTCTCTACCACACGATATTGCAGCCGAACGGCTGAAGTTTATGCTGGATGATGCCAAACCGGTGATGATTCTGGCCGAACCGGCAACGCTAGCGCTATTCCAAGACTGTGGTATTACTCATCGCCTGCTTCCAGAGGTTAATACTGCGGTTATACCTGCGATGGCTAATCCACAGCCTCAACTAGCGCCGCATAATCTGGCCTATGTGATCTACACTTCCGGCTCTACCGGCAACCCGAAAGGGGTATTGGTAGAACACGGCAATCTGGTGCAACAGATGGTGACCTGGTGCCAGCAGTGGAAGCTGGGTAAACAGGACAAGGTGTTGCAGTTCTGTAATACCACCTTTGACGTTTCAGTTTCCGAGATTTTCTCGGCATTGACCTCCGGAGCCACATTGGTGCTGCGCGATGAGCGGTGGCTGGCAGGTAGCACCGATTTCTGGCAGCTATGCCAAGAATACGGCATCAGCTATCTGGATATTCCTTACCAGTTTTGGCGCAAACTCTGTGAAGAAAGCAGCGGGCCACTACCTCCTGCCCTGCGTCTGGTCTGTATCAGTGGAGAAGCCGCCGCACCGGAAATGCTCGAGCGCTGGCTGAAACAATACCCAGACAAGCCTGAGTTGGTTAACTGCTATGGCCCAACGGAAACCACCATTACCGCCACGACTCACTCACCGAAATTGGGGGTCGATCATATTGATGCTATCGGACGCCCAACGGCCAATATTCGCATTTACTTATTGGATAATGAAGGTCAGCCGGTACCGCGTGGCGTAATTGGCGAAGTTTATATCGGCGGGCCGGGTGTCACACGCGGCTACCTGAACCTTCCAGCTATGACCGCCGAACGTTTCCTGCCCGATCCTTTCAGTTCCGTTGTCGGATCACGGATGTACCGTACCGGGGATCTGGCCAGTTATTTGTCCGATGGACGGCTACAGTTCCACGGACGGAACGATCATCAGGTAAAAATCCGTGGTTTCCGTATCGAATTAGGCGAAATAGAAACTCAGCTCAATGGGCACTCACAGGTTAAAGAAGCGGCGGTGCTGGCACTGGATGACCATAAAGGCAGTAAGCGCTTGGTAGCTTATATAGTCGCTACTGCAGATGCATCGGCACCAGAACCAATGGCGCTGCGTCAATATCTGCAAAGCCGCCTTCCTGACTATATGATACCTGCCGCCTATGTATTGATGGAACGGATGCCAATCACGCCAAACGGCAAGCTGGATCGAAAAGCGCTGCCTGCACCACAGGAAAATGCGTTCCTGCATCAGCCCTATGAAATACCGTTACCGGGCTTGGAAAGCACCATTGCCGATATTTGGCAATCGCTGCTCGACGTGGATAAAGTCGGTCGCCATGACCACTTCTTCGAACTGGGTGGACACTCATTACTTGCTGTTAGCGCTGTAAATCTGACGAATCGTACTATCGACGATACGGTCAGCGTTAGCGATGTCTTTATCGCACCGACGGTTAAGCAATTGGCCAACCGGATAAAAACGCGGGTTCGTAGCAGTACCGAGATAGATTTACGGCAAAAAGCGCAGCTGCCGCAGGATATTCAGCCATTGCCAAGTGCGCGTAAGCAGAACGGTGCCATTTTACTTACCGGCGCTACCGGCTTTGTTGGCCGTTTCTTACTGCGAGAATTACTGGATACCACCCAGAGTAAAATCTATTGCCTGGTGCGCGGTCAGGATCAGGCCGACAGCCAGCAACGCCTGAAGAACATTCTGGATAAATGGTCCCTGTGGCGTGAGGGGGATGAACAACGAATCATCGCGGTTAGGGGGAATATCAAAGAGTATCGGCTGGGAATGGATGAGCAGGCTTACGCCAAGCTCAGCCAGGACGTTGGCGTGATATTCCATGCAGCCGTCAGCATGAACCACCTTGAATCATTCGATATGGCGTATCAGGCTAATATTGCCGGCTTGATTGAACTGCTACGTTTAGCCACTCAGGGGACCAATAAAATTCTGAACTTTGCCTCTACACTCAACGTGTTCAGCCCTATCGCTCAAACAGGCCATCGTGTGGTAAACGAAACTTCGTCGATTCAGGATGAACGACACATCGCGGAGCAAGGCTATGTGGCCAGTAAATGGGTTGGTGAGGAGATTGTCAATCTGGCCGTTGCCCGGGGGATTGCCTGTAATATTTTCCGCCTGGGGCTGATTACCGCCGACTCTGAGCTTGCCCGTTATGACGAGCTGCAAGCTTTTTATCGGCTGTTCAAGAGCAGTATTCAGATGGGAATGGCATTTGAAGACGCCTATGGCGATGTTCAACTGACACCAGTAGATTACACCGCCAAAGCGCTAGCGTATTTGGGCTTGTTACATGATCCTGCGGAAAACATCTTCCATCTTTCCACCATGGAGGGAATTCCACGGCGCGATTTCATTGAGCAGTTGAATGCTCATCTGCCGCAACCCATGACGGTGGTTTCACATCGTCAGTGGCTACAAGAGGCTCGTCGCCGCTATCAGCGAGGGGAAATTTTACCGATCACGCCGCTGATCCAGGACATGATGATGTCCAACGATGAAGATCTGGATAACCTCTATCAATCGATGGAGATAGCCACGATCAGTTATGATAGCAGCCACACGCAGGAGTTATTGGTTCAGGCAGAAATTACGCTGCCAGTTACTGACAGCCACTGGTATCGGTTATTTGTTGATTCACTGGAAAAATAACCAACGGCCAGATAAACAGTAATGCCTGCCGCGTTGAACACGTATTACGGGTAATCAATCGTTAAAAAAATGCCAGTCACCTCGGTGACTGGCATTGTGTTTTCTAAATCAGTTTGATTACAGCGCGCGCAGGATCGCTTCCACGCTGGCTTTGGCATCGCCAAACAGCATCTGGGTGTTCTCTTTAAAGAACAGCGGGTTCTGCACCCCAGCATAACCGGTATTCATCGAGCGTTTGAACGCGATAACGTTTTGCGCTTTCCACACTTCCAGCACTGGCATGCCCGCGATTGGGCTACGTGGATCTTCCAGTGCGGCTGGGTTCACCGTGTCGTTGGCGCCAATCACCAGCACGGTATCGGTGTCTGGGAAATCTTCATTGATTTCGTCCATCTCCAGCACCACATCGTACGGCACTTTGGCCTCAGCCAGCAGCACGTTCATGTGGCCCGGCAAACGACCCGCCACCGGGTGAATACCAAAGCGCACCTTGATGCCGCGCGCACGCAGCTTCTCGGTGATTTCTGCTACCGGATACTGCGCCTGTGCCACCGCCATGCCGTAGCCTGGGGTGATGATCACAGAGGTAGAGTTACGCAGCTGTTCGGCCACTTCTTCCGCCGTGGTTTCACGGTATTCGCCCATCTCTTCTGCGTCGCCGGTTGAGGAACCATCGGTACCAAAACCACCGGCAATCACGCTGATAAAGGAGCGGTTCATCGCCTTACACATGATGTATGACAGGATGGCACCGGAAGAACCGACCAGCGCACCGGTCACGATCAGCAGATCGTTGCTCAGCATAAAGCCTGCCGCCGCCGCAGCCCAACCGGAGTAGGAGTTCAGCATCGACACCACCACCGGCATGTCTGCCCCACCGATTGATGCTACCAGATGCCAGCCAAAGCCCAGGGCAATCACGGTCATGATCAGCAGCGCGAATACTTCCCAACCGACGCTGTTGGTACGCACAAACAGCACCATCAACAGGAAGGACACCACCAGGGCAGCCAGGTTCAGCTTGTGACGGTTAGGCAACATCAGCGGCTTGGAAGAGATGATGCCGCGCAGTTTGCCGAAAGCCACGATAGAACCGGTAAAGGTCACCGCACCGATGAAGATGCCGAGGAACACTTCGGTGAGATGGATATTTTCCATCACCGGCTCCATGGTGACCGTACCGTGATCCAGGTAGCTGTTGAAGCCGACCAGCACCGCAGCCAGCCCCACGAAACTGTGCAGTACCGCCACCAGTTCCGGCATTTCGGTCATTTCGACCTTCTTGGCCAGATACACACCGATGGAACCACCGATGATCATCGCGATAATGATCCAGCCCACGTTACCAGAATCCGGCCCGAGGATGGTGGCAATCAGCGCGATCGCCATCCCAGCCACGCCAAACAGGTTGCCCTGCTTGGATGTTTCATGACGCGAAAGACCAGCCAGGCTGAAAATAAACAGAATAGCGGCAACAATGTATGCAGCTGTAACTAATCCACCAGACATTTTTGCTACCCCTTAGTTTTTGCGGAACATCTTCAGCATGCGCTGAGTGACGGTGAATCCACCAAAAATGTTGATGCTGGCGATCAGTACCGCGACAAAGGAGAGGAAACTCACCCAGCCGCCATGACCAATCTGCAACAACGCACCGACCACGATAATCCCTGAGATCGCGTTAGTGACCGACATCAACGGGGTATGCAATGCATGGCTGACGTTCCAGACCACGTAGTAACCCACCACGCAGGCCAGCGCAAACACGGTAAAGTGAGACAGGAACTCAAGCGGTGCCGAATTGGCAAACCAGCCGAACAGGATGATCGCCAGTGCGATCAGGCCGTATTTCACCATCGGTGAGGTTGGTTTCTTTTCAATTTTCTCGATTGGCGCAGCGGCAGCCTGCTTCGGCTGAGCGGATACCTGGATCGGCGGTGCCGGCCAAGTGACTTCACCATTGCGAACCACGGTCACGCCGCGGATCACGGTGTCTTCGAAGTCGATATCGATTTCGCCGTTTTTCTCTTTCGACAACAGCTTCAGCAGGTTCACCAGGTTGGTGCCGTAAAGCTGTGAGGACTGCGTCGGCAAACGGCTTGGCAGATCGGTATAACCGATAATCTTCACGCCGTTTTCGGTGACGGTTACCTGATCGGCCACGGTCAGCTCACAGTTGCCACCGGTTTGCGCTGCCAGATCGACAATCACGCTGCCCGGCTTCATCGAAGCCACCATCTCTTTGGTAATAAGCTTTGGTGCCGGGCGGCCTGGGATCAGCGCCGTGGTCACGATAATGTCCACTTCCTCCGCCTGAGCGGCAAACAGCGCCATTTCCGCTTTGATAAAGGCTTCCGACATCACCTTGGCATAGCCATCGCCGCTGCCTGCTTCTTCCTCAAAGTCCAGCTCGAGGAATTCTGCGCCCATACTCTGCACTTGCTCTTTCACTTCCGGGCGAGTGTCGAAGGCGCGAACGATCGCCCCCAAGCTGCCAGCTGCACCGATAGCGGCCAAGCCAGCAACCCCAGCCCCGATAATCATCACTTTTGCCGGTGGCACTTTACCTGCGGCGGTGATCTGGCCGGTGAAGAAACGCCCGAACTCGTGCGCCGCCTCAACGATAGCGCGATAGCCTGCGATATTGGCCATTGAGCTCAGCGCATCCAGGGACTGCGCACGAGAAATACGTGGCACGGAATCCATGGCCATAGCGGTCACGTTGCGGGCCGCCAGCTTTGCCATCAATTCCGGATTTTGTGCCGGCCAGATAAAGCTGACCAACGTACTACCTTCACGCATTAACGCAATTTCTTCCTCTAGCGGCGCGTTAACCTTCAGGATCAGATCCGATTGCCACACATCGGCAGTATCGGTAATTGTCGCCCCTGCGGCTTGATAAGCAGCATCTTCAAAGCTTGCCAGTTTTCCCGCCGCACTTTCTATCACGACGGTAAAGCCCAGTTTCAGCAGTTGTTCTACCGTTTTCGGCGTTGCTGCAACTCGGGCTTCATTGGCCAACCGTTCTCTTGGTACACCAATACGCATAATGTTCCCTTCTCACCTGTTCTGATGATGTTTATTATCGTCTTACCCATAGCGATAGCACCGGCTGGCAAGTTTTTTATCAGCCTTGCCTGTCAGCAAATTAAGGTGCCATCTATAACCTACTGAAAATGTGATCGATGATCCATAATTGCTTACGTTTACCCGTCAGTTTTTACATAAAAATGCAGCTAAGGCTATGACAAATCTCAAATCTGGATGGAAAAACTGCCCGGAAGGCCCTTTTCAGCGCACTATTGTGCAGAGCTGGCCCTAGGCCCTTTCCTGTCAGCAGCGGGCAGTGAGCATAAAAGTTATAAAATTGTGAATAATTAACATTACTCAGCTCAAACGTTTTATTATTGAAACTTATACCCTATTGGCCCCGGCTTGGATCACCTGCCATGGCTCGGCTTTGTCGCATCACATCACATAAAATGCTGAGACACCCGGCAAGATTACATGTCATAATCTGCGGCTGAATTACACCTAAACTGTTCAGCACGTTATCAACGTTACTGCGCTTGGCGAAAGGATTTTTTATGAAGCTGAAGACCACGATCATCGCATCAGCCTTGTTATCACTCACTGCGCTGTCTGTGCATGCCGCGCAAGAGCTAACTCCTGAGAAAGCAGCGGCCATCAAGCCGTTTGATCGCATCACCATTACCGGCCGTTTCAACGCTATCAACGAAGCTGCCGATGCCGTATCCCGCCGTGCAGATAAAATGGGGGCTGACGCCTTCTATATTCAGGATATCAACAACGGTAATAACGGCGGCAACTGGCGCGTCACCGCAGACGTCTATCATAAAGATGCCCCAGAAGTCAGCAAAGAGACCAAGTACCGCGTGATTAACGGCGTGAAAGAGCTGCCAAAAGACGAAGCCTTCCTGCTTGAGCCATACGACACCGTGACCGTCAGCGGCTTCTACCGCAGCCAGCCAGACATCAACGACGCCATCACCAAAGCCGCACAGAAGAAAGGCGCGGCCTCGTTCTTTATCGTGCGTCAGGTGGATGCTAACCAGGGCGGCAACCAGTTCATTACCGCTTACATCTATAAAGCCGATGCACCGAAACGTGTGGTGCAGAGCCCGGATGCCGTGCCTGCCGATTCTGAAGCCGGCAAAGCCATGCTGGCTGCTGGTGGTGCAGAAGCCGCCAAGGTCGAGATCCCAGGCGTGGCCTCTTCTGGCTCACCAGCTCGCGACGTTGGCCGCTTCTTCGAAACCCAGTCCTCTACCGGCCAGCGTTACACTGTAACCCTGCCGAACGGGACCAAGATCCAGGAAGTGAACAACGTCACCGCCGCTCAGATGGTGCCGTTTGATTCCGTGACCTTCACTGGCCACTTCAACAGCATGACCGACGTCTCCACCGAAGTGGCGAAACGTGCGGCAGAGAAAGGCGCCAAGTACTACCACGTTACGCGCCAGTGGCAGAACAAGAGCGGCGGCAACCTGACCGTCAGCGCCGATCTGTTCAAATAATTCCTGCTGTCACCTTGCTCTAAGGGCTGCCATCGTGCAGCCTTTTTTTATGCCGCTGCTGAATAAGTTTTTATCCATCGCGCATAACCAATCATTGCATCCGCAAGCATCTCCCCTTAGAATTTGCGCCAATTTTTAGCTCCATTACCTGCCCTTGCGGTAATTGCCATGATGTTATGGCTGGTCTGCACGGAACGCATAGTTGTTTATTCTGCCTCGGGAACCATCATTGGAAAGAAAACTTGGTCTTACCGCGTTAACCGCCTTGGTGCTCAGCTCTATGCTGGGCGCAGGCGTCTTTAGCCTGCCACAAAATATGGCTGAGGTTGCCAGCCCGGCGGCCTTGCTGATTGGTTGGGCCATCACCGGCGTCGGCATTCTGTTCCTGGCCTTTGCCATGTTGCTGCTGACCCGCCTGCGCCCCGACCTGGACGGAGGGATCTTCACCTACGCCAAAGAAGGATTTGGCGTACTGGTCGGCTTCTGCTCCGCGTGGGGTTACTGGCTGTGTGCGGTGATCGCCAACGTCTCTTATCTGGTGATCGTGTTTGCCGCGCTGAGCCTGTTTACCGACCGCAGCGGCACGGTGATCCTGGGTGATGGCAACACCTGGCAGGCGCTGATCGCCGAATCCTTGTTGCTGTGGATCGTCCATGCCTTGGTATTGCGCGGCGTGCAGACGGCGGCCAGCATCAATCTGGTGGCCACCCTCGCCAAATTGCTGCCGCTCGGTCTGTTTGCCGTGCTGGCCGCTATCGCGTTCCGCATGGATACCTTCACCCTGGATTTCCACGGCGTTGCCCTTGGTACGCCAGTCTGGCAGCAGGTTAAAGACACCATGCTGATCACCCTGTGGGTGTTTATCGGTGTTGAAGGTGCGGTGGTGGTTTCCGCCCGAGCCCGGCAGAAAAAGGATGTTGGCCGTGCCACCATGCTGGCCGTGATTTCCGCTTTGGCGGTTTATCTGGTGGTCACTCTGCTGTCGCTAGGCGTGGTACCACGCAGTGAGCTGGCTGAAATGCGTAACCCGTCAATGGCGGTGCTGATGGTTGACCTGATCGGCCCTTGGGGTGATGTGATCATCGCCACTGGCCTGATCGTTTCGGTTTGCGGCGCTTACCTGAGCTGGACCATCATGGCGGCCGAAGTGCCTCTGCTGGCTGCTCAACACGGCGCATTCCCCAAAATTTTCCGTAAGCAAAACCGCAACCACGCCCCGTCCGCCTCTTTGTGGCTGACCAATGGTGCGGTGCAAATTGCGCTGGTGATTATCTGGCTGACCGGCAGCAACTACAACTCGCTGCTGACCATCGCTTCCGAGATGATCCTGGTGCCGTATTTCCTGGTGGGAGCCTTCCTGTTCAAGGTGGCCCGTCAGCGGCAGGATAAACGTTTGATCTTCGCCGCCAGCGGAGCCTGCCTGTACGGGCTATGGTTACTCTATGCTTCAGGCCTGATGCACCTGTTGATGTCGGTGCTGCTGTATGCGCCTGGCTTGCTGGTATTTATGTATGCCCGCCGCGGGCATCAGGACGTGAAATTGCTCAACCGGTTAGAGAAAAGTACCGTGATGCTGCTGTTGGCCGCAACTATCCCGGCCGGATGGTTTATGTTGCATTGATCGACCCAATTAACCGGGTGGCCTCACCCGGTTAATTGCTACCCACCGCTTGGGCGTTAATGGTGATCCGCTCGCCAACCTGCGTCACCACCACTGATTCACCACACTCTTTCTCAATGGCGACCAACTGTTGTTGCCGGGCCAGATCGATCAGGCGAATAATGTTGGCCTCATCGCTGACCTGCGTCGAAACCACCTGTAACGCCAACTCTTTTAACTGATCCTGACACGACCGAGAGTCTGCCACGCGCGATTTCGCTACCATACCAAAGATGGGCATCACGCCATAGATTGCAGCGATAAAAAATGGGTATAGTCGAAACAGACCCTCTCACTGCGCGCGACGAATGCAAGATGATCGTTGTTCATCTTCGTTACCCTTCTGGTGGCCAGTGCTGAAATGTCATCGATGGCAAGCGTTATCCGCTTTCTGACGTATAATGGCATAATTCCTTTAATGTTTGCCAGTTTGCTCAGGAGCTTTACTCGATGGTCTCTCACAACTCGGCCCCTGTGCTGATCACCGGCGGTGCCCGCAGAATTGGGCTGGCTCTGGCCAAGTCGTTCTTACAGCGGGGCGTTCCGGTCATTATTGCCTATCGCAGTGAATACCCGGCATTAGCTGAACTTAAAGACCTTGGCGCCATCTGCCTGCAGGGGGATTTCTCTGCCCACGAAGGAATTTATCGATTTGCCGATCAGGTAAAACAGGTTGCTCCAAAGCTGCGTGCCGTGATCCATAACGCCAGCGCCTGGTTGGCAGAGTCGGCAGAGACTCCACCGGAACAGGTGATGGCTTCGATGCTCCAGATCCACGTTTACACCCCCTACCTGTTAAACCAACTGCTGGAGCCCTGCCTGCTTGGGCAAGGGCAAGCCGGTGCCGATATCATCCATTTGACGGATTATGTGGTGGAGAAAGGCAGCGACAAGCACATTGCCTATGCCGCCAGCAAGGCCGCGCTGGACAATATGACCCGTTCCTTTGCCCGCAAACTGGCCCCCGATGTCAAAGTGAATGCCATCGCCCCGGCATTGATTATGTTCAACACCGGTGACGATGAAACCTATCGCCAGCAGGCGCTGACCAAATCCCTGATGCAGATCGCCCCAGGGGAAAGTGAGGTGGTCAATCTGGTGGATTATCTGATGGGCAGCCGCTACGTTACCGGCCGCACTCACGGTGTGGATGGCGGGCGACCGCTGCGTTAAATGGGCATGGCGCAACACCGAACAGCGCGCTATGCTGAACGCCGTTTTTCCTATAAATCCGCCCTATTATGACTAAAATTGTTTTTGTAGAAGACGATCCTGAGGTTGGCAAACTGATTGCCGCCTATTTGGGTAAACATGACATCGACGTCATCATCGAACCCCGTGGTGATACGGCACAGGCCTGTATTGAGCGGGAACAACCTGACCTGGTGCTGCTGGACATCATGCTGCCCGGCAAGGACGGCATGACGCTATGCCGCGATCTGCGCCCGGTTTATCCCGGCCCGATCGTATTGCTCACCTCGCTGGACAGCGATATGAATCACATCCTGTCATTGGAAATGGGTGCGCATGACTACATCCTCAAAACCACGCCGCCTGCGGTGCTGCTGGCTCGCCTGCGCTTACACCTGCGCCAACACGGTGGCAACCAGCCAAAAGAAGAACACTCACAGAACATTACCCAGCATAAGGCCGTGCATTTTGGTTTGCTGTGCATCGATCCGGTCAACCGCCAGGTGACGCTGGGGGAAGAGATCGTCACCCTTTCCACCTCGGATTTCGATCTGCTGTGGGAGCTGGCGACCCATGCCGGGCAAATCATGGCCCGTGAAGCGTTGCTGCAAAACCTGCGCGGCGTCAGCTACGATGGTATGGACCGCAGCATCGATGTGGCCATCTCACGCCTGCGCCGCAAGCTGTATGACAATGCCCTGGAGCCGTTTCGCATCAAGACCGTGCGCAACAAGGGCTATCTGTTTGCTCCTAACGCCTGGGCATCGGTGCAACAATGAGAAAACTGTTCGTGCAGTTCTTTTTACTGCTGTTCGTCTGCTTTCTGGTGATGGCGATGCTGGTTGGCCTGGTTTACAAGGTCACCGCCGAGCGTGCCGGGCGCCAATCGATGGATGACCTGATGAAGAGTTCGCTGTATCTGATGCGCAGCGAGCTGCGGGAGATCCCGCTAAAGGACTGGAACAAAACCATTGCCACCCTGGATTTAAACCTGTCGTTCAAACTGCATATCGAGCCTCTTGGTAAGCAGAACCTGAATGAAGACCTCACCAAGCGGCTGCACCTGGGGGAGATTATCGCGCTGGACGATCGCTACACCTTTATGCAGCGCATTCCCCGTAGCCACTACGTGCTGGTCGTTGGCCCCATCCCTTATCTGTTTTATCTGCACCAGATGCGCATCCTGGATTTGGTGCTGCTGATTTTTATCGGCTTATCGCTGGCCCTGCCGGTGTTCCTGTGGATGCGCCCGCATTGGCAAGACTTGCTGAAACTGGAAAATGCCGCCCAACGTCTGGGGGCCGGGCATCTCGATGAACGTACACACTTTGTACCCACCTCGAGCCTTTACCGGCTTGGCGTTGCTTTTAATCAGATGGCCGATAACGTCAACACGCTGATCGTCAGTAAAAAGCAGCTGATTGACGGTATTGCCCATGAGCTACGGACTCCGCTGGTACGCCTGCGCTACCGGTTGGCTATGAGCGATAACCTGACCGACGGCGAGCAGCAGGCGCTGAATCGGGATATCGGCCAGCTAGAATCCCTGATCGACGAGCTATTGACCTATGCGCGTCTGGATCGGCCTCAGGTAGCCTTGAATATTGAGCCTATCGATTTGCCCGGCTGGCTACAGGATAAGGTGGCCGATATCCAGTTGATCCACCCAGAGCGCGACATTGAGCTGAACATCCCGCATGTCGGTGACTTTGGCGGCGTCGATCTGCGGCTGATGGAGCGCGTATTAGACAACCTGGTCAACAATGGCCTGCGCTATAGCGAACGGCGTTTACGCGTTGGCCTGTGGTTTGACGGTGACGCCGCGTGCCTGCAGGTGGAAGACGATGGCCCAGGCATTCCGCCAGAAGAACGCGAACGGGTATTCGAACCCTTCGTCCGCCTCGATCCCAGCCGCGATCGCGCTACCGGTGGCTGCGGGCTTGGGTTGGCGATCGTGCATTCCATCGCCGTGGCCTATCAGGGCCAGGTCTTTGTGGAGGCAAGCTCTTTGGGCGGCGCCAGTTTCCGCTTCTGCTGGCCGATTAAACCCCCTTTAGATACCAAAACAGAACCGGCATAACGATCCGGCCCCGTTGGCTCAACGGACCCACTATGGAGTTGAACAAATGACATCTGCATCATCCTCTACGGCCTACGGCCAACTTCGCGCCCTATTCACCCGCCTTTCGCGTTTTGACCACCTTTCAGCCATCAGCGGCTGGGACATGCAAACCATGATGCCGCCGGGTGGCAATAAAGCGCGTTCCGAAGCCCTGGCAGAGTTGAGCGTGTTGAAGCATCAAATCCTGACGGCGCAGAAAACGGGTGAACTGCTCAACCGTGCGCAACAAGAAGCGCTGGATGAGTTTGACCGTGCCAACCTGCTCGAAATGCGCCGCCAGTACGATAATGCCGTGCTGGTGCCAGAAGCACTGGTCGAAGCCAAGTCCCTTGCGGGTGCGCGCTGCGAACATGCCTGGCGAGCACAACGCCCGGCCAACGACTGGGAAGGCTTTAGCGATAACCTACGCCAGGTGGTCAAACTGAGCCGTGAAGAAGCGCAGATCCGCGCACAGGCGGCGGGTGTCAGCCGTTATGATGCGTTGCTGAACCTGTATGAACCTGGCATGCGCAGTAGCGATCTGGACCGTATCTTTGGCGATCTGAAAACCTGGCTACCCGATTTATTGCAGAAGGTGGTCGCCAAACAACAGCAGGAACCTTGCCTGATCCCGCAAGGTCCGTTCGATGTCGACACCCAGCGCAAGCTGAGCCTGAGCGTGATGAAGCTGCTCGGCTTTGACTTTGACGGTGGCCGGGTTGACGTTAGTGTTCACCCGTTCTGCGGCGGCGTACCTGAGGACGTGCGTATCACTACGCGCTACAACGAGAAAGAGTTTCTTACCGCACTGCTTGGCATCGTGCATGAAACCGGCCACGCCCGCTACGAACAGAACCTGCCGCGTGAGTGGCTGGGCCAGCCCGTGGCGCAAGCTCGGTCGACGGCGATCCACGAATCACAAAGCCTGTTCTTTGAAATGCAACTGGCCCGTGGTAGTGACTTCCTGAAAGTCCTGCGGCCGCTGATCGTCAATCAGTTTGGCGAACAACCGGCCCTGGAAGAGAGCAACTTTATTCGCCTTAATCAGCGGGTGAAGCCTGGCCTGATCCGCGTTGATGCCGACGAGGTCAGCTACCCTGCCCATGTGATATTACGCTATGAGATCGAGCGTGCGTTGATTGAGGGCGAGATCGAGGTAGAGGACATTCCGGGGCTGTGGAATGAGAAGATGCACAGCTACCTTGGCCTGGATACCGTAGGCAATTATCGCAACGGCTGTATGCAGGACATCCACTGGACGGACGGTGCCTTTGGTTACTTCCCAACTTACACTCTTGGTGCCATGTATGCGGCCCAACTGTTCGACAGTGCGCGCACCGCAATGCCAAAGCTGAGCGAAGATATTGCCGCCGGTAATTTGAGCGCGCTATTCCATTGGTTACAGCAAAATATCTGGCGTCACGCCAGCCGTTACCCTACCGATACGTTGATCGCTAACGCGACGGGTAAGACGTTAGACCCAAGCTATTTCCGCCGGCATCTGGAAAGCCGTTACCTGTAATCTGCGAATCCTCCGTACGTTAAGGTGTTACTGGTATAGCTTAACGTACGGTTTTGAAAATCAGAGTCCGCATGACCTTAACCATCAATGTGTTACTTGAAAATCGCCTGGCTGCCGGGGCGGATAAAGCGTTAATCGCCAAAGCCGGGTTGAGCCTGTTGGTTCAGGATGAATCGGACAGCGTACTTTTTGATACCGGGCCGGACGGCAGTTTTATAAAAAATGCTGCCAAGATGAGGATTAGCCTAGACAACCTGACCGCTACCGTGCTCTCTCATGGCCATTACGATCACAGCGGTGGCGTCCCCTGGCTGGCCGATAACAGCCGAATAATTTGCCACCCCGGCGTGCAAGACGTGCGCTATGCCGCCGTTAATCTTCTGGGCCGCGTAAAGAAAATCAAACGCCTATCGCCGGAAGTGGATTACTCGCGCCACGCCATGGAGTTGAGCCGCTCTCCAGTGCACATCAGTGAGCGTTTCATCTGGTCTGGTGAAATCGAGGTACCTGCCCCCAAAGCCTACGGCATTATTGAGAATGCCCAACAGTCCCCTGATTACATCGCCGATGAAGGAGTGCTGATTTATAAATCCGATCGGGGTCTGATAATCATCACTGGCTGCGGCCACCGGGGAATCATCAATATTGTGCGGCACTGCCAGAAGATCACCGGTATCGATAAGATCCACGCGCTGATTGGTGGCTTTCACCTGAGATATGCCTCTCCGCTGCGCTTATTGCAGGTGCAGCGCTTCCTCAAACAAATCAAACCCGAGAAAGTGATGGGCTGCCATTGCACTGGCCCTTGGGGGCAGCTGTGGTTGCCGAATACGATTAGCCCGGCGACGGGGGATAGGATTACGTTAGCGTAAATCTTCCGGGGCATTGCGCCCCGAAATGCCTGCCGTAATAGTATCCTGCCCTATTTCTACCTATTAGACCTGCGGATGTTCCATAGTGTACGTTCTCTCCTACAGCACTGGTGCCACAGGGGAGAAGTTTGCACAACTATCAATGTATGTTGTAACTAATTTAACTTATTTTGATACACGCACTGCGCGGCGATGTTCAGCATCATCCGTGGCAGCAGCACAAATATGCTAGCTATCACGGCCTGCAAAGCTGCAACGCTCCCTCCCCCAGGCACTCGTACATTAGGTTACACGCCGAAACCAATCACTCACGGAAAGTAATCCTCGGTTTGCATAAGATTATTTCAACGGCCCCGCAGTGGGGTTACACACCAACAGACATTTGAGGATCTACCGATGAAAAAAGTATTAGCTTTGGTTGTTGCCGCTGCAATGGGCTTGTCATCTATCGCGTTCGCAGCTGAAGCTGCCGCTACACCAGCCACCACTACCCAGGCAGCTCCGGAAAAAACCACTCACGTGAAAAAACATCACGCGAAGAAAACCACCGAGCAAAAAGCTCAGGCGGCCAAAAAGCACCACAAAGCCAGCGGCAAAAAAGCCCCGCCCCAGAAAGCTCAGGCAGCTAAAAAACATCACAAAAAATCCAGCAAGAAAGCGGCAACTCCGGCAGCCTGATAGTCAACCGGCGTGAGGCACCCCTCACCTGTTCTGGTCAGATTGGTCCAACACCCGGCTCGCCGGGTGTTTTTTCATCGGGGGTTGTCTCTATGCTGCGTCGCTATCGGTTCGAAATCATCCTTGGCACTCTGATCGTTTGCGGATTGATCGCCAGCTTTTTTTATCTGTAATCTCCGGTTTTTCTCAGAAAATTATCGGGAAATCAATCACCGACCGTCTACACAGCGGCGAAATCAGTCTATAGTTAACATTCAGTGTGTCTATGGATGATCCGAATTTTGTCAGGCAAGAAACCTATGCGCATCTCTGTTTTGCTGTTGTTGTGCTTATTTCCTTTAGCCCTATCCCATTCTGCGCATGCTGATAGCCCTTCCGAGGACTCTGCAGCCGATCAAACCCGTCTGTTTTTTGGCAAAGACGAGCGTATTGAAGTCACCGAAACCAGCGGTTGGCCGTGGCAGGCCATTGGTCAGCTAGAAACTGCCAGTGGCAACCTGTGCACCGCTACGCTGATTTCTCCACATCTGGCGCTCACCGCAGGCCACTGCGTACTGGCCCCTCCCGGCAATCTTGATAAGGCCGTGGCGCTGCGCTTTATTTCCGGCAGCAAAGGCTGGCAATACCAGACGGAAAATATCGAAACGTTGGTCGATAAGTCATTAGGTAATAAGCTGAAGGCAGATGGCGACGGCTGGATCGTGCCACCGGCGGCGGCAGCGTATGATTTTGCGCTGATCAGGCTGAAAGACACCAAGCCGCTGGCGATTAAACCGCTGCCATTATGGCAAGGTGACGGTAAAGCGTTAACGCAAACCTTAAAGCTGGCAAAGCGCCTGGTCACCCAGGCTGGTTATCCAGAAGATCATCTGAACGATCTGTACAGCCATCAAAATTGTAAAGTCACCGGTTGGGCACAACAAGGCGTGTTATCACACCAATGCGATACATTACCCGGTGACAGCGGTTCCCCATTGATATTAAAGACCGCTGAAGGCTGGCGACTTATCGCTATCCAGAGTTCGGCACCCGCTGCGCTTGACCGCTACCTTGCCGATAACCGTGCGCTGTCAGTTACCGGCATTCGCGAGGCTTTGGAAGCACTAGCCGCCAGTAAGTAACTTCTCCGAACAGCGCAGGCCACCGTTATCCCACCGGAGGGTAATGGTGGCAGGCAAACTGTGCTGCAATACTCTATCAACGTTTGGCCCATCGGTTTGCTGATAGAAAGTGCTGGCCTGCTCCAGTGATGAGCCGCCACGCATTTTACGCTCGATCAGCCGTGCCCGCAGTTGCTGTGCTGGTGCCTGAATAAATAGCGTTAAGTCGCTGTAGCGTGCCAGGTCGCGCCAGCCTGGCTCATCAAGCAATAGCCAGTTACCTTCTACGATCGATACCGGCGCGGTCACCTCAATAGCGTTAGCACGCGATCGTAGGTAGGCCATGATGGCCGTGGTTGATCGAGTGAAGCCAACGCCAACTCAAACTGCTGCCGATCAAAGGTTTCTGGCATTCCCTTTTTGCTACGCAACCCTTGTGCATCAAGCTGTGATTCAGGTTGCATTTAATTGCTTTATAATAATCTCAATATTGTGATTTAAATCACCTTACTGGCATTGCCAATCAATCAAACCACAATCATTACTCAATAGCTCGTTCCCCACCCGCCATAAACCGCTTAGGCGTGGTGCCCGTATACTGGCGGAAAAAGGCGATAAACGCGCTGTCGCTAGAGAAGGCCAGCCGCTGCGCAACTGCGCTTACGGAAGGCAATTGCGCCAGTAACTCAATGGCGTGCATCAAACGCCATTGCTGGCACCACTGCTGATAGCTCAGCCCGGTTTCCCGCAGGAAAATTCGCGTTAACGTTTTAGGGTGTAGATTGAGCGCTTTGGCTAATACCACCAGCCCAGGTAGCTGATCAACGCCGTTTAAGCCGTCAATCCAGGCCGCTATGCGCGGATCGCTCGGCAGCATCAAGCTGGTATTTTCCTGCTCCGCCACGCTGAGTTCATTTCGCAGGACTCGCAATAAATCTTCTGCCTGGGGATGCTGCTGCGCATAGTCAAACGGCCAATGTGCGATGCGTTCTATCACCGCGGCCAGTAAAGGGTTGGCGGCCAACACGGCACAATGCGGCATTGCCACCATTGCTGCATCCGCAAAATAGAGCGAGCGGTAAGCCACCTGCCCGCGCAGTTGCACGCGGTGTCTCACGCCGCTCGGTATCCAGATAATGCGCGTAGGCGGCAGGATCAGCCAGCGTTCGGCTAACGTCACCGTCATACAACCACGTGGAGCATAGAGGATCTGGGCCCGTTGATGCTGATGTTCGCCAGAATCATGATCCGCCAGCTCGGCACTAATCCCCACCACCGGAGCGGAGTAACTATCCGGATCAAAAAGCTGATGTTGCAGAATCAGCGCCATGCCGTAGTCCCATTTTCATTGTTTTTTGTCCTGATGATTGTAATCGAACAATCGCCATCTCCCTATACTGGCGACACTTATTTGGGAGAATGCTATGTCCGTCAAAAATCTGCCTCTGCCACTGATCGTCGTGATGATCATGGCACCACAAATCCTTGAAACCCTGTATAGCCCGGCGTTAACCGCTATCCGCTTTGATTACCAGATCGATGCCACTCAGGCCAGCCACACGCTATCGGTCTATTTTTTCGCCTTCGCTTTTGGCGTAGCGTTTTGGGGAACGATCAGTGACAAATATGGCCGTAGAGCCGCCATGCTCGCCGGTTTGCTGCTGTATACGGCCGGAGCCTTGCTGGCTTTGCTGAGCGTCTCTTTCACGTTGCTCATCGTCTCGCGCGCCGTTATCGCCTTTGGTGCCGCCGTTGGTTCTGTGGTGACGCAGACCATGCTGCGCGATGTCTATCAGGGGCAAGCGTTAGGAAAGATGTTTGCGATAATTGGCATGGCATTGTCGATAAGCCCGGTGTTGGGAATGTTTAGCGGCGGAATGCTGGTGTTTTGGGGCGGTCGTATGGCCATTTTCTCCGCACAAGCAGGATTGGCGCTGTTGCTGCTGATCTGGTGCTGGCGAGCGCTGCCAGAAACCCGCCAGCACACCACCGATATCGCTTTACTCCCCTGTTTGCAGGAGATGCTGCGCGATAGGCAAATCTGGTGCTCGGCGTTGTTGGTTGCCAGCTTTAACATCATGGCGTTCAGCTACTTCAGTCTGGGCCCGTTTATTTTTGAGACCTTGGGGCTGACCAGCGAACAGTTTGGTTATTCGGGGATTGTTTTGGCCTTTGGCAGCCTGTGCGGCGCAGCTGCAAACCGCTACCTTCTGCAACAAGGGTTATGCGCTTACCGGCAGATCCAAATGGCCAGTCTGTTAGCCCTGTTGGCCGCTGTTGCTGCATGGTATTGGCAGGCAAGTCTAATGATCTTGCTGCCCTGTATGGCGGTGACCGTGGCCTTTGGCTTGGCCATTCCCAATATACTCAGCCAGGCGCTGAAGCATTACCGCAACCGGCTGGGTGCTGCCGGAGCGGTATTGGGGTTACTCTATTATCTGCTGATCGCTGGCGGCCTGGCACTGGCTGCCATCGGCCAGCACCTGCCGTTAACGCTGCTGGGATGTAGTTTGTTAAGCCTTGCCTGTTCAGCAAGGCTTAAAGGTTACGCAGAAAGCTGATCGATGGTCTGCAAGATACGCTTCTCAGAAATCGGGTAAGGCGTACCCAACTGCTGCGCGAACAGGCTGACGCGCAGCTCCTCGATCATCCAGCGTACCGCCTTCACCTCTTCATCCTGCTGGCGTTTTGGCGGCAGCTTGTTCAGCCACTGCTGCCACGCTTGTTGAACCTGCTCCACCCGGATCATCTGAGCGCGATCGCGGTGCGGATCGATCGCCAGCTTCTCCAGACGGCGCTCAATCGCTTGCAGATAACGCAAGGTGTCCGGCAGGCGGCTCCAACCGTTATTGGTGACAAAGCCCCGGTAAACCAGGCCGTTAAGCTGGGCCTTGATATCGGACAGCGCCAGCGCCAACGAGATATCAACGCGCCCTTTCAGGCGTTTGTTGATGTTGAAGACCGTCGTCAGGATCTGTTCCACCTGCTTGGCCACGCCCACCACGGTTTCGTTCAGCTCGGCCCGTACCAGCTCTTGCAGCCGGGCAAAGTTCTCTTCCGCCCACACCGGCCCGCCGTGTTCGGCAATCAGCTTGTCGATGCCGCAGGAGATACAGTCGTCGATCAGATCCAGCACTTTGCCGTACGGGTTGAAATACAGCCCAAGCTTGGCCTTGTTCGGCAACTTCTCATGCAGATATTTGATCGGCGACGGAATGTTTAACAGCAACAAACGGCGCGTACCTTGCCACATGGCCTGTTGCTGCTCCTGCTCGCTGTCAAACAGGCGAATGGCTACGCTGTCTTTTTCGTCCACCAGCGCCGGGTAAGCCTTGACCGAGTAACCGCCACGCTTCTGCTCATAAAACTCAGGCAGTTTGCCAAAGCTCCAGATATGCAGATTGCTCTGTTCCAGGCCATCATCTGCCACGGCTGACAGCGTCTCTTGCACCTTGCCTTTGAGCTGGACCCTCAGCGCAGCCAGATCTTTACCTTCACGCAGGGTTTTATGTTTCTCGCCCACCACGCGGAAGGTCATTTTCAGATGATCGGGCACCTGATCCCACTGCCAATCCTCACGTGACACCGTCACGCCAGTCATGCGGCGTAGCTCGCGTTCCAGCGAATCCAGCAGCGGCAGCTCCAACGGGGTTGCCCGGCCAAGGAAAGCCTCCGCATAGTTCGGCGCCGGCACAAAATTACGGCGCATCGGCTTGGGCAGCGATTTAATCAGCGCGATCACCAACTCACGGCGAATACCGGGGATTTGCCACTCAAAACCGGCCTCTTCCACCTGGTTGAGGATCGGCAACGGGATGTGCACAGTCACGCCATCGGCGTCGGTACCCGGCTCAAACTGATAGGTAAGGCGCAACTTGAGATTGCCCTGATACCAGTAGTTCGGATAATCCAAGGCGCTGACCTTGTTGGCCCCGTCCTTGATCAACATCTCTTTTTCGAAGTTGAGCAGCTCAGGGTTCTGCTTACCGGCGGTTTTCCACCACTGGTCAAAGTGACGCCCGGACACCACGTCGCTCGGAATACGCTGATCGTAGAAACTGAACAGGGTCTCGTCATCCACCAGAATGTCGCGGCGGCGCGATTTGTGTTCCAGCTCTTCCACTTCGGCACGCAGCTTCAGGTTGGCGGCAAAGAACGGGTGCCGCGTCTGCCAGTCACCTTCCACCAGCGCATGGCGGATAAACAGTTCACGGCACAGCAGCGGATCGATGGTGCTGTAATTCACCGGGCGAGCTGCGACGATCGGCAACCCAAACAGCGTGACCTTTTCGCTGGCCATCACCGCGCCCTGGGATTTGGACCAGTGCGGTTCGCTGTAATGGTGCTTAACCAGATGCTGAGCCATCGGCTCAATCCATTCCGGTTCGATACGCGCGGCGATGCGGCCCCACAGGCGGCTGGTTTCCACCAGTTCGGCTACCATCGTCCATTTCGGCGGCTTCTTGAACAGCCCGGAGCCAGGGAAGATGGAGAAACGGGCGTTGCGCGCACCGGTAAACTCTTGCTTATCCGCATCCTTCTGGCCAATGTGCGAAAGCAGGCCGCTCAGCAGCGCGGTATGCACGCTGCGATAATCCGAAGGCACGCTGTTGACTGGCAGGCCCAACTCTTTCACCACCTGGCGCAGTTGGGTATAGATATCCTGCCATTCGCGCACCCGCAGATAGTTGAGGAAATCGTTACGGCACAGGCGGCGGAACTGGCTGGAAGAGTTTTCCTTCTGCTGCTCTTTCAGGTAATCCCACAGGTTGACGAACGCCATAAAATCGGAGTCTTTATCGGCGAAGCGGCGGTGTTTCTCATCGGAGGCCTGCTGCTTATCCATCGGCCGCTCACGCGGATCCTGGATCGACAACGCCGAGGTGATGATCATCATCTCGCGCACGCTACCACTCTTCTGGGCTTCCAACACCATCCGTGCCAAACGTGGATCGATCGGCAACTGCGCCAACTGACGGCCCTGCGGTGTCAGCTGGTAGTGGCCGTTTTCCGCGGTTTTGATCGCTCCCAGCTCTTCCAGCAGGCGCACGCCGTCCTGAATATTGCGGTTATCCGGTGCCTCGACAAACGGGAAGGCAGCAATATCGCCCAACCCCAGTGAGGTCATCTGCAAAATGACCGAGGCCAGGTTGGTTCGCAGAATTTCCGGATCGGTAAACGCCGGGCGCGACAGGAAATCCTGCTCCGAGAACAGGCGAATACAGATACCGTCCGAGACTCGCCCACAACGGCCCTTACGCTGGTTGGCCGAAGCCTGCGACACCGGTTCGATCGGCAAACGCTGCACTTTGGTACGGAAGCTGTAACGGCTGATACGCGCCGTACCTGGGTCGATAACGTACTTGATGCCCGGCACGGTCAGCGAGGTTTCCGCGACGTTGGTCGCCAGCACGATGCGGCGGCCGTGGTGCGACTGGAACACCCGATTCTGTTCACTGTTGGACAGGCGGGCATACAGCGGCAGCACCTCGGTATGCGGCAGGTTGAGCTTGGTCAGTGCATCGGCGGTGTCACGAATTTCACGTTCACCGCTCATAAAGATCAGAATATCGCCTGGCCCTTCACGCCCCAGTTCGTCCACCGCGTCGAAGATGGCCTGAAGCTGATCGCGTTCGGTATCGTCGGCGTCGTCTACCACCGGCCGATAACGCACCTCCACTGGGTAGGTTCGGCCAGAAACCTCAATGATCGGTGCATTGTTGAAGTGGCGAGAAAAGCGCTGCGGATCTATGGTGGCCGAGGTGATGATCACCTTCAGGTCCGGGCGTTTTGGCAACAGCTCCCGCAGATAACCCAGGATGAAATCGATGTTCAGACTGCGCTCGTGCGCCTCATCGATGATCAGGGTGTCGTACTGCATCAGCAGGCGATCCTGCTGGATTTCGGCCAGCAGGATCCCGTCGGTCATCAGTTTGACCAAGGTATTTTCACCCACCTGATCGTTGAAGCGCACCTTGTAGCCAACGCTGCCACCCAGCGGGGTTTCCAGCTCATCGGCAATGCGGTTGGCAACGGTGCGCGCAGCCAGGCGGCGCGGTTGCGTGTGGCCAATCAGACCTTTGACGCCGCGCCCTAGCTCCAGGCAGATTTTCGGTAGCTGTGTGGTCTTCCCTGAGCCGGTTTCACCCGCCACGATCACCACTTGATGATCGCGGATGGCGGCAAGAATGTCCTGCTTCTTCTGGCTGACGGGCAGGCTTTCCGGGTAAGTGATTTTCGGGCACGAAGCCGCGCGAGAGCGCACCTTCTGCAAGGCTTGCTCGATATCACCCGCTATTTCTGCGGCAACAGCCTGCTGAGACTCAGGGTTTTTGACTTTGCGCGCTCCTTGCAACCGGCGTTGCAGGCGCTGCTGATCACGGAGCATCAAATCACCCAGTTGGGATGACAATGCCGCGAGCGTAGATTTCACGTTCGGTGTTCCTTGTTTCTTCGCGGCTACTAGTTAACGTCAGGGACTAGGGTTTGATGTTATAGCTGACGTGTAGGTGCCAATAACTGCGTTTTTAAATTAGGTTTATCGATTTTTGACTTAGCGATACAGAATACCACAATGGCATTTCTCCCCATAATCCATCCGCTTAGCCTGGATTTTCTTGTTCAATAAAATCGAACGTAGATCTCGAAATATTCCGCTATCCCTGTTGGAACAATATGAATAGAGTGTACCTCATACGACGGGCAACCAGCCCTGATGTCACAGTCAACACGAAAGGAATTAGCGATGAGCAAAGTATTGGTTCTAAAATCCAGCATCCTGGCAACTTATTCTCAGTCTAACCAATTGGCTGATTTCTTCGTTGAGCAGTGGGCCAATGCTCACAGCAACGATACCATCACCGTGCGTGACCTGGCAGCACAGCCGATCCCGGTGCTGGATGGCGAGCTGGTTGGCGCAATGCGTCCTTCAGATGCCCCGCTGACGCCACGCCAGAAAGAAGCGCTGGCCCTGTCAGACGAACTGATTGCCGAGCTGCAAGCCAACGATACTATCGTGATCGCCGCTCCGATGTACAACTTCAACATCCCAACTCAGTTGAAGAATTATTTTGACCTGATTGCCCGTGCCGGCGTCACCTTCCGTTACACCGAGAACGGCCCGGAAGGCTTGGTTAAGAACAAACGCGCCATTATTCTGACCAGCCGTGGCGGCATCCATAAAGGCACCCCAACCGACCTGGTAGAACCTTACCTGCGTCTGTTCCTGGGCTTTATCGGCATTACCGAGGTTGAGTTCGTCTTTGCCGAAGGGATTGCCTACGGTCCAGACGTTGCGACCAAAGCCCAGGCCGATGCCAAAGCGTTACTGGCCGAAGTGATCGCCGCTTAAATAGCGATGCCAGGGCGCAGAGATTGCGCTCTGGTAAGTCACACACATCTGCAAAATCCGTTTTACCCTCATGACAATAAGTTGTTTAAATTCCGTTGCGCGCCCTGGGGCGCGCTTTTTTATTTCTGCAACCACTGGCCGTTAATACCGCGGACATACTCCCCCGCAGGCGCTCGTGTCACCAACTTCTGCCCGGCCATCCGCGCGACTTCATCGATGGCGATATGATTGCTTGCGGCTACCTGCTGGTATTTCTCGGCGCGCCCGGCATTGATTTTTTTCACCAACGCCTGAGTCTCTGCGTCCTGCTTCACCGGAGCGATATAACCACTGAGCGTTTCGCCCACCCGTCCCTGCTGCTTGGCTTCATCCAGCGTCAACGCCTGAGCCATCCCGCTGAATAACCAACCGGCGGCAATCAACCACAGATAATGCTTTTTCATGCTGGCTCCTAGAATAGACCGCTTTGGTCTTTCAGCAGGTTCTCAACGTCCTTATCTACTTTGATATGGATCTCATGCTCAATTTTGACGTTCATATTGATGGTGATGGGATCTTTAGGCGTCGCCACCTCAATGCGCGGTACGCAACCGCTCAGCAAGGATGCGCCCAACACGGCTGCCAGCAATGGCCTGGTCGCGTTCTTCATTGTTGTACCTCGGGTTTAGAGAGCGCCTGCTCCAGCCACTCTTGTAGATTGTCGCCAAAGCGCAGGCTGCGCCACAGCTGAAATACGTTTTCCTGATGGCTATAGTTAAGGATAACCTCACGTTTGGCATTTTTCTGCGGATTTACGCCATCGATATGCGCCTTTAACGTCAGTTCGCCCAGGTTATCAAGATCGACCCGCGCCTTTGAGCGGTTGATTTCCATGTAGCGTAGCCAGTCGATGGCGGCACCGGTGGCCAGGTTATTGCTGCCAATGGCATCGGCCATATCTTTATCCAGCCGCAGCGTCATGACCCCCGCATTGGCGATCCAACCGTTTTGCACCAGCCATTTGGGGTGGTTCAGGTAGAGCGGCAACTCGCCATTGATACGGCCAGACATGGCAAACTGCTTCGGTTTGAGCGCGGTAAACAGTGCGCTGAGGTCGATTTTGTCCAGTTTGAGCACCGCCGCATCATGCTGTGGCATACGTAGTGCCGAGAGGCTGATATGACCGTTCAGCATATCCACGCCGATGTTGCTCAACGTCAACGGATACGCCTCGCTGTACGGATAGGTACCTTGTAGATCGGCGGTAATATTCTGCATTTCAAACAGCGTTTTGATGGATTTGATGCGCAGCATGATCGGGCGTTTGGCCCCAAGCTGCCACAGGTGGTTCTTAAACCGATAGGGCAAGACAAAATCCAGCCCGCTCAATTCGCCGTCTTGCAGCCACATGCCACCATTTCGCACCACCCAATGGCCACCTGCCTCGAACCCTTGCACCCGCGCCGCCGAGAATGCCGACTGGGCGTAGAACTCGCCTGCGCGCAGTTTGATGTTCAGATCGGGTGAAATCAGCGGTTGGAATGCCGTTAACGACTGTTTTGGCCACCAGCCTTCCCCACGCAGGCGTTCACCATCCCAGCGGCCTCGCAACTTGATTGGCCCAATCTGCTCGGCTTGCAACGCACCCTGCCATTGGAAACTGTCTGGCCCCGCACCTTGCAACTGCAAATCCAGTACCGAAGGCGGCAAATAACGGCCTGCACCAAAACGGGTTTGGTCAGCCACCAATTGCACACCGCCGGTAAGGCTCGGTGCTTTGACATCCCGCTGCCACTGGATCGGCTGGCTGAGCGTCAGGCGCGGCGTCGCGACCGTGACCATGCCGTATTTCAGCCGATCAAAACCGGTGGAAAGGCGATCGAGGGTGATGCTGGTATCCTGCCAGCGGCCACTGCCTGTGACATCCCAGGCGGCCTGTAACGGGGGTAACTTGCCGTTCCCCCAAGAACGCCATTGCCATTGACCATGGTCTGGCCAGAAGCTCTGTGCCTGGCCGTCCAGATGCAGCTTGAAGCGCCCCCAGTAACTTTCGCTGGCGCTGATAATCGCCTGCAAACGGCCTGTGATCCCAAGAGCTGTGACTTTTACCCCAGCCAGCGGCAGCCGAACCTCCTCCAGCTTAATGTCCGGTGCCGGGCTGCCCCAGGCGCGCAGTAAAGATCCCGGCTGTAGCACCAGCGTTGGGTTAAGGATCGAGCCGCTGATAATGCCGGGGATTGACGCCGTAAGCGAGAGATTGGCCAGGTTTGCCTGCCCGGTAAGCTGGAATCCCAGATCGCTGTTGGTCAGGCTCAGGCTGCCCGGCCCCAACGTCAGCACCGCGTTGCCCTTGCCGTTGTGCCCGGCGGTGATCACGTTCAAACGTGCGGTAATTTGGGTTTCGTCAAACCCCTTGCTCCAGTCATGCAGCGCCACATTCAAACCACCGCTGAGCGGTTGCTCCAGGTAGGGCCAGCGCCATTCCCCTTTTTCGATGCTGATCTGTTTTGGCGTTAGTGCCCAGGGGAGCGTAGCTAACGGTTGGTCGCTACCCTTTTCCGTCAGGGTCAACACCCCCTGCCGCTGTTGCCAATGCAAATCCAGCAGCAAGGGTTTTTCCAGATAGGCGGTTTGTATCTCACCTTGCAACGCCCCCTGGGTTGGTAAACTGCCCATATCCAGCGGTACGGTGACTTTGCCCGTCAGTTGTACAGGAACCGTGCTGTTGGGCGGCGTTATGCTGAGCTTGCTTAACGTCAGTTGCTGATGATCATCCAGCTGCGCCTCGGCGGTAATATTCTTCCCTTGATAGTGCAACCGTTGGCCATTGGCCACAGACGACAGCTGCAATTTACCGGCATAGGCTTGCCACGGGGCGAGCGTGAGGAGTTTGATGTTCAGGTCAAACAGCGGCAGCATCGCTTGCAGCTGGTCTAACGCTAGCGGCGCGCTGTCACCTTCAGCTGCAGGCAATTTTGACAGGCAGGCGGTATCCACATCGGCTCGTTCGCTCTGTAAATGCCAACTGCCCGTTTGGTAGGAGAGTCGCAGCTCACTGACATTGGCGATGGCACAGCCTTGGGCGCTGAACCTCAGCCCATCAAGATGCAAAGCCCCCTGCTGCCAGCGCAAAGGCCCTTGCAAAACCAGCTGGCTACCCTGCGGCAACCAGGGAGCGATCGCACGCGGCAACCAACGAGGCAAGGTTTGCCACAGCATGATGATCAACAGGATGATGCCCGCCACGATCGCTACGAATACTTTTAATCTCTTTGTCATTAAGCGCAGGTTTAGTTCCTGATAAACATCGATTAGCCAGGTGCAATGATGACACGGATCACCTGGCAGGTGAAGGTGAACCCATCTCATCATTTATAGAGCAGGTTTCACAATTTTGATATTGACCCGATGAATATAGAAAATGGCTAATACACTGATTATCAGTATAAAACCCTAAAAGCCCTCCGCCACCACCGGGCGCTAAACCATTGTCGTATTTGGCAAAATATGTTAATTTGATCACATAATCACGCGGGAGAAACCACGATGAAAATGGCGATTTACAGCACCAAACAGTATGACCGTAAGTATCTTGAATTGGTAAATCAGCAGTTTGGTTATGAGCTGGAGTTTTTCGACTTTCTGCTCAGCAAGAAAACCGCCAAAACGGCTATCGGCTGTAAGGCCGTTTGCATCTTCGTCAATGACGACGGTAGCCGGGAAGTGCTGGAAGAGCTGGCCGCGCTTGGGGTCGAGATCCTCGCCCTGCGTTGTGCCGGGTTCAATAACGTCGATCTGGATGCGGCGAAAGAGCTGGGTATCAAGGTGGTACGCGTGCCTGCTTATTCGCCTGAAGCCGTAGCCGAACACGCCGTGGGCATGATGATGTGTCTTAACCGCCGTATTCATCGTGCCTATCAACGCACCCGCGATGCCAACTTCTCGCTGGAAGGGCTGATCGGCTTCAATATGCATAACCGCATCGCCGGGGTGATTGGTACCGGTAAGATCGGCGTAGCCACCCTGCGTATCCTGAAAGGCTTTGGCATGAAGCTCTTGGCCTACGACCCCTATCCAAGCGCGCAGGCGTTAGAGCTGGGTGCCGAATATGTCGATCTTAAAACGCTGTATGCCCAGGCTGACGTGATCACCCTGCACTGCCCGCTAACGCCGGAAAACCATCACCTGCTGAATGCGGACGCGTTCTCCATGATGAAAGACGGCGTGATGGTGATTAACACCAGCCGCGGTGCCCTGATCGACTCTTCCGCCGCTATCGATGCCCTCAAACAGCAGAAGATTGGTGCCCTGGGGATGGACGTGTACGAGAATGAACGCGACCTGTTCTTTGAAGACAAATCCAACGACGTGATCCAGGACGACGTTTTCCGCCGCCTGTCCGCCTGCCATAACGTGCTGTTTACCGGCCACCAGGCGTTCCTGACGGAGGAGGCGCTGACCAGTATTTCGCAAACCACGTTGAAAAATATTGAACAGCTTGCGCGGGGTGAAGCCTGCCCTAATCAGCTTAATGCCTGATGCTTTCTTTGGGGGCGCTTCGCGCCCCTAATTCTTCCGACAAAACCTAAACAGGTTCGCAATAATGAAAAAACTGATCCCTCTTGCCATGGCATGCACGCTATTGGCTGGCTGTAATGCCGCTCAAACCAAGCAACAAACCGTAGTAGCAAGCGATCTGCTGCATCATAACTTTGTTTTGCAAAGCGTGGATGGTGTGGCCGTTGAGGCGAAACAAGGCAGCGGCCCGAGCATTGAGTTCGGCGAGAAAATGAATATTTCTGGATCTATGTGCAACCGTTTCTTCGGCCAGGGCCAGTTGGACAACGGCGTACTGACGGTGAAAAACCTCGCCACTACCCGCATGATGTGCTCGGATCCGCAACGTAACCAATGGGATAAAACCATCGGCACGCTGCTGGCTAATGGGGCAAAAGTCTCGCTTAACGGCCAACAGTTGACCCTGAGCGGCAGCGATCACCAACTGGTGTATACCCTGAAAGACTGGGTCAATTAATTTTCCCCCTCACCCCAACCCTCTCCCAAAGGGAGAGGGAGCTGGTACGGTGATGAAGGTAACAACGGTTGCCAACCTGTAGCACGCTACGTCCGGGATCAAATGGACTTATCGGGCACAGGCTCCACGGCCCAGCGCCGACTCTTCGCACTGTTTGCCGTTCGGCATCTGACACATTCTGAGCGTATCGCCATTGAGCGAATGGGCAATGGTGGTTACTCCACCCACGCTGGCACAGCTTTCGCTGGTAGGTATTGCACCAATATTGGCACTGGTGGCGATCTGCTGTGGTTCTTGGTTGTTATTGCTGCTGCAGGCAGCCAAAGAGAGTATGGCGCCGGCAAGCAGCCATTTTGCTGTGATCATTATTCGTACCCCTGAACCGAAACGATGCTGTGTAATTTTGCCATTGCTGATAACCCGCGCCACTTGAACGATGGGCCCGTTTGGTTATCTTTGATGTCCACCCGTTGAGCTTCAAGTTGCCGCCTACTCATCAACAAGCGGCAACCAGCAAGACAACTTTAGTAATCTAGCTTGTTAGCTTAATAATAGAAATACGATTAGCCATTAATTTGGCTTTTTTTTGACCTGAATGCATTTTGGTTACCGGTCAGTGCCCTGCCGATTTTGACAGCAGATTAATCACCAGTACCCCGGCAATAATCAGCCCCATACCGATCACCGCAGGCAAATCCAGCTTCTGCTGATAAAAAAATACTGCGGCAATAGACACCAGCACGATCCCCATTCCCGACCAGATGGCATAAACAATCCCTAGCGGCATGGTTTTTACCACCATCGAAAGCCCCCAAAATGCTACCACGTAGCCCAACACCACAAACACCGAGGGCCACAAACGGGTAAATCCTTCAGAGGCTTTCAGTAAGGTGGTGGCGATCACTTCGGCGATAATCGCCATGGTTAAATAGATAAATGCGGTCATTTTCAACTTCTTCTTTCTGTTTCGCGTTACATCAATATGAAACGCGGAGATTAAATTAGCGTTACATCGCGGCAACGTTTTACCATTGCACTGCAAATAGTAATTATTTTTTAACGAAATATCACCTTACATCCAGATTTTATGCGCCACACAAATGCGATAAAGTACAAATAACCGCTCTGTTAGACTTTACTGATGATTATAAAAAAGCTGACTTTTGCAGCTTTGTGAGCACAGAAAGGTACTACAGATGATTACTACCGATGGTAATAACGCTGTCGCTTCCGTGGCTTATCGCACCAGTGAAGTGATTGCCATTTACCCGATCACCCCGAGTTCGACCATGGCGGAACAAACCGCTGCCTGGTCCAGTGACGGCAGGAAAAACATTTGGGGCGACGTGCCCCACGTGGTGGAGATGCAGTCCGAAGGCGGAGCCATTGCTACCGTGCACGGCGCGTTGCAAACCGGCGCACTTTCCACCTCCTTCACCTCGTCCCAGGGATTGCTGTTGATGATCCCTACGCTGTATAAGCTGGCCGGGGAGTTGACGCCCTTTGTCCTCCACGTTGCCGCTCGCACCGTCGCAACTCATGCATTATCGATCTTTGGCGATCACTCCGACGTGATGGCCGTACGCCAGACCGGTTGCGCCATGCTGTGTGCCAGCAACGTGCAAGAGGCGCAGGACTTTGCTCTCATCTCCCAGACGGCCACGCTAAACAGTCGTCTGCCGTTTATCCATTTCTTCGATGGTTTCCGCACCTCGCATGAAATCAACAAGATCGCCCCGCTGAGCGACGAAACGCTACAGCAGATGATGCCGCAGGACGCCATCGATGCTCACCGCAGCCGGGCTCTCTCACCGGATCATCCCGTCATACGCGGCACGTCAGCCAACCCGGATACCTACTTCCAATCGCGGGAAGCGACCAATCCGTGGTACGACAATACCTACCAGCATGTGCAGCAGGCGATGGACAAGTTTGCTGCCCTCACCGGCCGCAGCTATCAGCCGTTTGAGTATTACGGCCATCCGCAGGCCGAACGCGTGGTGATCCTGATGGGCTCTGCCATCGGCACCTGTGAAGAAGCGATCGACCACCTGCTGACACGCGGTGAAAAAGTGGGCGTTCTTAAAGTCCGGCTTTATCGTCCCTTCTCCGCCAAACATCTGCTCGCGGTTCTGCCGGAAAGCGCACGAAAAATTGCGGTGCTTGACCGTACCAAAGAGCCGGGTGCTCTGGCCGAGCCTTTATACCTGGACGTGATGACCACGCTGGCAGAAGCCTTTAGCCGTGGCGAACGCGCCAGCATGCCGATGGTGATTGGCGGGCGTTATGGGTTGTCTTCCAAGGAGTTTGGCCCAGACTGCGCGTTGGCCATTTTCCGTGAGCTGATGCTGGATAAGCCTCGCCCACGCTTTACCGTGGGAATTTTCGACGATATTACCGGTCTTTCACTACCGCTCCGCGAAGAAACGCTCCCTCAGCGGGCCTCGCTGGAAGCCCTGTTCTACGGTTTGGGTAGCGATGGTTCGGTCTCTGCCACCAAAAACAACATCAAAATCATCGGCAACAGCACGCCGATGTTTGCCCAAGGCTACTTTGTCTACGACTCGAAAAAGGCCGGCGGCCTGACCGTGTCACACCTGCGGGTTAGCGAGAAGCCGATCAATTCGGCGTACCTTATCGACCGCGCCGACTTTGTCGGTTGCCACCAGTGGCAGTTTATCGACAAGTATCAAATGGTGGAGCGGCTAAAACCTGGCGGCATTTTCCTGCTCAATACCCCTTATAGCGCGGATGAAGTCTGGTCACGCCTGCCGCAGGAGGTCCAGGCGATCCTGCATCAGCGCCAGGCAAAACTGTATATCATCAACGCGGCCAAGCTGGCGCGCGAATGTCATTTGGGTGCCCGCATCAATACCGTGATGCAGATGGCCTTCTTCCATCTGACAAAGATCCTGCCGGGTGACGTGGCGTTGCAGGAGCTACAGGGAGCGATTGCCCGCAGCTACAGCAACAAGGGCCAAGAGGTGGTCGAACGTAACTGGCAGGCCTTGGGTGCCACGCTGAGTGAGCTGACGGAAATCCCGCTGCGCCCACTCGACAGCAACAGTCCGATACGTCCACCGGTGGTTTCCGACGCCGCGCCGTATTTTGTTAAAACCGTTACCGCCGTGATGCTGGCCGGGCTGGGCGATACCCTGCCGGTTTCGGCTTTCCCCCCAGACGGCACCTGGCCTGTGGGCACCACGCAGTGGGAAAAACGCAATATCGCCGAAGAAGTGCCGATCTGGCAGCCGGACCTGTGTACCCAGTGCAACCACTGCGTCGCGGCCTGTCCGCATTCGGCCATTCGTGCCAAGGTGGTTCCGCCAGAAGCCATGGAGTACGCCCCTGCCACGCTGCAATCGCTGGATGTAAAATCCCGTGATATGCGCGGTCAGAAATATGTATTGCAGGTCGCCCCTGAAGATTGCACCGGCTGTAACCTGTGCGTAGAGGTTTGCCCGGCGAAAGATCGCCAGAATCCGGAAATCAAGGCGATCAATATGGCATCTCGCCTCGATCACCTGGCAGAGGAAAAGGCTCATTATGACTTCTTCCTGCAACTGCCAGAGATCGACGCATCGCAGTTGGAACGCATCGATATCCGCACCTCGCAGCTGATTTCTCCGCTGTTTGAATATTCGGGTGCCTGTTCCGGCTGTGGCGAAACGCCATATATCAAGCTGCTGACCCAGCTGTATGGCGACCGGTTGCTGATTGCCAACGCCACCGGTTGTTCTTCTATCTATGGCGGTAACCTACCCACCACGCCTTACACCACCAACGCCGACGGCCGTGGACCAGCCTGGGCAAACTCGCTGTTTGAGGATAATGCCGAATTTGGTCTGGGCTTCCGCCTGACGGTGGATCAGCACCGCCGCCGCGTATTGCGCCTGCTCGACACCTTGGCACCGCAATTACCCGCTCAGTTGGTGGCCTCATTGCAAGCAGACGAGATCGCCACCGGCCCGCGCCGCCAGCAGATCGCCGAATTACGCAGCCTGTTGGCTAACGTGGCAGGCAACGACGCTCGTCAACTAGCCACCGATGCCGATCATCTGGTGGATAAGTCTATCTGGCTGATTGGTGGTGACGGCTGGGCTTACGATATCGGCTTCGGCGGTCTGGATCATGTGCTGAGCCTGACGGAAAACGTCAACGTGCTGGTGCTGGATACGCAATGCTACTCCAATACCGGCGGGCAGCAGTCCAAAGCCACCCCGCTGGGGGCCGTGACCAAGTTTGGTGAGCACGGCAAGCGCAAGGCCCGTAAGGACCTTGGCGTCAGCATGATGATGTACGGCCATGTGTATGTTGCGCAGATCTCGTTGGGTGCGCAGCTTAACCAGACGATGAAAGCGATTCAGGAGGCAGAAGCCTACCCTGGCCCTTCCCTGATCATCGCCTACAGCCCTTGTGAGGAACACGGTTACGATCTGGCACTCAGCCACGACCAGATGCGGCAGCTAACCGCGACCGGCTTCTGGCCGCTGTACCGCTTCGATCCACGTCGTACTGCGGAAGGCAAAGCCGCACTGGCGCTGGATTCCCGGCCACCGAACAGTGAGCTGACGGCGACCTTGAACAAGGAACAGCGTTTCCGCCGCCTCAACACGCAGCAGCCTGAAGTTGCCGCCGCGTTGTATGAGGCCGCAGAAAAAGAGCTGAAGGAGAAATACGATTTCCTTAGCTTGCTGGCTGGAAAGTCGGAGAAGGCGGGTTCGGAGTAGGTATGTTGAGGGCGCGGGAACGCGCCCTTTATCTGCTCTCTATCCTTGAATGGCTTTGAACCTTTGCCTGACATACCACAGCTCAAACGAATAATGACCAAATCCTTCCAGAGAATGCTAAACTTGCCCGCTAAAAGTGTCATACCGCCGTAGCGCACCCAAATGAGAACGAGCACGATTTAAATGTCAGAAAATCAAACAATTAGCCAAAAAGAGCAGTATAACCTCAACAAATTGCAAAAACGCCTGCGCCGCAACGTGGGTGAAGCCATCGCCGCCTACAACATGATTGAGGAAGGCGATCGCATCATGGTTTGCCTGTCCGGCGGGAAAGACAGCTACACCATGCTGGAGATCCTGCGCAATCTGCAAAAAAGCGCTCCGGTGAACTTCTCATTGGTCGCGGTGAATCTGGATCAGAAACAGCCCGGCTTCCCCGAGCATATCCTGCCTGCCTATCTGGAAAGCCTGGGGGTGGAATATAAGATCGTTGAAGAGAACACCTACAGCATCGTGAAGGATAAGATCCCGGAAGGCAAAACCACCTGCTCCCTGTGTTCACGCCTGCGCCGTGGCATCCTTTACCGTACCGCCACCGAGCTGGGTGCCACCAAGATTGCCCTTGGCCACCACCGCGACGATATCCTGCAAACGCTGTTCCTCAACATGTTCTACGGCGGCAAGCTGAAAGGTATGCCACCCAAGTTGATGAGCGACGATGGTCAACACGTGGTGATCCGCCCGCTGGCCTATTGCCGCGAGAAAGACATCGAGCGTTTCTCGGTAGCGAAAGCATTCCCGATTATCCCGTGCAACCTGTGTGGCTCGCAGCCAAACCTGCAACGTCAGGTAATTGGCGATATGCTGCGCGACTGGGACAAACGCTACCCAGGCCGCATCGAAACCATGTTCAGCGCCATGCAGAACGTGGTGCCTTCGCATCTGTGCGATACCGAACTGTTTGACTTCAAAGGTATTCACCACGGCAGCGAGGTGGTCGATGGTGGCGATTTGGCGTTTGACCGTGAAGATATTCCACTGCAACCGGTAGGTTGGCAGCCGGAAGACTCGGATGACAACGGCTCGCCCGCGTTTGAACGCCTGAACGTGCTGGAAATCAAATAGTCCTTCTCTCCGCCTGTGCCCGCAGGCGGAGGTTTTTCCCCGCTTAATTTTAGATCCTGTTCACAATTTACGCATAAAGTGCCTGACAGTGCGGTTTTTACCTTATACTGTTTATTTATACAGTCAAAGGAGACCAACGATGAATATCACCCCCTGCCTTTCCCACGTCTCGCTGGGAACCAATAATTTCGATGCCGCCGCTCAGTTTTATGACCGGGTTCTCGGCGCATTAGGCTGCCGACGCGTGCTGGAACACCCTGGCGCTATCGGCTATGGCCGAGACTATCCTGAATTTTGGTTGCAACTGCCGATAGACGGCAAACCCGCAGGCACCGCAAACGGCGTGCATGTTGGCTTCTTCGCCACCAGCAAGCAGCAGGTTGATGAGTTTTACCAGCAGGCGGTAGCCGCTGGGGCACAAGGAGACGGTGCACCGGGCTCACGGCCACATTACGGTGCCGCCTATTACGGCTGTTTCGTTCGGGATCTGGATGGCCACAAGATAGAGGCCAGCTTCTGGGACGAAAGCGCGGCTTAGCCTAATCGGGGCGGCGTGTGGTTAATTGGGCGCAGCATGCAGCGCCCTTCGGAGTGAGCCGGTTGCCTGAGTTAAGCCGAAGGGAAAAAAGCATAAAAAAATGCCGGTGATTAAACCGGCATCGTATTGAATTAAATGTGCTATGCAATAATTCTAAAAATAGTAAAGTAAAACAATTATGGAGCGCAACGCCCATCGCTTGACGTTGCATTCACCTGCGAGGGTAAGAATGCCGTAGTTCGCGTAAGCAAATGTTGATACTGCTCAACTTAACTCGCGTTTTCGCTACTATTTGTCGTTATAGCCAGCGGCTCCGTCTCAGCCACCAGGCAACGCCCCCGACCAATACCACCAGCATGAAGCAGAAAGAGGCAAACGCCAGTGGGCTACCGCTGCCCGGGATCCCCCCCAGGTTGACACCAAATAGCCCTGTCAGGAAAGTGGTTGGCAGAAACACCATCGCCATCAAGGACATGGTGTAAGTACGGCGGTTCATGGCATCGGCCATTACGGTAGTGATTTCATCGGACAGGATCGCCGTACGGGCAATGCTGCCATCCAGGTCATCTAATCCACGCCCCAGGCGATCGGCAATATCCTGCATGCGGCGGCGTTCATCGTCATTCATCCACGGCAGTCGTTCGCTGGCCAAACGCGAAAACACATCGCGCTGTGGTGCCATGTAACGACGTAGCACAATCAACTGTTTACGGATCAGCGCCAACTGCCCACGTTCCGGGGTTTGCTGCTCCAACAGCGCATCTTCCAGATCGATGATCTTGTCGTGCAGATCTTCGATGAATTCACTGGTGTGGTCGGTGAGCGCATCGGCGATTTCTACCAGCCAGTTACCGCTATTAATCGGCCCCTGGCCATTGCGCAATTCATTGACCACCTCATCGATCGAGTAGACCTTGCGATGGCGGGTGGAAATAATCATCTTATCGGTGATGTACACGCGGAACGTCACCAGTTGGTCGGGCCGTGAGTCCGTATTGAAATTGATGCCGCGCAGCGTGATCAGCGTCCCGTCGCCCAAACGGGTGACGCGTGGCCGGGTACTTTCCCCCGCCAGCGCTTGTCTTACCAGATCTGGCAGCAGCGGCGTGTTGGCAAGCCACTCGGCGCTGGCCGGATGGGCATAGTCCAGATGCAGCCAGCATGGCTCCTCGCCGGTGATCTTATCGTCATCCTCAATTGGCGTGGTGCCACCCTTGCCGTCGAGTTGATAGGCATAGACCGCGTCGGGCACCTGCAGTTCGCGCCCCTCAATGACATCCATTCAAAACCCTCTTTATTTTGCCGTTGATACAGAGTCTAGCGTTATTGCTTTAGGGAGCAAAGTGGCAACGCCATAACGGGATTTTAAAGGAAAAAGCCCCCGCGTTAGCGAGGGCTTGGTAGGCGGCTAGACTCTGAACATCAATGTTTCAGAATGTACATTTCCTGGCTATAGGCGACATCTTCTGGGTTAGTGATTGGGTAACCCTTCACCCAAGGCTTGATCAGACGCCCGTTAGTATATTGATAGATCGGGGCGATCGGGGCCTCGGATGCAATCATCTGCTCGGCCTTGTTATAATCGGCGGTTAACGCAGCAGGCCTGGTCTCGCGGCTGGCGTCGGCCAACAGACGGTCGTATTGCGGGCTGTTAAATTTGGCGATATTCCCGCTGTGTGAAGAGGTCAGCAGTGACAGGAAGGTCGAGGCCTCGTTGTAATCCCCCACCCAAGAGGCGCGAACCACGTCGAAATTACCGGTGTTACGGCTGTCGATATAGGTTTTCCACTCCTGATTTTGCAGTTTAACGTCAACGCCCAGGGTTTGCTTCCACATCGACGCCACCGCAATGGCAATCTTTTGGTGACTCTCTGAGGTGTTATACAGCAGGGTCAATTTCAGGGGATGGTTCGGACCATAACCCGCCGCCTGCATCAGCGCCTTGGCTTGCTCGTTCAACTCTTGCTGGGACTGTTGCTGTAGCAGGCTGGTTTCCGGCTTAAAGCCCGCAGTGACATCCGGCGTGAAGTGGTAGGCCGGTTTCTCGCCGGTACCCAGCACTTTCTCGGCAATGATCTTGCGATCGATAGCGTAAGACAAGGCTTTGCGCACCCGTACATCATTGGTCGGCGCACGTTGAGTATTAAACGCGTAGTAATAGGTGCCGAGTTGATCCGGCGTGTAAACCTGGTCTGGGATATCCTTCAACAGCTTCTGGTACATGTTTTTCGGGAAGGACTCGGTAATATCGATATCACCAGCCTGATAACGCTTGGTCGCGTTAGATTCCTGGTTGATCGGCACGAAAGTAACCTTGGTCAATACGGTGTGTTTATGATCCCAATAATGCTCGTTCGGCACCAGTACCAGCTTCTCGTTAACCACTCGTTCTTGCAGTTTGAATGCGCCGTTGCCTACCAGATTGCCCACTTTGGTCCAATCATTGCCGTATTGCTCAACCACGGCTTTTGGTACCGGGAACAGGCTGAAGTTCGCCGTCAGGCTGACAAAATAAGGCACCGGCTTGTTCAGTTGTACTTTTAACGTGTGGTCATCCACCGCTACCACGCCAAGCTTATCGATGGGCAGCTTACCGGCGATAATCTCTTCGGCATTCTGGATCCCGGCGAGCTGAGCAAACCAGGCAAACGGCGACAGGCTTTTCGGATCGACCAGCCGTTGCCAGCTATAAACGAAGTCTTTCGCCGTGACAGGGTCACCGTTGGACCAGCGGGCATCTTTGCGCAGCGTGAAGATATAGGTCTGGTTGTCCGAGGTCTGCCAGCGCGTGGCGACACCGGGGATCACTTTGCCATGCGCGTCCTGATTCACCAGCCCTTCAAACAGATCGCGTGCGACCTGCGCTTCTGGCAAGCCCACGGCTTTAATCGGATCGAGCGACGCCGGCTCATCTTTGATGTGCCGCACGATCTCCTGTTTTTCCGCCAGTGCGGTACCTGGGGGAACCTGAGCTGCCATCGCACCACTAATACCCGCGCTGATGGTCATTGCGCAAAGCGTTAAACGAAAACTCGCCAGAATTTTTCTTCTCGTCATGTTAGATATGCCCCAGTTAACCCCATGAATTTTTTATCATATAGCACAAAGATGCCCGCCACCTATAGCCACGCGTAACAAGAATGTAAAAAGTGGATGTTTGATCCAAAAAAGCCCGCAACCGTCATCGGCAATGCGGGCTGTTTGCTTAGGCAGGATCAGTCGTAAAGATGAATACTGGCGATCTTATAGCTGAACTCTTCACCTTCTTCTTCATCGAAGATAGTGAAATAGCCTTTCTCTACCAGTGGGTTAAGATGGATATCGGTCTTTTGCAACTGGCGTGATTCGGCATCGTCAAAACCATAGTCAAGGAAGAACTCCCCTTTCTGATGATCCACGTGCAAGGTGAACGGATAGTTGGACTCGTCCCCACGCCCATCGTCATTTTTCACTACGCCAAACCACTCACCCTGACGGATCTGGTTTTCTGCATCCACGCCGCACAGTAGGGTGATGGTGTCTTTTTCGTTTTCGCTGTAACGCGCGACTATTCTGGCAACTGGCATGTTAAATCCTCTTTATCGTTAACATTCTGCCGATAGTATACCCTATGGATTTCAAGTTGCAGCTAGGCGACAAGCTTGTTCATCCTCAGGAGCTTACTTTTGTAAGTGACCGGGGTAGACAAGTGCAGGTAACAACGCTGCAACTTGAAAGACGACGGGTATAACAATAGACATCACTTTATTCGCTTAACAGACTGGGAAAGATGAGGGAAAGCGTAATACACTCAATAACATCGCAATTATTTCTGACTTTGGCTTAAAGGGAAACCCCATGACCCAACACAGACCGCGCAGCGAGCGTGGCCAGCTGGCAGTTGCAGGTGAGACTTACGGTAAATCGATGTTAGGTGCCCCGCTGCTGTATTTCCCGGCGGCCAAAAGCGGCCCGGATACCGGGTTGGTGATTGCAGGCACTCACGGGGATGAAACTGCCGCAGTGGTGACGTTATCCTGCGCATTACGCAGTATCGCCCCCGCCCAACTGCGCCATCATGTGATCCTGGCGGTCAATCCGGATGGTTGCCAGCTTGGGTTGCGCTCCAATGCCAACGGCGTCGACCTGAACCGCAATTTCCCGGCGGCCAACTGGCGCTCTGGCGATACGGTCTACCGTTGGAACAGTGTGGCAGAGGCTCGTGACGTGCGGCTCTCCACCGGCGGCAGGCCCGGCTCCGAACCGGAAACCCAGGGATTATGCCATTTGATCCATCGCCTGAAGCCACGCTGGGTGGTGTCCTTCCATGAACCATTGGCCTGTATAGAAGATCCGGATAGTTCCGCGCTGGGCGTTTGGCTGGCGCATAAATTTGCCCTGCCGCTGGTGACCAGCGTCGGCTATGAAACGCCGGGTTCATTCGGCAGTTGGTGTGCAGACTTGTCCTTGCCCTGCATCACCGCCGAGTTCCCACCGATCTCAGCCGACGCCGCCAGTGAAAACTACCTTGCCGCCATGGTCGAGTTGCTGACCTACGCTGACTAGCGTGAAAGCTCAATAGCGCCGCACTCAAAGGCCAAACCTGGCACGACGTCTTTTGCCAACCAGGTTGGACCATCAAGATCCACAAAACGGGCGCCGGGCACCAACGGCAGCGCCGCAGTAATGGCTCTTGAGGTGCAGAGCATACAGCCGAGCATGATCTCGAAGCCCTGCGCCCGCGCCTGTGCGGCAAGCTGTAATCCTTCGGTCAGTCCGCCGGTTTTATCCAGTTTGATATTGACCATCTGATAGCGCCCCGCCAACCGGGGTAGATCGCCGCTGGTGTGGCAGCTCTCGTCGGCGCAAATCGGTAATGGATGGATGAAGTTTTCCAGGGCGCTGTCGTCGCTGGCTGATAAAGGTTGCTCCAGCATCGCCACGCCTAAATCCGCTAGCAGTTGGCAACGCGATGCCAAGCCTTCCGCCTGCCAGGATTCATTGGCATCAACGATCAACACCATCTGCGGCACCGCCGTACGGATCGCCACCAGCCTTTCGCTGATCAGGTGATCGTCGAGCTTGATTTTCAGCAACGTCGCGCCCTGTTGTTCCAGCTCTTTGGCGGCAAAGGCCATCGCTTCCGGCGAACCGATGCTGAGCGTTTGCGCCATCACTACCCGTTCAGGTGGGGTAACGCCGCTCAATTGCCACAGGTCTTTGCCAGTAAGGCGGCATTCCAAATCCCACAATGCCGAATCGACCGCGTTACGAGCCGCCCCTGCGGGCATCAGACGTTGCAACTCCTGCCGGGTTGCCCCTTGTGCGATGGCCGTTGACACCTCTGCCAACTGCTCCATCACCGAGGTTTCGCTCTCGCCATAACGCGGATATGGGGTACATTCACCGACACCGCGCATACCCTGTTGTTCTATCTCTACCACCACGACTTTGGCTTCGGTCCGACTACCGCGTGCGATCACAAAAGCGGTATGCAATGGCCAGGCTTCAGGGTAAAAACGCATGTTTCTCATAATGGCTCCCGAGCGAAAAAAGCACATAAAGTCAGTCCACTATACCTGCAGTTTACAAACTTTATCTATCCAAGGTGCGATTGTTGCCTTAAACTGCTTCGAGATTGTGAACCCGGTGTTAATCGGCTTCACATCTTTGTATAAACATCGTTGAAAGGAACCGAGCAATGACTCAGACCGTACATTTTCAAGGCAACCCTGTCACTGTAGCAGGCAAACTGCCACAGCAGGGCGAGCAGGCAAAAAGCTTTACCCTGGTTGCCAAAGACCTGTCAGACGTTGCCCTGAGCAGCTTCGTGGGTAAACGCAAAGTCCTGAACATCTTCCCAAGTATTGATACCGGCGTCTGTGCCGCATCGGTGCGTAAATTCAACCAGTTGGCGAGTGGCCTGGATAACACCATGGTCCTGTGTATCTCTTCCGACCTGCCGTTCGCCCAGTCCCGCTTCTGTGGTGCAGAAGGCCTGAACAACGTGGTTACCCTGTCTACCCTGCGCGGCGGTGATTTCAAGCAGGCGTACGGTGTAGAGATCGCCGAAGGCCCATTGGCCGGTCTGACCGCACGCGCCGTGGTGGTGCTGGATGGCCAAGACAACGTGCTGTATAGCGAGCTGGTAAACGAAATTACCACCGAGCCAGATTATGATGCCGCGCTTGCCGCGCTGAAATAAGCCTGTAGATACCAAAAAGCCCGGTTTTTTAAGCCGGGCTTTTTTCTGCCTGAAATGAGGTACTGTTATTCTTCGCTGTCGTCGGTCAGCTTGCGGTTGCTTAGCCCGTATTCCCGTAGCTTATTGGCAATTGCCGTATGCGAGACGCCCAAGCGCTTGGCCAGTTTGCGGGTGCTGGGATAAGTGCGATACAGACGAGTCAGCACCGAGCGTTCAAAACGCTTGCTGATATCATCCAGCGAGCCTTCCATCACTTCATCCCCTAACGCTATCTCCACCTCAAAATCCGGCAGAATGATATCTTGCGGGCGCAGTTCGTAGCCGTCCGTTTGGGTCAGGGCACGATAGATGGAGTTCTTCAGCTGGCGCACGTTGCCAGGCCAGCCGTACTTGCAGAGGAAGCCGTTGAGATCGTTGGCCAGTTTCGGCCTGGCGACCCCTTGCTCATCAGCAAAGCGCGCCACAAACAGCTCGGTGAGCGGCATGATATCCTGCGGGCGTTCGCGTAGCGGCGGGATGGTGATGGTCAGCACGTTCAAACGGTAATAGAGATCTTCACGGAATTCACCGCGCTGCACCAGCTCGGTCAGGTTTTTCTGTGTAGCGCAGATCACCCGTACGTCCACGTGCACTTCATGCTCTTCGCCTACCCGACGGAAGGTGCCGTCGTTGAGGAAACGCAGCAGTTTGGTTTGCATGCGTGGCGACATCTCGCCAATCTCATCAAGCAGCACCGAACCGCCGTTGGCCTGCTCAAAGAAGCCCTTCTTGCCTTCCAACGCATTCGGATAAGCCCCCGGCGCATGGCCAAACAGTTCGCTCTCTACCACATCGTCCGGCAAGGCGGCACAGTTCAGCGCCAGGAACGGCTGTTTGCCGCGTGGGCTGCGCAGGTGGCAGGCCCGCGCCAGAATATCTTTCCCCGTACCGGTATCCCCCACAATCAGCAATGGGGCATCCAGCATGGCCAGTTTACGCGCCTGCTCCAGCACGTGACGCATTTTCGGGCTGACGGCGACAATATGGTCAAACTCGGTATCGTCATTCACCGACAGGTTCTGCAACTGGCGGCCCATGCGCGCGGTGGATTTGAGCATGACCACGGCGCCCACGGGAGCATTCCGCTGTTGCTCATCTTCCAGATAGATTGGGGTGATATCCATCAGGAAATCCTGGCTGCGGATCACCACCCGCTCGGCATGCGGCTTAGTGTCTTCACTCTCCAGCCAGCGGCTGAAGTTATAGCCACCAATCAGCTGGCTTGCCGTTTGGTTGCGGATCTTGTCTTCGCTGAAGTTGAACAGCGTCTGTGCCGCCGGGTTGGCCAGTTCCACCTTGCCTTTCATATCGATGGAAAACACCGGTTCCGGCATTGACTCCAGCAACGCACGTAACGCACGGTGTTCACGCTCGGAAGGCATAAAGTTAACGGTGCGCACATCGGTCACACCGCTGATGCGCCGGATCTCCGCCATCAGCGCGCGGAAGGTATCAAAATCCAGCTGGGAAAAATTCAGGTAAATACGGCCGATAGGATCAATTTCGATGCCGCGTAGGTCAATACCGCGCGATACCAAAAGATCGAGTAATTCTCGAGTGAGACCGAGACGGTCTTCGCAAAATACTTCCAAACGCATCAGTATTGGCCTTATCTCTGCAGGTGCGGGGATGTCTGGTGATGATGATAACCTCTCCCCCTGGAAGGAAGAAGCGATCTGTCAGCAAAAGTTGACAGAGCTCCAGTTTATCACTGCTATTGGCGGTTTTAAACGCCACCCAAAAACACCATCGGCGTAATTTTAGCTTATTTCTAGAGAGTTATCACTTTCAGTATTATTTTGGCAGCGGATTATCATGAGGTTACAGGGGGATATTCTTTCGTCAATCTGAGGTTACAAACCACCAAAAGTCTCCCTCACTGGCTACAAATGATAGTAATTCTCGTCTAACTACTTTATAGTTTCGAAGCGAAACTATAACGGGAAATTGACCATGCTGAAAAAGCATACACTGGCAGCATTCTGCTGCACCACGCTGTTGTTAAGCGCACCAATCCAGGCGCTGGACCTATCCTACAAGGCGCCGGAACCCAGCATTAAACCCGCACCCGCTCCCAAAGCCGTGCCTGGACCCGCGGAGAAAACCGCCAGGTCGCCAGTGGTCTGGTCAGGTTCAGAAGATAAAACCGGCTTCAGTGCTGAACTTGAGTGCGATCATCCCAGCTGCAGCCGCCCACGCGACAAAGCGTATTCGACGCTTAATCGGCCAGTGAAAAAAACCGATCGCCGTCGCCAGTCCGATCCCTACTCCACCAATCAGGATCCTGACTACAGCGTGAACATGGGCTATAAGTGGTAATGGCGCTTTAACAGTCTCTGATAGAAGACGTGTTCAACCGCAAGATCGTGGGTGACGAAGTGGCCTGGATTACCCAAAAGAGCAGCCCCTCTCACTAAATGAGAGGGTTGCACTGGAAGGTAATTAATTGAGCGGAGCCTGGCTGGTTTCTTTGATGTACAGGAAGGCGAACAGCGATAAAACACAACCAGCAATTACGTAAAACGCCGGGGCCGTGATATTACCGGTTAGCTTGATCAGATAGGAGGCTACCGATAATGAGAAACCGCCAAAGATCCCCACGGCAACGCTATAAACCAGCGATAACCCGGTGGTTCTTACCCGCCTTGGGAATATTTCCGGCAAAATGGTGATGGAAGGTGAAGCGCCGATAATATTGATAATGCTCAGCACAATCATCACCGCAAACAGCATTTCAACACTGGGGTGGGCGCTGAGTAAATAAAAGGCCGGGTATATCAGCACAATAATCACTATTCTCGCCCAGGCAATCAACCGGACCCTGCCAACTTTATCTGACCACATCCCTGCCAGCGGCCCGCCAATCAGCGTAATCAAACCGGCAATGGCCCCGATTAACATGCTATAACTGGTATCCAGCTTTAATATGCTGATGGCGTAGTTGGGAATATAAAACATGATGATCATATGCGGGATGGTTCCCCCCATCGTCAGTAAAATTCCCGCCAAGGTTTCTTTATAGTAGGTAGTGATCACTTCCAGCAGGGGTATTTTGCTGACGCTTTCGGCGGCAGTCGGTAAGGTATGAGTGGCCGTTTCTTCCAGTTTAAAGCGAATATACAGCCCCACCGGAACGATCACGATGCCAAACAGGAAAGGGATACGCCACCCCCAGGCTTCCACACTCGCCTCTGGCATGCTGTTTACCAAAATCACCAACGTCATGGCGGCAAATACGTTGCCCGCACCTTGGCTCGCAACCTGCCATCCCCCGTAAAACCCACGATTATGGGGTTTGGCATACTCCACCAGCAGAGTAGTTGATGCGCCTAACTCACCGCCTGCGGAGAAGCCTTGCATCAGCCTGGCCAGGGTAATGACGATCGGGGCCGCAGTCCCGATGCTTTCATATGACGGGGTGATACCAATCGTCAGGGTACTGAGCCCCATCAACAGGAACGTCAGCGTCATGGCGGGCTTACGCCCTTTTTTATCGGCATAATGGCCGATGACCAGTGCCCCCAGCGGCCTGGCAAGATAACCCATCCCAAAGATCAGGAAGGTCATCGCCATGCTCACCAAAGGGTCTGTTGCGGGGAAATAAGCTTTTGCTATGTAGGTCGCAAAAAATGCGTAAAGCACCAAATCAAAAAACTCTAATCCATTCCCTAACGTGGTAGCCACAATGGCCCTAGCCGGGGACTTTCTTTCCTTGACGCTATCCATGGCCTGTCCTTAATTTAATTTGTAGGGCACCGCATGCTGCGCCCGATTAACCGCATGCGCACCCGTCCAGATAATCGATGTCAAGCCTGGGGCGAATATGTTCGAACCCGACAAATTCAGCTGCATCACCAACTTATTAAAGGCCGAGGTTTATTCCTTCAGGAATTCCTGCGTCAACGCAGACCAATAGGCGATCCCTCTAAGTATAATTGCATCATTAAAATCATAGCCGGGGTTATGCACCATGCAGCTATTTTCACCCTGGCCGTTACCTAATAATAAATAACTGCCCGGGCACTGGTTCAGCATAAAGGCAAAGTCTTCGCTGCCCATCAACGGCTCCGGGATATCAATCACCTGCTGCGGATGGCTATCACCCATTAAATTTTGTGCCACCTGCTTGGCAAAGCGGGTCATCTCCGGTTGGTTGACCAACACGGGATAGGTGTGATCATAGTCAATATCGATCCTGGCACCATATGAAGCCGCCTGAGCCGCCACTAACGTCTTGATACGCTCTTCCAATAGCTCTCTGACTTGCGGATCCAACGCACGTACACTTAGTTTTAACACCGCAGAGTCGGCGATGACATTACTGGCCATCCCTGACTGGAAAGAACCCACGGTGATCACGCCAGGTTCTTGCGCCCCCAAGTTACGCGCGACGATCGTCTGCAATGCCATCACAATACTGGCCCCGACAACTACTGCATCAACGGTGCCCTTCGGCATCGCGCCATGCCCCCCTTTGCCATGAATGGTGATAGTGACCGTATCACTGGAAGCCATAAACGCTCCCTCACCAAAGACAAACTGCCCCTGCGGGAAGCCCGGCATGTTGTGCATGGCAAAAACGGCATCACAGGGAAAGCGTTTAAACAGGCCGTCGTCAATCATCTTTTGCGCCCCGGCCAGCCCCTCTTCTGCGGGTTGAAAAATGAGGTGCAAGGTACCATCGAAAGAGGCGTGATCGGCCAGATAATGTGCCGCGCCGAGCAGCATCGCGGTGTGGCCATCATGCCCGCAGGCATGCATGATACCTTCGTGCTGGCTGCTATATGGGAGTTGCGTATTTTCCAGGATCGGCAAGGCATCCATATCTGCCCGAATACCTAACGTACGGGGGCTGCTGCCTCTTTTCAACGTTCCAACCAGGCCGGTGATACCGAGCCCACGTGTCACCTGATACCCCCACTCCTCAAGCTTTCTCGCTACCAGATCGGCGGTTTGTCGTTCCTCGAATCCCAGTTCAGGGTACTGATGAATATGTCGACGGAGGGTTTGGCTTTCATCGGCATAGGGTTGGAAGGTCTCTAAGTTCGGCTCACGGTGCGGCATGTTCATTACCTCCTGTCCTTGGGATTGATGTCTTGGCGCTGAAGCGGCGAGTTGATACTGCGGGTTTCTCCGCTGACGCAGTCAGATATTCAGATTGATTGTTAGTCAAATATACCGTCTTCTTTGCCGCTGTCCGTGGGATTTTTCGTGACCAATACCGCAAAACAAACACTTGATTAACTTATAATTAACAATTAATAGGTATTGCGGAGGTGTTCGAAAGGAAGGGAATTTTTGGCGGTGCAGCCATAAGGCTGCGTCTGATTGACGCAGCCTTATGGAGTCAGACTTTGCTTTGACCTTTTTTCATGGTGTCTTTCAACTGGTTAATCAATTGACCACGGAAGTCACCCAACTTTGGCTTATCGCCTTCTAACCAGGGTAACGGGCGGCATAGTTCCATCGCCTTGATGCCCAACCGCGCCGTCAACAAACCGGCCCCTATCCCCTGTGCGGCCCGTGCAGACAACCGCGCCGCAATATCCTGCGACATCCAATCCATGCCCACTTCCCGCACCAGTTCAGATGCGCCAGCAAAGGCGATATTCAGCAACACCAGGCGGAACAGACGGATGCGGCTGAAATAGCCCAGTTCAATGCCATACAGGGCCGCAATGCGGTTAATCAGGCGGATATTGCGCCAGGCGATAAAGGCCATGTCCACCAAGGCCAGCGGACTGACGGCAATCATCAGCGTCGACTCTGCCGCCGAGCGGCTAATTTCGCGCCGCGCCTGATTATCCAGCACCGGTTGCACCAGCTTGGCATACAGCGCAACCACTTCGCGGTCGTTCTGGGTTTCGTGTAATGAAGCCTGCCAGCGTTGCAATGCGGGGTGCCCTTGATCCAAGCCGGCCTGACGCGCCAGCTTTTCACAAAACTCGCGCCCTCTCCCCAAGCCGTGGCTGTGCAGCAGCTCCCGAGCTTCGTCACGCTCCTCTGCACGTTGGCGTAGGCGGTATAGTCTGCGCCATTCCCCCACCACCGAACCGATACCGGCGAAGACGATCAGCCCACCGGCGATCCCGCCACCCAGCGCAATCCAATCCTGCTGCACCCAGGAGGTATGCACCCACTGGACACCTTGAGCCACCACGCTGACGCCAAACAGCATCAACCCGGCGTTAACCATTTTGCGCCACAGGCTGCGCTTGGGTTTCAACGCGGCGTTAACAATGCCTTCCGCGCGCCCTTCCTCTTCTTCCTGCTCCATCTCTGGCGCTGCCGGATAGAATTTCTCGGCCTGCTGTTCGTCAAACTCCAAGCCTGCGCGCAACACCGGTTCCTGTGGTGGCTGCAAAGGCTCGGCAAAATCGATACGCGGTTTTAACGGCTCGCTCATCGCAATTTATCTCCCAATAAAAACTCCATCACCGCGTCCAGACGGATATGCGGCAACGGACTATCAACGCTCATCATGCGTGGGCGGAACTGGTCAAAATGGAAACCTTGTTGCTGCCAGAACGCCGGGCCAGGCAGGCGCGCAGGTACTTCGCCAGGGAAGACCGTCAGTGGTGCGCCATCGTCCAGGCGGTGGCCTTTCAATGCCGGAATAGGCTGCCCATGATGATCGACAATGCCGCTTTCGGTCGCCTGTACCGAAGCCAGGCCGACACAGTCCATACTGATGCCTTCAAACGCGGCGTTCTGCCAGGCTTCCTGCACCAGTTGCTGTAACAGCGAAACCAGATTGGCGTGCTGGTCGGCGGTGATATGGTCCGCCTTGGTTGCCGCGAACATCAGTTTGTCGATGGTCGGCGAAAACAGGCGGCGGAACAGAGTGCGCTTGCCGTAGTGGAAGCTTTGCATCAACTGGGTCAGCGCCAAACGCATATCATTAAACGCCTGCGGCCCGCTGTTAAGCGGTTGCAGGCAATCCACCAGCACAATTTGGCGATCGAAACGCACAAAGTGCTCTTTATAAAACGCCTTGACGATCGACTGGCAGTAATAGTTAAAACGGGCGCGCAACATGCCCGCATTGGTATGTTTGTCCGCCTGTGCCAGGCGCGATTCCCCTGCCGCATCGACGTTTGGCCACGGGAAGAACTGCAACGCAGGCGCACCGGCCATATCACCAGGCAGCACAAAGCGCCCAGGCTGGATAAAGTGCAGCCCTTCGGCCTTACAGCGCAGCAGGTAGTCGGTATAAGCCTGGGCGATCGCCGCCAGCTTGTTTTCATCCGCCGGGGCCAGCGGATCGAGATCTTTGCACAATGCCAGCCAAGGCTCGGCCCAGCGTGCACGGTCGCCCTGCAACAACCCAGCCATCTGACGTGACCAGGCCAGGTAGTCCTGTTCCAGCATCGGCAAATCCAGCAGCCATTCGCCCGGATAGTCGACGATTTCCAGATACAGCGTGGAGGTTTCTTTAAAATGGCGCAGCAGTGAATCATTGGAACGGTAGCGCAGCGCCAGGCGGATTTCGCTGACGCCACGGGTTGGCGTTGGCCAACTGGGCGGATTGCCATACAGCTGCGCCAGGCCTTCATCGTAGGTGAAACGTTGGATACCGAGGTCGCGCTGAGGAATGCGTTTCACACCCAACAGCCTTTCTTCCCGCACAGGGGAAAACAGCGGCATACGCGCGCCGCTGTGAACATGGAGTAATTGATTGACCAATCCGGTGATAAACGCCGTCTTACCGCTGCGGCTCAAACCGGTTACTGCCAGACGCAGATGGCGATCCATTCCGCGATTGACCAGCGAAGTTAACTCATTTTGCAGTCGTTTCATTGTTCTCCTTGGCATAGCGCCCGAACGCCTTGTTCAGCCCTTTGCGAAACAGCGGTTCCAGCAACAGGGCCAACACGTAACGCAGCGGTTTGCGGCTGACGGTTTTCAGCAACCACGCGGTTGCCCCCGCCGGGCCATAACTCATTAGCGCTATGATGATGACTTTCGACAAGGTCTTCAACAATGCACCTACTCCCCATTTTGGTGAAGCGGTTTTTGGGGCATTAATCGCATAGGTTTTGCTCATGGTCGCTGCCCTCTGGCATATGTTGGGGTAAAAGTCGGTGCAATGCCTGACCTGCGGCGTACGCAGGCCCGTGCATCGTTAAGAGAGGTTACAGGTGGCGAAAGCGGCTCTGCACGCCAAAGGTGTCAGACGTGACGTAGCGTTCGACCTTGCGCAACTGCTGCTCACCACTGCTCAATTCATATTCCAGTTTATCGAGCAACTGGCGCGGTGTGGCCTGATGTTCATCCTGATACCGGCTGGCAGGAGCCTCCTCAAGCACGAAGACCAGGGCGATATAGGCGACCACCGTAATGAAAAACAGCCCGAAGAACAGCGACAGCACGGCAATCACCCGGATCAAACGCACGGGCACGTCAAAATAGTGGGCAAGGCCAGCGCATACGCCCTTCAGCATGCCTTCTTCAGGCACCCGGTACAGTTTTTTACTGCCTAACGTGTTGCCCTTGTATGAACCGCTGTCGTCGTTGTAGTAAGAACGATCGCGACGATCGCCATACTTTCCTCTGTCCTGGTCTCTGCGCATTACGACTGCCTCCAATTCGGGTGTTCCGCATCAAGAATGTCTTCCAACGCCTGAATACGATCGCGCATGCGTGAGGCCTGCTCCGCCAGCTGCGTCAGGCGTTGCATTTCCTGATGACTCAGTTGAACGCCGCTCTGTTGCCGGTTGCTGTAATGCAACCAAAGCCAAATCGGTGCGACAAACAACACAAAGATTGTCAACGGGATGGCAAGTAATAGAGCACTCATCTCAATTCCTTCTTATTGGCCGTAGTGTGGCGGCCACGCTGGGTGGCCGCTTAAGCATTATTCCGGGCGGTTCATCCTGGCTTTCATTGCCGCCAGTTGCTCACTGATGGCATCGTCCGCCTGCAGTTCGGCAAACTCCTGATGCAGGCTTTTCTTTTTGCCAATGCTGACGCTTTCCGCTTCGGCTTCCATATGGTCGATACGGCGCTCAAACTGTTCAAAACGCGCCATTGCCTCATCCAGTTTACCGCTGTCCAGCTGGCGACGCACATCCCGTGAAGAAGAAGCCGCCTGATGGCGCAGCGTTAATGCCTGCTGGCGTGCACGGGTTTCGGTCAGCTTGTTTTCCAGCTCGCCAATTTCACTCTTCATGCGGGCCAGCGTCTCTTCTACGGTAGCCACTTCCTGGCTCAGTGTAGCAAGCAGATCGGCCACTTTCTGTTTTTCGATCAACGCCGCACGGGCCAGATCTTCTTTATCTTTACGCAGCGCCAGTTCGGCTTTGTCCTGCCAGTCATTGATCTGGTTTTCACCCTGCTCAATGCGGCGCAGCAGCTGCTTTTTCTCCGCCAGGGCCCGCGCAGAGGTGGAGCGCACTTCAACCAGCGTGTCTTCCATTTCCTGGATCATCAAACGCACCAGCTTTTGCGGATCTTCTGCTTTATCAAGCAGAGTATTGATGTTGGCGTTCACGATGTCGGCAAAACGAGAAAAGATACCCATAATTTACTTCCTCTTGGTTCTGAAGGCGTCTGAAGCGCCGAGTTAAGTTATACAACTTGCCCAAAGAGTTAATCAAGAAGCGTGCCAACTTTTATTTCATTGAAATACAAAGACTATTTATTTTTGACTCTCACCACGCTTGCTGTAGAGTGAGTGTTTTCACCAAACATTGGCGAATTTCATCATGAGCGAACCGTTAGAGAACCTGTTGGGCGAGGCCAACGCCTTTGTGGAGGTGCTGGAGCAAGTTTCACAGCTAGCCAAGCTCAATAAACCGGTGCTGGTGATCGGTGAGCGCGGCACCGGTAAGGAGCTGATCGCCCATCGGTTGCACTATCTTTCCAACCGTTGGCAAGGGCCGTTTATCTCCCTCAACTGTGCGGCACTGAATGAAAACCTGCTGGACTCGGAGCTGTTTGGCCATGAGGCAGGCGCGTTTACCGGCGCACAGAAACGCCACCTTGGCCGCTTTGAGCGTGCCGATGGCGGCACCCTGTTCCTGGATGAATTGGCAACCGCACCAATGTTGGTACAAGAAAAACTGCTGCGGGTGATTGAATACGGCCATCTGGAGCGCGTGGGTGGCAGCCAACCGCTGCGAGTGGATGTCCGGCTGGTGTGCGCCACCAATGACGATCTGCCAGCGCTGGCCGCCGCCGGTAAATTCCGTGCCGATCTGCTGGACCGCCTGGCGTTCGATGTGGTGCAACTACCGCCGCTGCGCCAACGCCAGCAAGACATTATGCTATTGGCCGAGCATTTCGCCATTCAGATGTGCCGCGAGCTCTCGCTGCCGTTGTTCCCCGGCTTCAGTGAACATGCGCGGGCGACGCTGCTCGGCTACTCCTGGCCGGGTAACGTGCGTGAGCTGAAAAACGTGGTGGAGCGTTCCGTTTACCGCCACGGTTCAGGCCAGGATGAGCTGGATGAGATCATCATTAACCCCTTTGCCAAGCGCTCAGAGCCGCTTGATGAGGCAACTGTGTCGGCCAGTGATTTACCTGCATTGCCGCTGGATTTTAAAAGCTGGCAGCATCAGCAGGAGAAAAACCTGCTGGAGATGGCCTTGAAACAGGGCCGCTTCAATCAGCGTAAAGCCGCCGATTTGCTGGGGTTGACCTATCACCAACTGCGCGGCATGTTGAAAAAGTATGCTCTGCTGCAAGGTAGCGATGACGCAGAGAAGTGATGCCCCTCACCCTAACCCTCTCCCCAAGGAGAGGGAATCGATCGAGTTCATTGATTTTTCTGCGTAATATCTTGCCTCTCTTTTTTTACTCTCTACTTTCCGCAGACGTACGGGCCAACCACGCGCTTCGGACTGCTCCCTCGCCCTTTGGGAGAAGGTTGGGGTGAGGGGAAAGTTAAACCGACTGGGCGATCAGTTCTCGTAACCATTGATGCGCGGGATCGCGATGCGAACGCTCATCCCACAGCATTGCCAGCTCATAGCCTGGGATCTCCACTGGTGGCTCGGCAATCTGTATTTCAGGGCTATCGCGTACCAGGCGTTCGGGCAGCATCGCCACCAGATCCGTCTTGGCGATCACCGATTTCACAAACAGAAAATGCGGGACGGAAAGTACCACCCGGCGCGAAAGCCCAGCCTGCTCCAGCGTGTGATCGGTGATGCCGCTAAATCCCCCGCCGTTTGGCGAAACTACCACGTGCTCCAGTTGGCTGAATTGCGCCAGCGTCGGGCGAGCCGTCAACGCAGGATGACCGATACGGCCCACCAACACATACCTCTCCTTGAATAACACTCGTTGACGCATCCCTGATGGTGCGCAGTCCTGAGTATGAAAGGCCAGATCGATCTCCCCTTTCTCCGCCTGCCGGGCAATCCTGGTCGGTGCCAGTTCCAACACCGCCAATCGGCTGTTGGGGGCCGCCTGACGAAGCCGTGCCAATGCGGGTAACAGCACCGTAGATTCGCCATAGTCGGATGCGGCAACGCGCCAGGTGATATTCGCGCTGGCCGCCTCAAAAGGGCTGATGGGTGAAACGGTGTGTTCGAGCACTGCCAACGCCTGCCGCAAAGGTTCACGTAAAGCCTCCGCCCTGGCCGTTGGCCGCATTCCTCTTGGGCCAGGTAGCAGCAGCGGATCGTCGAAAAACGCTCTCAGCTTGGCCAGATGAGCACTTACCGAAGGTTGCGACAGCGACAACCGCTCCGCCGCGCGCGTAACATTCAATTCCATCAGCAACACATCCAACGTCACCAATAGATTGAGATCCAGTCTGCCGAAATTACTCATGCAAATACCTGTCATCATCTAAATCAATTTTAACTATACCTGGCGCTAACCTACTCTGTTGCTCTCTTTTCAGCAATGGAACTTAATGATGAATATTCTGCTGGTCTACGCTCACCCAGAAGCCCAATCGCTTAATGGCTCACTAAAAAACTTTGCGGTCAAACATCTGCAGGACGCTGGGCATCAGGTACAGGTTTCCGATCTGTATGCCATGAAATGGAAAGCCTCTTTGGATGGCGAAGACCGTACGGATCGGGATAGCGCTGCCCGGTTTAATCCGGCGATGGATTCCCGGATCGCTCTGGAGCAAGGAACTCAAAGCGCAGATATTGTGCTGGAACAGGAGAAGTTACTCTGGGCGGATACCCTGATCCTGCAGTTTCCACTGTGGTGGTTCTCCATGCCTGCCATCCTCAAGGGTTGGGTAGAGCGCGTGTATGCCTATGGTTTCGCGTACGGCGTCGGCGAGCATTCCGATACGCATTGGGGCGATCGTTATGGCGAGGGTACGCTGGCAGGGAAACGGGCTATGTTGCTGGTTACCGCTGGCGGTTGGGAGTCTCATTACAGCCCGCGCGGTATCAACGGCCCGCTAGAGGATATTCTGTTCCCTATTCACCATGGCATTCTGTATTACCCCGGTTTTGACGTGCTGCCCCCCTTTGTGGCGTACCGCACCGATCGCTTCGACGAAGCAGAATTCCCCAAGCTGTGCTCGGCGCTGGGCAAACGGCTGGACACGCTGGCAAGTACCGAGCCTTTGCCATTCCGTAAGCAAAACTTTGGCGATTATGATATTCCACAGTTGACGCTGCGAGAGGATATTGCCCCTGGTCGCTCCGGTTTTGCCGTTCACCTGAAATAGAGGCAAAAAAAAGCCAGCACCCGAGCTGGCTAAGTAAACACTGGAAGCAATGTGAGCAATGTCGTGCCTTCCACAAAGGGCCACAAGGTGTGGCCTTCCGTGAACTGCCAAATGATGATAATAGTTCTCAGTATCACCTGTAAAGCACTTTGTTGAGAATTTTTCTCATTACCACACTAAGCTTGGGTAATTATCCACCAGCACGCATTTCAGGCGGAGACCCACTCGCCAGAAAACAGCGGCAAGCTTAACCAAACCGCCGAAATTTCAACCATTTTGCTCAAGGAATTGGGCTGTTGGTCAGAGTGCGATACACTATCGTTATTGCTTAATAACCCATGAAGCGTCTATGCGTGGTTTACCTCTTTGGATAATGTCGCTCGGCTGCCTGGCAACTTCTGCCCTGGCCGCGACACCGGCTGTGCCCAGCGCAGCACCACCGCCAGCAGACATCCGCCAGAGCGGCTTTGTCTATTGCGTCAGCGGCATTCTAAATACCTTCAATCCCCAGATGGCCAGCAGCGGTCTGACGGTCGATACCCTGGCCGCCCAGCTTTACGATCGGCTGCTGGATGTTGATCCTTACACTTACCGCCTGATCCCGGAGCTGGCGGAAAGCTGGGAAGTACTGGACAACGGCGCTACCTACCGCTTCCACCTACGCCGGGATGTGCCTTTCCAGACCACCGCCTGGTTCCAACCCACCCGCAAACTGAACGCCGACGATGTGGTGTTCAGTTTTCAGCGGGTGTTTGACCAGAAGCATCCGTTCCACAATGTCAACGGCGGTGAATACCCGTACTTCGACAGTTTGCAGTTTGCCGACTCCGTGCAAAGCGTGAAAAAGCTGGATCAATACACCGTCGAGTTCCGCTTGCAGGCACCGGATGCGTCCTTCCTGTGGCATCTGGCGACCCATTATGCGCCGGTGCTATCGGCAGAATATGCCGATAACCTGGCGCTGGACGGGCTGCAGGAAATGATCGATCGTGAACCGGTCGGCACCGGCCCATTCTTGTTGAACGAATACCGCTCCGGGCAATATATCCGTCTGGCGCGTAATGACGTTTACTGGAAAGGGAAACCGCGTATGCCGCAGGTGGTGATCGACATGGGGGCCGGGGGAACAGGCCGCCTGTCCAAATTGCTGACCGGCGAGTGCGATGTGCTGGCCTATCCCGCCGCCAGCCAGCTTTCTATCCTGCGTGACGATCCGCGCTTACGTCTGACCCTGCGCCCAGGGATGAATATCGCCTATCTGGCCTTCAATACCCGCAAACCGCCGCTGGATAACCTGAAGGTGCGCCAGGCCATTGCGTTAGCCATTAACAACCAGCGCCTGATGCAATCGATCTATTACGGCACCGCAGAGACCGCCGCCTCGATCCTGCCGCGCGCCTCCTGGGCCTATGATAATGATGCCCACGTCACCGAATACGATCCGGCCAAGGCACGAGAAATGCTGCGCGAAGCCGGCGTAGGGCCATTGGATATGAAGCTGTGGGTGCCGACCGCATCGCAATCCTATAACCCCAGCCCGTTGAAAACCGCGGAGCTGCTACAGGCGGATTTGGCTCAGGTCGGCATTAATCTCACTATCGTGCCGGTAGAGGGCCGCTTCCAGGAAGCCCGGCTGATGGAGATGAACCACGATCTGACGCTCACCGGATGGTCAACCGACAGTAACGATCCGGACAGCTTTTTCCGTCCGCTACTGAGCTGTGCGGCAATCCGTTCGCAAACCAACTATGCTCACTGGTGTGATCCTGCTTTTGATGAAAAGCTGCAGGATGCCCTGCTATCGCAGCAGCTGTCGCAGCGTATCGATCATTATCAGCAGGCGCAGAAGATCCTCGAACAGCAACTGCCGGTATTGCCGCTGGCCTCCTCTTTGCGTTTGCAGGCCTACCGTTATGATATTAAAGGACTAGTGTTGAGCCCGTTCGGCAACTCATCATTTGCCGGGGTGTACCGTGAACCGGCGGAGGTCGCGAAAAAGTGATTATCTTTACCTTACGCCGCATCCTGTTGCTGCTGATCACGCTGTTCTTCCTGACGCTGGTCAGCTTCAGCCTGAGCTACTTTACTCCACGTGCGCCGCTAAACGGTGCCGCCCTGCTGGATGCCTATCAGTTCTATTTCGTCAGCCTGCTGCACTGGGACTTTGGCGTTTCCAGCATCAATGGCCAGGCGATCAGCGAACAGCTGCGCGAAGTGTTCCCGGCCACCATGGAACTGTGCATTTTAGCCTTCACGATGGCACTGTTTATCGGCATTCCGCTGGGCATTATTGCCGGTGTGATGCGCGGCAAGTGGCAGGATACCGCCATCAGTACCTTCGCCCTGCTGGGCTTTTCCATTCCGGTATTCTGGCTGGCGCTGCTGCTGATGCTCTTCTTTTCACTGCATCTTGGCTGGCTGCCGGTGTCGGGCCGTTTCGATCTGCTGTATCAGGTCAAACAGGTCACCGGTCTGGCGCTGCTTGACGCCTGGCTGTCTGACTCGCCTTATCGCAACGAGATGATTGCCAGTGCGCTGCGCCATATGGTGCTGCCGATTGCCGCTCTGGCGGTGGCCCCGATCACCGAGGTGATCCGCTTGATGCGCATCAGCACCGACGATGTTCTCAACCAGAACTACATCAAGGCCGCCGCAACCCGTGGCCTGTCGCGCTTCACCATTATCCGTCGTCACGTGTTGCACAACGCGTTACCGCCGATCATCCCGAAACTCGGTCTGCAATTTTCTACCATGCTCACGCTGGCCATGATCACCGAGGTGGTGTTCAGTTGGCCAGGCCTGGGGCGCTGGCTGATCAATGCCATCCGCCAACAGGACTACGCGGCCATCTCCGCAGGCGTAATGGTGATCGGCACGCTGGTGATCACCATTAACGTGCTGGCCGACATTCTGGGTGCGGCGACCAACCCGCTGAAACATAAGGAATGGTATGCCCTTCGATAACGTATACCGCGAAAAGAAAATGCCTAGTCCGCTGCTCTATACCTGGCGGATTTTCTACGGCGACACTTTGGCGATGATTGGTTTTTATGGGGTACTCGGCCTGCTGTTTCTTTCCCTGTTCGGCAGCTTGCTGGCACCTTATGCCCTTGATCAGCAGTTCCTGGGGTATCAGTTACTACCACCGTCCTGGTCACGCTACGGTAACGTGTCGTTCTTCCTGGGTACCGACGATCTGGGCCGCGATATCCTCAGCCGTTTGCTGACCGGTGCCGCCGCCACCTATGGTTCGGCACTGATTGTTACCATCGCTGCCGCCGTCTGCGGCGTGATCCTGGGCGTGTTTGCCGGGGTCACCCATGGCCTGCTGTCTGCGATGCTCAACCATATTCTCGATACCCTGCTCTCAATCCCTTCACTGTTGCTGGCGATTATCGTGGTGGCATTCCTCGGGCCGAAGCTGGAACACGCTATGCTGGCCGTTTGGCTGGCACTGTTGCCACGGATGGTGCGTACCATCTACAGCGCAGTGCACGATGAATTGGAAAAAGAGTACGTGGTCGCTGCCCGTCTGGATGGGGCTTCAACGATGCAGATCCTGTGGTACGCCGTGGTGCCGAACATTGCCGCCGTACTGATCACCGAATTCACCCGCGCGCTGTCGATGGCCATCCTGGATATCGCTGCGTTGGGCTTCCTCGATCTCGGGGCGCAATTGCCTTCCCCGGAATGGGGAGCCATGTTAGGTGACTCGTTGGAGCTGGTCTATGTCGCGCCTTGGACCGTGATGCTGCCCGGTGCCGCTATTCTGATCAGCGTATTGCTGGTTAACCTGTTGGGCGACGGAATACGCCGCGCGATCAATGCGGGAGTGGAATAATGCCGTTACTCGATATCCGCAATCTGACGATTGAATTTATGACCGCCGAAGGGCCGGTAAAGGCCGTCGATCGCGTCAGCATGACACTGACCGAAGGTGAGGTGCGCGGTCTGGTAGGCGAATCCGGCTCAGGAAAAAGCCTGATCGCCAAAGCCATATGCGGCGTGACCAAAGATAACTGGCGTGTCACCGCCGACCGCTTCCGTTTTGACGATATCGACCTGTTGCAGCTCAGCCCGCGTGAACGGCGCAAACTGGTGGGCCACAACGTTTCGATGATCTTCCAGGAGCCGCAATCCTGCCTTGACCCTTCCGAAAGCATTGGCCGCCAGTTGGCCCAGGCCATTCCAGGCTGGACTTACAAGGGCCGTTGGTGGCAGCGCTTTAACTGGCGCAAACGGCGGGCGATAGAGCTGTTGCACCGCGTCGGTATCAAGGATCACCTCGATATCATGGGCAGCTTCCCTTACGAGCTCACCGAAGGGGAATGCCAGAAAGTGATGATCGCCATTGCGTTGGCCAATCAGCCAAGATTATTGATTGCCGATGAGCCAACCAACGCCATGGAACCCACCACGCAGGCGCAGATCTTCCGCCTGCTGGCGCGCCTGAACCAAAACAACAACACCACCATCCTGCTGATCAGCCACGATTTGCAGATGATGAGCAAATGGGCTGACAGGGTTAACGTGCTGTACTGCGGCCAGACGGTGGAGAGCGCGCAATGTGAAGATCTGCTTGCCGCCCCTCATCATCCTTATACCCAGGCGCTAATCCGCGCCATGCCGGACTTTGGCCGCTCACTGCCGCATAAGAGCCGCCTGAATACGCTGCCGGGAGCAATCCCCTCATTGGAGCATCTGCCGATCGGCTGTCGCCTGGGGCCACGCTGCCCGTATGCACAAAAGCAATGCATTGAAACCCCGCGCCTGCGCCCGGTGAAAAATCACCTGTTCGCCTGCCACTTCCCGCTGAACATGGAGGAGCAATAACATGGAAACGCTGTTGGAAGTGCGCAACCTGACCAAAACCTACCGCTACCGCACCGGGCTGTTCCGCCGCCAGCATGTGGAGGCGGTCAAGTCTGTCAGCTTTACCCTGCGTGAGGGCCAGACGCTGGCGATCATCGGTGAGAACGGCTCGGGTAAGTCAACTCTGGCGAAGATGCTTTCCGGCATGGTGGAACCCTCCTCGGGTGAAGTGCTGATCGACGACCATGCGTTGGCCTATGGCGATTATCGCTACCGCAGCCAGCGTATCCGCATGATTTTCCAGGATCCGAGCACCTCGCTCAACCCACGTCAGCGCATCGGTCAGTTGCTTGATGCACCGCTACGTTTGAATACCGAGTTGGAAGCCGCAGAACGGGAGGTACGGATCAATCAGACCCTGCGCCAGGTGGGGATGCTGCCGGACCACGCTTATTATTACCCGCATATGCTCGCCTCCGGGCAGAAACAGCGCGTGGCGCTGGCACGGGCGTTGATCCTGCAGCCAAAGGTGATTGTTGCCGACGAGGCGCTGGCTTCGCTGGATATGTCGATGCGTTCGCAGATCATCAACCTGATGCTGGAGCTCCAGGAAAAACACGGGATTGCCTATATTTATGTGACGCAGCATCTGGGCATGATGAAGCATATCAGCGACCAGGTGATGGTGATGCATGAAGGGGAAATTGTGGAACGTGGCAGTACCGCCGAAGTGCTGGCGGCACCGCTGCACGATCTCACCAAGCGGCTGATCGCCAGCCATTTTGGCGAAGCGCTCACTGCCGACGCCTGGCGACGTGACGGCGGCAGGTTTTAAATAAACCCGTTCAGCAAAACGCCCCTCGCCCTTCCCCAAATGGCGAGGGGTATCCTGTTAGCTCCTGTATCAGTGCCACAGATTAGCTTCTGTACCCGATCACCACACCGAACTGGTTCCCTCCCCCTTTTTTGACGGTTAGGGTGAGGAGAAATAGCGAATACCAAGATCCCATCCTGTTATTAATAAGCACTTAATGCCCAATAAATAACCCGGCACCACCATAAAAATAATTGACATGTTTTTTAAGCAATGATAGCTTGACTAAAAAACAACCAACGGGATTAGGTTTTATACTTAATTACTTACTAGGAATATCCATTCATGATATCAATGTAACGCTGGGGTATTAGTTATTAATACTCCCACAATAATTCGGACTAAATGCTATATGATTGCAGACAAGGTAAGACTAGGTTTTCTGATTATGTTGCCGTTACTTTTCAGCGAAATATCATTCGCCAAAGAGCCAACCCGCATAGAGAGTGAACTAGGTATGCAAAGTACTTTCTCTCTTGGTAACAATGGATTCATTGGATCTATTAGCGAGGCCGAAAAGTTATATCTGGCTATATTACAACTAGATAATGCCCATGAAGCCTTTATGCGGTTAGCAACATCCAGCACATCAACCCCAGAAAGTAAGCTCTACGCAATCTGCGGATTGAAAAAACTGGGACAAGCTCTCCCTACAACACCAGAGTTTAGTGGAAATTCAAGCCGGGAGGTCACCGTGTTAAAAGGAGATATTTTAAGGACAGTCAGATTTAATGAGATATATGACTCGATTAAAGTACATGGTTGTTAAATAACCTTACAAAGGAGTGTGTAATGAAAAATATCAGCGTAGAAGAAATAAGGTTAATCCACGGCGGGATGAATCTAGATGGTGCGCGTGAGTCTACTAACGTGTATGACCAACGTGGCACAGATAAAGGTTCCTATATCGATGCTAACGGTTCCTGTTGGCCTCCTGGCACCAGTTCAGCAACGATGTATCCAAATGGTGGTGGTTCAAATTATACTAGTAACAATCCAAACTACGGTAATTAAGACCTACGCCACTTGCATGTAATTGGTGAGTGGCTTTTTTCCTCCACTAACTCGCAAATGAAAATCGCACTCCTGCCACAGGAAGATATATTCACCTCCATCCAGAAATTAATTATCAATTAACACTACCTTATCTCACTAATCGTTTATGTGAGGATATTATTTATGTTAATCCAGGCAAAGAGCAAAATATCCCACTGATAAAAAATACCCACCACTAACGCTCCTCACGACTGATGATCATCCTGGCCACTCGCTTTTCTGGTCATGGTAATCACAGAGCGTGATAGTGTCAGACCAAGAAATACAGTGTTTCCTGAGTATTCTCAATAAATACCAAGAATCATCCAATTGATTATAAAGCCAGTCTGTTATTATAATGGCACGCTCTTAAGAAATTTATTAAATATCGGTAAGCACGGATTTATTCTCATTAATTACCACAAGGATATATTGTGAAAAAGCTCAATACCTCAGAAGCAACAAAAATTGTTGGTGGCCATCAATACATTTGCACTATTTACTATGAAAAACGGAGTTCCGGGGAGTGTTTTCGCGTAGAGCATTGTAAAGACAAGTTCGGTTCTAACGAGGATCTTATTCATAGTCGCATCAGTTGTGAAAACATGCAGTAATTGTTACTGCTGCACGAATCTCGTGTAATCACTATACTCCTGTTATTATAATAATTTACTGTTATGATCTCGATTGATTATCTGCAATTGCATGGTAATCAATCAAGTACCATTAAGGATATGTTGTGAAAAAGCTCAAGACCTTAGTTGCGTCAAAGATTGTTGGCGGCGTTAGTTATGTTTGCGAAATCCGTAATGTAGCATATACACCTGACATTTGTTATCGCGAAACGACTTGTAAAGACAAGTTCGGTAATATTAAAGATCTTACTCGAGTCGCTATTATTTGCCAAAAACCGTGATAATTGCCAGTAACTGGCACTAATCTAGCGTCATCACTACCATGGCACGGCATCGTTATGCCGTGCCATTATGCAGAATTTTGTCAAGATCATACCATTCCAGTAAACGCCTAATTACCAGCCATGTTATGGGGCAGCGCCAGTTGAAGCCCGGAGGATGGCATCTTGGCACTCATCAACCCTACTGCAATATATTTTATTCCTTTACGCTATTAATTAGCACTTAACATTATTTTATCTCACCAATCAAATCGGTGAGGATATCCACTAGGTTGAACTATGCAAACAACAGGATATCGCGCTGATGAACAATGTCCACCACCAACGCTTCTCGCAACTGATGCTCATCCTTGCCGCTGGCTTCTCTATTTATGGCCATGGCCTATGCAGCCATGACTGACACCTGCTGCGCGGTTTTTTACCCTGCCACCGTTGCCGATTGCAATGGTGGCTTGTTGTATTGATGAAGGATTTTATCCGATGGAACATCGCCTAGCCCCTTCCCTGTGGTACCACGAAACCCAGCGCAGCTCTGGCGACAGTTCGCCACTCGAGCCTGGCGCTGCAAGCCTGCGGGAGCGTTTTTTGTTGGGCCTGGGCACGTTTACCGATGAGGAATTGAATACCACGCTCAGCCATCGCCTTGCCGTTTTTACCGCATCCTCGGCCTGCTATCCGGTACTGTTCCCCGATCGGGTCAGCATTTCGCGTGAAGTGACATTGTCACATTACGATCGTCTGTCGACAGCCTTGACTGTGGCGCAGGTCACCGGCGTGCAATCGCTTTGCAGCCATTACGCCGCTCGCCTCGCCCCCTTGGACAGCCCAGATGCTACGCGGGAAAGTAATGTCCGTCTGGCACAAATCACCCAATACGCCCGCCAACTCGCCAGCCAACCGACACTGATTTGCTCCAAGGCGTTACAACAGCTCGGCGAAGTTGGCCTGAGCACGCAAGATATTGTGACCTTTTCACAAATCATCGGTTTCGTTAGCTATCAGGCACGGGTGGTCGCCGGTATTGCCGCGCTGGCAGGCAGGCCCGCCGTGGTGCTGCCAGGTTTTCCCCAGACCGAAGATGCCGATCCAGCGGGATTTACCTGCACGGAACTGTTATGGCAAGCCCGCCTGCCGCAGATCGTTGTCGAGCAGGCTCAGGCCCGGCAGCTCGACATTCTGGACCAAAGCCACCCTGACGCCCGCAGCGAGTCTTATTACCTGCTGTTGGCCCACGACGCGCCTGCCCTGCATGAACGCAATACGGTATTTAACAGCATTACCCACCACGCTGACGGGCTATCTCCACGCCTTAAGGCTTTGGTTGCTCTGGTGACATCACGCATTAATGGCAGCAATTACTGTGTCGCCGCGCTAGCCAATAAGCTTGCCGATCGGGAGTTGGCACTGGCATTAGTGGCTGGGATTGATAACGCGCTTGAGCTGGCCGACGATCCCGTGGCCGCTGCCGTGATAAGCGTAACGGCCGAACTGACGCGGACGCCTGAGAAATTCACGGCGCAAAGCGTGCAGCCGCTGTTCAACAGCGGGCTGGATCGATCGCAGGCATTGGACGTTATCTTGACTAGCGCGCTATACGCCTGGGAAAACCGGCTACGTTACAGTCTTGGCGATACGGTGGAAATCAATCTAGCGCAATAACCACACCTGAGCCGCATCAAAAAAGTGCTGTGCCAGCGGTGTGGCCCTGGCTGGCTCGGCGATCACCAAGGCGGCATGACGCGGCATCGGCGCAATGGCAATGCTGCGCCGCTGCAACTGTGGCATCATTTCCATCTGCAAATTACCGCCGGGGAACACCCCGCATCCCAAGCCGACAAAAATCCCCTGTAGCAGTTGGAAGATCGAGGTAGTTTCCATCCGGGTATGCAGCGTCAAGCCCGCCTCACGAAACTGCTGATCCAGGTAACGACGGAAGTAACGCGTCGGTTCAGCCAGGCATAAAGGCAACTCCGCCACGGCTGCCAGCGTCAGTGGGCTTTCCCCCACCAGCTCGGGGAAATGCTGAGGATGAAATACCAGATCGATGCCACTATCGGCCAAGGACTGCGACTGGAAATGCAGCTCTTTGAGCGTCGGCAGTTCAAAGAAACCGATGCCGATATCCACCGTGTGCGCAGTCAGCGCTTCCAACAACTGATCGGCGCTCAATACCGCTACGCGATAGTCCAACTGCGGGTAACGCTCGCTGACCGCCTTCAACATCTGCGCTAACGAAATACTGCACTGCGGCACGGTGCCGATGCGCAACGTCCCGTTCAACCCGTGTTTCAGCGACTCCACTTCCAGCTTCAGACCCTGATAAACGGAAACAATTTCCCGTGCCCAGGCCAGCACCCGCTCACCTTCGGCGGTGAAACCTTCAAAGTTGTTGCCACGGTTAATCAACGAAACTCCGAGCTCTTTTTCCAGGTTTTTCAGTCGCATGGATAAGGTTGGCTGGCTGACAAAGCTGGCCTCTGCGGCGCGGCCAAAGTGGCGTTCCCGCTCAAGATTACACAGGTAGATCAGTTGCTTAATATCCATGTATTGGCCCGGAAAATGGTTTCTGCGTGAAGTATATCATTTGCTACAGCCTTGCTGGCAGCGGCGATAGGTGTCGTCTATCCCATCATTGCTCTATTCGATTAGACGCCTGGCCTTTCCCCCCCTAGACTTGCCACATAAATACTCAAAATGCTTAAAAAAGCATTTACCTTTTAGCTACATTAATCACCTGCGAAGAAAATCATGAAATTTAAACCGTCAATCAAGCCTTATCGCGGCGCGGCGGGCGGCTGGGGCTCATTGGAAGCCACCACCCGCTATGTGTTCGACAGCAAACAGGCGCTGAAAAATCTGCGCAACCTGATGCGCGTTAACAAGGCGCGCGGTTTCGACTGCCCCGGCTGTGCCTGGGGTGATGACAACCACAGCACCTTCAGCTTCTGCGAGAACGGAGCCAAAGCCGTCAGTTGGGAAGCCACTCGCAATGCGGTTGAACCGGCCTTCTTTGCGGCCCACAGCGTCAGCACCCTGCGCGAGCAAAGCGACTACTTTCTGGAGTATCAAGGCCGGTTGACGCACCCGATGCGCTACGACGCCAAAACCGATCGCTATCAGCCCATCACCTGGCCGGATGCCCTGAAACTTATCGCCAGCCATATCCAGGCAATGGATAACCCCAACCAGATTGAGCTATACACCTCAGGCCGCGCCAGTAACGAAGCCTCCTACCTTTATCAACTGTTTGGCCGGATGCTGGGCACCAGCAACTTCCCGGACTGTTCCAATATGTGCCACGAAGCCAGTGGCGTTGGGCTTAAGCAGAGCATCGGCGTCGGCAAAGGCACCATCCGTATGGATGACTTCGAGCAGGCCGACGCAATTTTTGTGTTTGGCCAAAACCCCGGCACCAACCATCCACGTATGCTGCACAGCCTGAAACACGCGGCCAGCCGGGGAGCGCGCATCGTCAGTTTCAATACCCTGCGCGAACGCGGGTTGGAAAGGTTTGCCGATCCGCAAAACCCAATCCAGATGCTGACGCCCAAATCCTCCCCTATCAGCTCGGCCTACTTCCAGCCCAACCTGGGTGGCGATATGGCAGCGGTGCGCGGCATGGTGAAGGCACTGCTGGAAATCCACCGTCAGCGGATAGCCGCTAACGAGCCAGGACTGTTCGACCAGCCATTTATCGATCGGCATTGCGTAGGGATCGAGGATTATCTGGCACAGGTGGATGCCACCTCATGGCAACAGATCACCACGCAATCCGGGTTGAGTGAAACCCAGCTGCACCATGCGGCTGCGATTTACCAAGGCGCAGAGCGTGTTATCTGCACCTGGGCGATGGGCGTCACGCAGCATAAGCACTCAGTACCAACGGTGCGCGAAATCACCAACCTGCAACTGTTGTTTGGTCAATTGGGCAAGCCAGGCGCGGGTTTATGCCCGGTACGTGGTCATAGCAACGTGCAAGGCAACCGCACCATGGGCATTGATGAGAAAGCGCCCAAAGCGCTGCTCGATAGTCTGGAACAACACTTTGGCTTTAGCCCACGCCGCGAGATCGGCCACAATACGGTCGAAGCCATTGAAGCGATGCTGCGTGGTGAGGTCAAAGTGCTGATTGCCCTCGGGGGTAATCTGGCAGCGGCGGCACCGGATACGGAGCGTACCGCCCAAGCCCTGCGCCGTTGTGATTTGACGGTGCATATCAGCACCAAGCTGAACCGCAGCCATCTGATCACCGGTAAAGACGCGTTGATCCTGCCGACGCTGGGGCGTACCGAGCTGGATATGCAGGCCAGCGGCCCGCAATACATCACGGTGGAAGATTCCTTCAGCATGGTGCACGCCTCCGAAGGCATCGGTAAACCGCTGGCCGACACCCAGCGTTCTGAAACCGCGATTGTCTGCGGCATTGCCGACGCGGTGCTGGGCAACCAAAAGTTGGATTGGCTGGAGCTGGCCGACGATTATTCACTGATCCGCCAGCATATCCAGGCCACCATTCCCGGCTTTGATGATTTTAACCAGCGCTGTGAGCAACCAGGAGGGTTCTATCTGGGCAACGCCGCTGCCGAATTACGCTTTGCAACCCAGAGCGGCAAAGCCGAGTTCAGTGCCGCTCCGCTACCCGAGACGCTGTTCCCGCAAATCGGGGCGGAAAAAGCGCCGTTCGTGCTGCAAACCCTGCGTTCACACGATCAGTACAACACCACCATCTATGGACTGGACGATCGCTATCGCGGCGTTTACGGCCAGCGCGAGGTGCTGTTTATTCACCCCGAAGATTTGGCCGATCTTGGCCTGCAGGATGGGGAGTTGGTGGAAATCGAAACCTTATGGAACGATGGCGTAACCAGAAAGGTCAGCGGCTTCAAGCTGGTCAGCTACGATATCCCACGCGGTAATCTGGCAGCCTACTATCCTGAAACCAACCCGCTGGTGCCGCTGGCCAGTTTTGGTGATGGCACCGGCACGCCGACCTCCAAATCAGTTCCCGTCGCCATCCGCCGCTGCGCTCAGACACCTACATTGCGTATTGTTTAGTCTATTAAGAAAAGCTCCAGATACTCAGTCTCAACCCTACTTCATCAGATGGTTGAGACTGAAAATGTTCACTTTTAAATGAAACAATAGCTAACGCTCAGGGAATGCATTCACGCCGGTAAGCTTGGCCGTTAAGGACCATAATTTTAATGCCTCTGCAGGGTCAATCGCATATTCGCAAACGCCCACAAATGGCTCATCATAATCAGATGCCAGACCGGCCACATCACAATCCTCACAGTAAAGTCCTCCGAGACCGTCCAGCAAAGGACTTGTAGCAGCCCATACCTCAGTGGCAGCCCCTTGGGCTGGGGACTTAAAACTGGGATCGATGGGGTTACCCTCCAAATCCAGCCAACCTTCTCCGATCATTTCCTCATTTGTCAGGTGACGCTGCAGTGGAGTAAATATTTTACCCGGGTGCAGTGAGAAAGCATGAATATCCCGGCTTTTACCATAATTATCCAGTTGAAGCGCAAATAGAATATTGGCCGTTTTTGACTGACCATATGCGAGCCATTTGTCGTAACCTTCAGTAAACTGAATATCGTCCCATCGGATGGGTGAATTATGATGACCAGCGGATGAAACGCAAACCACCCTGCCGCCGGGACGTATGTTATTCCAAATGAGATTTACCAGAACATAGTGTCCAACGTGGTTGGTTGCAAACTGGCATTCCCACCCCGGGCCGACTCGACGTTCTGGACAGGCCATAATACCTGCATTGCAAATGACATAGTCAAAAACATAGCCGTTAGCAGCAATGATAGAGGCCAGATTGCTAACCGATAAAAGGTCTGAAAGTTCGATCGGCAATACTGTAATATTGGCAAGCTCATTGAGCGCTTTTGATGCGTTCTCGATGTTGCGAGCAGCCACAAAAACGTGCACACCTGCGGAAGAAAGCGCTTTTGTCGCTTCCAAACCCAAGCCTGAGTGCCCGCCTGTAATTAGCGCCGTCTTACCCTTGAGATTAAGACCGGAAAGAACATCAACAGCGGTGGTTAACTTACCGAACCCTGATTGGATTGATTCTTGTACTCTCATGATCCCCCCTTACCCTTAGTAGTCTGATGAAGGTAACACCCAGGCCCTTGGCACTACGGCTTTTTCTTGCGGACTGCATGATTATCGCGAGCCATCGTCGGAAAAGCGTGACGTTTGGCTTGCCCGCAAGGGGTGATTCGCGTAAAACTGTCAGCCGCAAATCTTGCCACTCACAACCCATTCACTGGACGATATGTTTCAAGATAACCCGCTGCTGGCGCAGCTTAAACAGCAACTTCACTCTCAAACCCCGCGTGTTGAAGGCGTAGTAAAAGGGACTGAGAAAGGTTTTGGCTTTTTAGAAGTCGACGGTCAGAAAAGTTACTTCATTCCGCCGCCGTACATGAAAAAAGTCATGCATGGGGATCGTATCGTCGCCACCCTGCATACCGAAAAAGAGCGCGAAATCGCTGAGCCGGAAGCCCTGGTTGAGCCTTTCCTGTCGCGCTTCGTTGGCCGGGTGCAGAAAAAAGACGATCGTCTGTCGATTATCCCCGATCATCCGTTGCTGAAAGACGCGATCCCATGCCGTCCGGCGCGTGAAGTCACCCATAACTTCCAGGCCGGTGACTGGGCTGTTGCAGAAATGCGCCGTCATCCGCTGAAAGGCGATCGCACTTTCAATGCCGACCTGACTCAGTTCATCACCGATGGTGAAGATCACTTTGCCCCATGGTGGGTCACGCTGGCGCGTCATAATCTTGAAAAAGAAGCGCCAGAGATGGTCGCGATCTGCGAACAAGAGAGCGCCCTGGTCCGTGAGGACCTGACCGCGCTGGACTTCGTCACCATCGACAGCGCCAGCACCGAAGATATGGACGATGCGCTGCACGTGCAAGACAACGGTGATGGCTCGCTGCTGTTAACCATCGCCATTGCCGATCCTACCGCCTATGTCGAGCAGGGCAGTAATCTGGATGATATCGCCCGCACGCGCGCGTTCACCAACTACCTGCCGGGCTTCAATATTCCGATGTTGCCGCGCGATCTGTCCGACAACCTGTGCTCGCTGCGCCCGAATGAGCGCCGCTCGGTGCTGGCTTGCCGCGTGACTATCGCCGCAGACGGTGCACTGGGCAACGATATCCGTTTCTTCGCCGCCGAAATCGAGTCCAAAGCCAAACTGGTTTATGACGAGGTTTCTGACTGGCTGGACGGCGTCGCGGGCTGGCAACCACCGAGCGAGAATATCGCACAACAGATCACCTTGCTTAAACAGGTTTGCGATGCACGCAGCGTCTGGCGCCATCAGCATGCGCTGGTGTTCAAGGATCGCCCTGACTACCGCTTTGTCCTCGGCGAGAAAGGCGAAGTGCTGGACATCATTACCGAACAGCGCCGCACCGCCAACCGTATCGTTGAAGAGTGCATGATAGCCGCCAACGTCTGTGCCGCCCTGGTGCTGCGTGATCGTTTGGGCTTTGGCATCTATAACGTGCATAACGGCTTTGATCCGGCTCTGGTTGAGCAAGCGGTCGCCGTATTGCAGACCAACGGCGTTGAAGCCGATGCCGAGAAGCTGCTGACTCTGGAAGGATTCTGCGAACTGCGCCGTCACCTCGACTCGCAGCCAACCCAGTTCCTGGACAGCCGTATCCGCCGCTTCCAGACCTTTGCCGAGATCAGCACCACCCCTGGCCCGCACTTCGGTCTGGGGCTGGAGGCGTACGCCACCTGGACCTCACCGATCCGTAAGTATGGCGATATGGTCAACCATCGTCTGCTGAAAGCCACTATCAGCGAGCAGGCGGTGGAAAAACCGCAGGACGACGTCACCGTGCAACTGACCGAGCGTCGCCGCCTGAACCGCATGGCAGAGCGTGACGTCAGTGATTGGCTGTATGCCCGTTTCCTCAAAGACATTGCCGGAACCGATGAGCGCTTCAATGCCGAGATCATCGACGTGACCCGGGGTGGCCTGCGCGTACGCCTGCTGGACAACGGCGCGGTGGCCTTTATCCCTGCTCCGTTCATCCACGCAGTTCGCGACGAGATGGTAAGCAGCCAGGAGACCGGTACCGTGCAGGTGAAGGGCGAAGTCATTTATCGCCAAAGCGATAGTTTGCAGGTGACCATTGCCGAAGTCCGCATGGAAACCCGCAGCGTGATCGCCAGACCGGTAGCCTAACGTCTCCGGTTTGCTATCTGGGCGATACTTCGGTATCGCCTTTTTTATGCCCGCAACAACCTATTCCTCCCCCGCATAGCACGCTTCTTTCACCAAACTCCAACTGAGTTCACATTTCTTATCCGACCAGCCGCCGTCCGCGTTTAAACCTCCTACGTTTAATGAGTCGTTAATTTTTTGACGTACTCACAAACTAAAAAATCACCTTTCTACCTCGGCACAACAAGGAGTTGCGGAACATGAAAAACGTCAAGTCAGCCATAATCTGGCTCGCGGTGGCGCTGGTCGGTGCCTTCGCTTTCGGCATGCTGGCCTTGAGCCGCGGGGAGCACGTCAACGCTGTCTGGCTAGTGGTAGCTTCCGTCGCCTGCTACAGCATTGCCTACCGCTTCTATAGCCGGTTTATTGCCAAGAACGTCTTTGAGCTCGATGATCGTCGGTTAACGCCTGCGGAGCGCCATAATGATGGCCTGGACTATGTGCCGACCAACAAGTGGGTACTGTTTGGCCACCACTTTGCCGCCATTGCCGGTGCAGGCCCACTGGTTGGGCCGATCCTGGCTGCGCAGATGGGCTTCTTACCCGGCACCATCTGGATCCTGGTTGGGGTAATGCTGGCCGGTGCGGTGCAAGATTTCCTGATCCTGTTTATCTCCACCCGCCGCGACGGACGTTCGCTGGGGGAAATGGCCAAGCAGGAGTTAGGCGCTTTTGCCGGTGTGGTAACCATGCTGGGTGCACTTGGGGTGATGATCATCATCCTCTCGGCACTGGCGTTGGTGGTCGTAAAAGCGCTGGCAGACAGCCCCTGGGGTCTGTTCACCATTGCTGCCACCATTCCGATTGCGCTGTTTATGGGCGTTTACATGCGTTTTATCCGCCCAGGCAAGATTGCCGAGGTTTCGCTGATCGGCTTTGTGCTGATGATGATGGCGATCATCTACGGTGGTAACATCGCCATGCACCCATACTGGGGGCCGTTCTTTACCCTGCACGGCACCACCCTGACCTGGGTGTTGGTGATTTATGGTTTTGTCGCCTCGGTGCTGCCGGTGTGGTTGCTGCTGGCTCCGCGTGACTATCTTTCTACCTTCCTGAAAATTGGCGTGATCGTTGGGCTGGCGGTGGGCATCGTGTTCGCGATGCCGGAAATGAAAATGCCGGCGGTATCACGCTTTATTGATGGCAGCGGCCCGGTGTTTGCCGGCTCACTGTTCCCGTTCCTGTTTATCACCATCGCCTGCGGCGCAATCTCCGGTTTCCACGCCCTGGTTTCCAGCGGCACCACGCCGAAGCTGGTTGAGCGTGAGAGCCATATCCGCTTCATCGGTTACGGCGGCATGCTGATGGAGTCCTTCGTGGCCATCATGGCGCTGATTTGCGCTTCGGTGATCGACCCTGGCGTCTATTTTGCCATGAACTCACCGGCGGCACTGATCGGCACCACGGTGGAAAGTGCTTCACAGGTGATCAACAGTTGGGGCTTTATGGTCACCCCGGAAACGCTGACACAAATTGCCAACGATGTGGGCGAGAAGTCGGTGCTATCCAGGGCGGGTGGCGCGCCAACCTTTGCCGTTGGCATGGCTCATATCATCAGCGAGGTGTTTAACAGCCGGGCAATGATGGCCTTCTGGTATCACTTTGCCATTCTGTTTGAAGCCCTGTTTATCCTCACTGCGGTGGATGCAGGCACCCGCGCCTGTCGCTTTATGGTACAGGATCTGGTTGGCGTAGCCATTCCGCGGCTGGCGAACAACCGTTCCTGGTTCGGCAACCTGGCCGGCACCACCGTGGCCGTGGCCGGTTGGGGTTTCTTCGTTTATCAGGGCGTCGTGGATCCGTTAGGTGGGATCAATACGCTGTGGCCGCTGTTCGGCATTGGTAACCAGATGCTGGCCTCAATGGCGCTGATCCTGGGCACCGTGGTGCTGTTCAAGATGAAGAAACAGCGTTACGCCTGGGTGACCATTCTGCCGACCGTATGGCTGTTTATCACCTCGATGACGGCGGGCTGGCAGAAGATTTTCCATGAGAAACCGAGCATCGGCTTCCTGGCGCAGGCAAAAAAATTCTCTGCCGGGATTGAATCGAACACGGTTATCGCCCCGGCCAAATCCATTGCGGATATGCAGACCATTGTGTTTGCCAATCAGATTAACGCCGCGCTTTGTGCCTTCTTTATGCTGGTTGCGGTGACGATGCTGGTTTCGGCCTTCTTCGTGGTGCGCCGCGCGTTGAGTTCCAAAACGCCAACGGTACGTGAAAGCGTGATCGTGCTGCGTGAAGAGGCCGGGCGTGTCTAACTGAACGGGCGCAGCACGCGGTGCCCTACAGGGTGAGCTGATTGAAACTGGCTCATCAAATGCCTACAAGGGCGGCCAGGTGCCGCCCTTGTCAATGCACTTTAGCTTATCAACGTTGTGCCGAAAGCTCCCTGCCAATCCTGTTCAAACTTCTCTACCGCCGCCTGCACCGCCGGGGCGGAAATAAACTGCTCTGCCACATCCACCGGTAGAGTGATCGACTGACAGCCCGCCAACAGACACTCCAACGCCTGACGTGGCGTTTTGAAGCTGGCCGCCAGCACCTTGGCGTGAGGAGCATGCAGCGATAACAGTTGTTGCAACTCGTGTACCATTTCAACGCCGTCGCCACCCTGTGCGTCCAGACGGTTAACGTAAGGTGCCACATACTCTGCCCCGGCCAAGGCCGCCAGCAGCCCCTGACCCGCGCCATAAACGGCAGTTCCCAAGGTGGGGATCGACATGGATTTCAGCTTCTTGATTGCCGCCAGCCCTTCTGCGGTGGTGGGGATCTTCACGACCAACCCCGGCACACGCTGGTTCAGCAGGACGGCTTCGGCAACCATGCGTTCCGCGTCGTTGGCCATCACCTGGGCAAACAGCTTGCCGGTTCCGCCCAACGCATCACGCAAGGCCGGTAGCACCTCCCAGATCGGCTTACCTTCTTTGGCCACAATACTTGGGTTGGTGGTCACGCCGTGCAGCGGCAAGACGCGCGCCAAACGTTTCACTGCGCTGACGTCGGCAGTATCGAGATACAGTTCCATAACCTTCTCCTGATTCTTTTGTGGGCAGATTCAAACTCTGAACATAATAAGTGATAAAAGCCCTCATCATTTGATTAAAATCAAACCAACTTTCATTCGAAACGCATTTAATTTACGTAAGAAGATTTTAAACTTCACAGGTGACGAATGCTTTTCAATCTACAGCGCTACTCAACTCATGACGGCCCAGGCATCCGCAGCGTGGTGTTCCTAAAGGGCTGCTCACTTGGCTGCCGCTGGTGCCAGAACCCGGAAAGCCGTTCGCGCCAGCAGGAGCTGCTGTTTGATGAGCGCCTGTGTCTGGCGGCCTGTACATTGTGCAGTGAGAGTTGCCCGCACGCTATCACCCGCGTTGACGACAACACCCTGAGCCTGCAACGTTCGTTACTGACCGACGCCGATTATGACGCATTAAACGGTTGTTGCCCAACCGGCGCGCTGAGCGTCTGTGGCACGGCACTCAACATTGATGCGGTCATGGCCGAAGTGTTGCGCGATAAGCCTTACTATCTGCGTACCGGCGGTGGTCTGACGCTGTCCGGCGGCGAGCCGTTCATGCAGCCAGAGGCCGCCGTAGCGTTGCTCAAACGTGGGCGCGAGGCAGGCATCCATACCGCCGTAGAATCTTGCCTGCACACGCCCTGGTCCTATATTGAACCGTCTCTGCCCTGGCTGGATCTGATGCTGGCAGATCTGAAGCACGTTGACGAAGTTCGCTTCAAGCAATGGACCGAAGGCTCCGCCAAAAGGGTGATGGATAACTTCCGCCGCCTGGCCGCCGCTGGCACCCAAATCACCGTGCGGGTGCCGTTAATTCCCGAGTTTAACGCCGATCGCGACTCGATCCGCGCCATTACCGACTTTGCTGCCGATGAGATCGGTGTCAAAGAGATCCATTTTTTACCGTACCACACGCTGGGGATGAATAAATACCATCTGCTCGGTGCGCCTTATTACGCTTCCCGTACCCCATTAGACGACCCCGAACTGCTGGCCTATGCCGAAGATTACGCCAGCGCCAAAGGTCTGACCGCCATTTTGCGAGGATAACACCATGACAACGCTGGATCTGACTACCCTGACCGAACGCACTCTGGCGCACAAGAACGCGCTTATCCATATCGTCAAGCCGCCGGTTTGTACCGAACGCGCACAGCACTACACCGAAACTTACCAGCAGCATCAGGATAAGCCGCTGCCGGTAAGGCGAGCCATGGCGTTGGCCAACCATCTGGCCAAACGGAGTATCTGGATCAAGAATGATGAGTTGATCATCGGTAACCAGGCTAGCCAGCTACGTGCCGCACCAATCTTTCCGGAATATACCGTCAGCTGGATCGAAAGCGAAATTGACGAGCTGGCCGATCGTCCCGGTGCCGGTTTCTCCGTCAGCGAGCGGGATAAAGCGGTGCTACACACCTTGTGCCCATGGTGGCGTGGTCAGACCGTGCAGGATCGCTGCTACGGCATGTTCACCGATGAGCAAAAAGCCCTGCTGGCTAGCGGTATCATCAAGGCCGAAGGCAACATGACGTCTGGCGATGCGCACCTGGCGGTCAACTTCCCGCTGTTGCTGGAAAAAGGTCTGGATGGCCTGCGTGAAAAAGTGTCTGAGCGCCGTGATCGCCTGCACCTGACCGACTGGGACGATCTGCATAAGGAACAGTTCCTCAAGGCTATCGACATCTCGCTAGACGCTCTCAGCGAGCATATCCTGCGCTTTGCCCTGTTGGCCCGTGAGATGGCCCAGGAAGAGCAACGCATCTGGCGGCGTGAAGAGCTGTTGACCATGGCAGCCAACTGCGAACTGATCGCCCATCAACCGCCACAGACCTTCTGGCAGGCACTGCAACTGTGCTACTTCATCCAGCTATTCCTGCAGATCGAATCTAACGGTCACTCGGTGTCCTTTGGCCGCCTCGACCAATATCTGTATCCTTGGTATCGCCGTGACGTGGAGTTGCAGCAAAACCTGCCGCGTGAAAAAGCCATCGAGATGCTGCACAGCTGCTGGCTGAAATTGCTGGAAGTGAACAAGATCCGTTCCGGCTCGCACTCCAAAGCCTCTGCTGGCAGTCCGCTGTACCAGAACGTCACCATCGGCGGCCAGAAGTTGGTCAATGGCCAGCCTTGTGACGCGGTCAACCCACTCTCTTACACCATTCTGGAATCCTGTGGCCGTCTGCGCTCAACACAGCCCAACCTCAGCGTGCGCTATCACGCCGGGATCAGTAATGACTTCCTCGACGCCTGCGTGCAGGTGATCCGCTGCGGCTTCGGCATGCCGGCGTTTAACAACGATGAGATCGTGATCCCCGAGTTTATCAAGCTGGGCGTCGAACCGCAGGATGCCTACGATTATGCCGCTATCGGCTGTATCGAAACCGCCGTTGGCGGCAAGTGGGGCTACCGTTGTACCGGGATGAGCTTTATCAACTTTGCCCGCGTGATGTTGGCAGCACTGGAGCAAGGGCGCGACGCCACCTCCGGCAAGATTTTCCTACCGCAGGAACTGGGGCTGTCTCAGGGCAACTTTAGCCAGTTTGACCAGGTGCTGGATGCCTGGGATACGCAGATCCGCTATTACACCCGCAAATCAATTGAGATTGAGTGCGTAGTCGATACCGTACTGGAAGAGAATGCTCACGACATTGTGTGCTCGGCCCTGGTGGATGATTGCATCGAGCGCGGCAAGAGTGTCAAACAAGGCGGTGCGAAATATGACTGGGTGTCCGGCCTACAAGTTGGGATCGCCAACCTGGGTAACAGCCTGGAAGCGGTACGCAAGCTGGTGTTCGATCAGGGGATCATTGGTCAGCAGCAGCTGGCTCAGTCCCTGGCAAACGACTTTGCTGGCCTGGACGGCGAGCAACTGCGTCAACGCTTGATCAACGCTGCGCCAAAATACGGCAACGATGTGGATGATGTCGATCAGCTGCTGGTACGCGCCTACCAAACCTATATCGACGAGCTGAAACAGTATCACAACACCCGCTTTGGTCGCGGGCCAATCGGCGGCACCTACTATGCGGGCACCTCCTCCATTTCGGCCAACGTCCCGTTTGGTGCTGCCACCATGGCCACGCCAGACGGCCGTAAAGCGCATACGCCATTGGCGGAAGGGGCCAGCCCGGCTTCCGGCACCGACCATCTTGGCCCAACGGCAGTGTTCAACTCGCTGAGCAAACTGCCCACCGAGTCGATTCTGGGCGGCGTGTTGCTTAACCAGAAGCTGAACCCGTCAACGCTGGAGAACCCGCGAGACCGCGAAAAACTGATGCTGATGCTGCGCACATTCTTCGAGGCTTACCATGGCTGGCACGTGCAGTATAATATTGTGTCACGGGAAACGCTGTTGGCGGCGAAGCAACATCCTGACCAATATCGCGATTTAGTGGTACGCGTGGCTGGATATTCTGCCTTCTTTACCGCATTATCCCCAGATGCGCAGGATGACATTATCGCGCGTACCGAACATACTCTTTAATCAGTGAATCGTTGCGGTCACCCTTTGGTGGCCGCCTATCAGGCCGCTATGAATTCAAGACAACAGACCATTTTGCAGTTGGTGAATGACCGCAGGCGCATCAGCGTCGGGGAACTGGCGCGCGCCTCTGGTGTTTCTGAGGTGACGATCCGCCAGGATCTCAATCTGTTAGAAAAACGCAGCTATCTTAAACGCGTTCACGGCTCCGCCGTTGCGCTGGAAAGCGACGACGTCGATGCCCGCATGATGTCCAACTTCACGCTTAAACAGAAGCTGGCACAATATGCTGCATCGCTGGTCAACGATGGCGAAACCATCTTTATCGAGAGCGGCAGTGCCAACGCCCTGCTGGCCCGCTATCTGGCCGAGCGCAAGCGCGTCACGCTGATCACCGTCAGCCATTACATCGCCCATCTGCTGAAAGAGACCGACTGCGAAGTGATCGTGCTCGGCGGTATGTATCAGAAGAAGAGTGAAACCTTGGTCGGTCCGTTAACCCGCATGTGTATCCAGCAGGTGCACTTCAGCAAGGCGTTTATCGGGGTGGATGGCTATCACGCGGAAACCGGCTTCACCGGCCGCGACATGATGCGTGCCGACGTGGTCAATGCGGTGTTAGCCAAAGGCGTGGAGAACATTGTGCTGACCGACTCGTCAAAATTCGGCCAGATCCAACCCAATCCATTGGAGCCAATGGGCCAGATTGGGCGGGTGATCACCGATTCACGTATCGCCAACGACTACCAGCAATTGCTCAAGCGCCAAGGTATCAAGTTGGATCTGGTTAACGATTAGCGGCTGCGGGGCCGTCCGGCCCCGCGGTGAGGTTACTGCCCGTAATAGGCGTGCGCACCGTGCTTGCGCAGATAGTGCTTGTCCAGCAGGGTCTGCTGCATATTGCCCAACCCTGGCGCTAGCTGGCGCGAGAAGATCCCCATATAGGCCAACTCTTCCAACACGACGGCATTATGCACCGCGCTGTCAGCGTCTTTGCCCCAGGCAAATGGACCGTGGGAATGCACCAGCACCGCCGGTATCTGCGCAGCATCCAACCCGCGCTCTCTGAAGGTTTCGACGATCACCTGCCCGGTTTCCCATTCATAACGGCCGTTGATCTCTTCGTCCCGCATTAGCCGGGTACAGGGAATATCGCCATAGAAGTAGTCGGCATGTGTCGTTCCCCAGGCGGGGATGGCTAACCCGGCCTGTGCCCAAATGGTGGCATGGCGCGAGTGGGTGTGAACAATCCCGCCCGCGGCAGCAAAGTTGAGGTACAGCACCCGGTGGGTATCCGTATCGGATGAGGGTTTTTTATTCCCCTCCACCACCTTGCCGCTCTCCAGTTCCACCACCACCATATCGTCACGGCTCATGGCATCATACTCGACGCCGGAAGGTTTGATCACCATCAGCCCCTGCTGGCGGTCTACGGCGCTGACATTGCCCCAGGTAAAGGTCACCAAATGATGGCGCGGCAGTTGAAGGTTGGCTTCCAGCACCTGTTGTTTGAGTTCGTTGAGCATGATCTTGTCCTTGTGGCTTGGTCTGCGACTATTGTCAGCAGGCATGCCATAAGGCGGTATGGGATAGATCGCTAAAGACCACGTAGAGTTCTGCTGGATACACAAAGAGGTGCGGCAACTGATTCGGAATAATCGCCTGCCGACCCGGAATAAATTAAGACTATTTCCCTATTTATCCCACACCAGACATTTATACTGAATTAAGGCGCAAGATCGCCCTGATTTTTTTTATTGCCCTATTTTGTGCAATAAATACCATTTTTTATTTCAAGGTTGTCTGGAAGGCGGCGCCAGGCCAGTTTGCTGGTTACTGCCTATACTTGAGCTGTACCATGCCAGCAAAGTAGTTCCATATAGCCGATGCTAAGGAGAACTCATTATGATCATTAATCAACGTTTTACCACCGCCGCCGTGGTGATTACCCTGGCCCTGTCGCTGAGTGCCTGTTCGAATATGTCTAAGCGTGACCGCAACACGGCAATTGGTGCCGGTGCAGGTGCGGTAGGCGGTGCGGTACTGACTAACGGCAGCGCCTTGGGGACCATCGGGGGAGCCGCTGTTGGTGGCATCATCGGTCACCAGGTGAGCAAATAAACCACGGTTTGCGGATACCTCTGCCAATAGGCTAGCAAAAGCTTTGTGCTTTGACGTCTAATCGAAAATACTTTCAGGTCTATTAACACGTTGTTTTTGACGAGCGCTGCCGCAGTAATCCCACTACGGCAGCGTTTATCCGTATTCTCAACCGCCAGCCAGTTTTACCTTCATTCCCTTGGCTTCCAGCAGTTGCTTGAGCAGATCGCGTTTGTCGCCCTGGATCTCGATCACGCCCTCCTTTACCGAACCGCCACAGCCGCATTTCTTTTTCAGTTCAGCAGCCAGTTTATCCAGTGCCGTATCTTCCAGATCGACACCGGTGATCAGGCAAACCCCTTTGCCTTTTCTGCCACTGGTCTGGCGTTGAATACGCACGATACCATCGCCTTTGGCGCGCTCTGGCTTGGTTTCTTCCTGCTTGATACGCCCGCTATCGGTGGAGTACACCAGGCGGCTATTATCATCATTCATGCTGGTTCCTTAAGCCAGTGAGGCTCGAATAGCGCTGAGCGCTGCCGCTGGATCGGCGGATTGCGTAATCGGACGGCCGATCACCATATAATCAACTCCGGCGGCCAGAGCCTGTACCGGTGTCATCACGCGGCGCTGATCGCCTGCGGCACTGCCTTCAGGGCGAATACCTGGGGTAACCAGTTGGAACTGGTTGCCACAGGCGGCTTTCAGACGTGAAGCTTCCTGTGCAGAACAAACCACGCCGTCCAGGCCACAGTCGCGTGTCAGGCGAGCCAGTCTTTCCGCCTGCTCTGCCGGGCTGAGTTCGATCCCGATAGCACGCAGATCTTCCGCCTCCATGCTGGTGAGAACGGTGACGGCAATCAATAGCGGTGCATCTGCGCCATAAGGCAGCAACGCCTCTTTGGCGGCATTCATCATGCGAGCCCCCCCGCTGGCATGTACGTTCACCATCCATACACCCAACTCTGCCGCAGCGGCTACGGCATGCGCCGTGGTGTTTGGAATATCGTGGAATTTCAAATCGAGGAACACCTCAAATCCCCGCTGATGCAAATCGCGCACGATCCCAGGCCCGAACAGGGTGAACATCTCTTTACCCACTTTTAGTCGGCAATCTTGCGGATCGATGTGGTCGGCAAAGGCCAATGCGGCGGAACGGTCGGCGTAGTCCAATGCCACGATGATGGGCGATGATTTTAAGCCATTGTTATTTGAGTTATTTTCAGACTTCATAGCTTCTACCTTGTGTGAAATGGACATGATGAGTGAGCCGCCAGCAAAACTGACCGCCGCATTCTACATGCCAGACAGCGGAAATCCCAGTCACGCAACCCGCTGCCGTTACGTAATGTTAACGCAGCGTTGGTCATTGACTGTCAATAACATCCTGCGCCCTTAACCTAGGGCAAGTAAAACGCGGTAAAGAAGCGTAAATTATCAATCAAATTATTTGATTGATACACTCAAACCTATCCGGTTTCATACGGTTATAAATGCTTTATTATTCAACCAATAGAAAGCGGAAACACTTTCATCCTTAACGCAAGCCTGGAGAAAATCATGAAAACCATCAAATATTTTGCAGCCGCTACCATTCTGACCCTGACCTCATTTGCCAGCGTTGCCGCGGAGCCAGTCAGCCAACAGCAGGCACAAAGCCTGACCGAGGTTGGCGTAGTTTCTGCCGGCGGCGTTACCACGCTGAGCAGCCTGGAAGCCAAGCTGGCAGCCAAGGCCGAAGCCCAAGGCGCTAGCAGCTACCGCATTGTCGCCGCCGGTGGTAACAACATGCTGCACGGCAACGCGATCATCTATAAATAAGTCAAACGGGCGCAGCAGCGTCCCTACGACCCGCACTCTGGCACCAACTGGCGACAGACATACAGTACCAATTGTCGCAGCCAACGATGAGCCGGATCCGCCTCGGCACGTGGGTGCCACAGCTGCGATATCGTAATCGGCCTGGTGGTTACCGGTAGTTCAAAAGCCCAGAGTGTCGCTACGGCCCCCTCTTTATTTTCCACCGGTTGGTTGATAAGGAATGAGGCCGGCACCAACGCCACCAGATCGGAAGCCTGAGCCACGGCTAAGGCTGCCGGGAAACTCGGCACCACGGCGGCAATGTTGCGTTGCAAACCCAATTCAGCCAGTGCCTCGTCTACCGGCCCATTTGAACGCTCCCGCCGGGAGGCAACAACATGGCTCAAAGCGGCATATTGGCTGGCCGTCACCGCCGGCTCCTGCGTCAACGGATGCCCCACTCGTACCACGCCAACGAAGCGATCCCTGAACAGCGCCTGTAGGCGTATTTCCGGCCCCATAGTTCCCAAGACACCAATCTCAAGATCAACCAGACCTTCACGCAGATGCTTTGAGGTTTTCTCGGGCTTGGGCGAAAAACGCAGGCGTACCAAAGGCGCTGCCTTCGCCGCTGCCGCAATCAGTGAAGCTCCAAATGCCTCCACAAACCCCTCATTGGCTCGAATGATAAAGGTTCGCTCCAGCGTGGCGAGGTTCAATTCTGTGGCCGAAGGGCGCAGCACAGAGCGCGCCGCAAATACGGCATTTTGCGTACGCTCCCTCAGCTCTTCGGCATAGGGCGTCAACACCATGTGCCGCCCGGCGCGCACCAGCAAGGGGTCTTCGGTAACGGTGCGTAGCCGGGTGAGCGTGCGGCTCATGGCCGAAGCGCTGAGGCCAAGACGACGCGCAGCACCAGCCACGCTGGCCTCAGCGAGCAGCGCATCAAGGGCAATAAGTAAATTAAGGTCGGGTTCAGTCATGGCTCATAGTATCTCGACCGGAAAAATGAGGAAAGACAGCTGTTGCAGATTATGAAAGCGTGGCGCGTTTGCTTAGTTTATTTATGTTACATATTTATTAAATTTTCATTACATACTAGACAGATCTGCACGGCTGACTTAGCTTGATGGTAACCTCCCGCGTAAAAGGCAGCAAAATGAGCGAGATATCGACACTGACCATCAAAATCCCTCTGGCACTGAAAGAGCAAATCAAGGCGACTGCCTTGGAGAACCAGCTTTCATTGAGTGCCGAGGTTTGCCAACGGCTGGAAAACAGCTTCGAAATCCCGGCCAAAGCCAACAAGAAAGCGGCCCCGCTGCATCATGACGATATCGATAATCAAGGCACCGAAGAGGAGATTGAACAACCTCTTAGCCAGAAAGAGCTGAAGAAGCTGCGTCAACTGTTGAAAGGCGGCGCGAAAGGCAGCAAGAAGAAATAAGGCTAAATGAATTTGTGGTCGATGAGCATTATCGATGTGCTATGCCCCTCACCCTAACCCTCTCCCACAGGGAGAGGGAACCGATCGAGTAGGTCTGAAAATTCAGTGACGCACCTTGGATGAGGTGACGGTCGAGTTTGCCGAGATGATCTCTTTACTTCCAAAAAAGCAGGGGTTAACCGCCCCCTCTCCCTGTGGGAGACCGATCGAGTAGGTCTGAAAATTCGGTGACGCATCTTGGATAAGGTGATGGTCGAGTTTGCCGAGATGATCTCCATACTTCCAAAAAAGCAGGGGCTAGCAGCTCCCTCTCCCTGTGGGAGACCGATCGAGTAGGTCTGAAAATTCGGTGACGCACCTTGGATGAGGTGATGGTCGAGTTTGCCGAGATGATCTCTTTACTTCCAAAAAAGCAGGGGCTAGCAGCTCCCTCTCCCTGTGGGAGACCGATGAGTAGGTCTGAAAATTCGGTGACGCACCTTGGATGAGGTGACGGTCAAGTTTGCCGAGATGATCTCTTTACTTCCAAAAAAGCAGGGGTTAACCGCCCCCTCTCCCTGTGGGAGAGGGTTGGGGTGAGGGAAAGATTATTGCCCGTCCAGCCCGCGTATCGGTTTAACCGAAGACCAGGCCCGGCACGAAGGACAATGCCAGTAAAGTGAATGGGCGGTAAAGCCGCATTTGTGGCAACGGTAACGTGGCTTGGTGCGGATCTGCTCACCCACCATGTCCCGTAGCAACAGCAGGCTTTCTTTGGCACGCCCGTCTTCTGCATCTGCCAGATGGTAATCCATCAGGCGATAAAACACGCGCATGGTCGGATGGCGCTGCAACTGGCGATTGATATACACCTGCACCACATCGCTCCCTTCCCGCTGTTCGATCACTTCCGCCAGCATCAGTTCCGCCGTAGCACCGGTATTCTCCGCCACACAACGTTTGAGGAAGTCCGCCCAGTCTTGTTGTTGTTGAGGCAAATGCTGGTAGCATTCCTGCAGCATCGGTAACGCTTCGCTGACCAGCTCTTTGTCTTGATCCAGTACGCGCGTCAAGGTTTCTACCGCCTTGGCATACTCCTCTTGCGCCATGAAGATACGCCCAACCATGATCGACACGCGAGCGCACTGTTTATCCGCCGAGGCCGCACGCTTGAGCAGGCCCATCGCCTTATCCAGATCGTCGCTGCCCATCGCCTGCAGCGCCAGCTCACAATAAAAATGCGCGATCTCGACGCGCTGCTTTTCCTTACCCAGCTTGACCAGCTTTTCTGCCACTTCGATGGCTTTCTGCCAGTCGCTGGTCGCCTGGTGGATCACCAGTAACTGCTGCAGCGCTGAAACGCGGAAGTCTTCTTCATTGATTAACTGGCTGAACATGTCTTCGGCACGGTCATATAACCCGGCGGCCATATAGTCACGCCCCAGTTGCTGTATCGCCAGCAGACGCTGTTCGAAGGTCAGAGAAGCACTTTCCATCAAAGCCTGATGGATGCGGATGGCGCGATCGACCTCACCACGAGAACGGAACAGATTGCCCAACGTCAGGTGAGCTTCAACGGTATTGCTGTCCTCTTTCAACATGTCGAGAAACAGATCGACCGCTTTATCCTGCTGGTTGGAAAGCAGGAAGTTAACCCCAGCCACGTATTCACGCGACAGGCGGTTGGCTTCCTGTTGTTTATCCTGCTGAGCACTTCTGCGCCCCATGTACCAACCGTACGCGGCAGCTACAGGCAGCAACAGAAACAGCAGCTCTAACATAACAGATTATTCCTTGCTGACTGCGGGCAACGGTGCCGGCTCGACAGGTGCTTCGAGCTGCAGTTCCAGCCTTTTGATTTTCCGCTCTGCGCGCCCAAGAGCGATGCGAGTGCGCAGATAAAACAACCCACAGATAATCCAACCCAGCACAAAGCCAGCACCAAACAGGGTGGCCAACAGGGTAGACACCGGATATTCGCCTTGAGCAACCAAATAGTTAAACGTCACCACCTGGTCGTTATGCGCGCCCAGCGTGACTGAAGCCACGAAAATCACCAGAACCAATAAAAAAATCAGTAAATATTTCACATTCTTTCCCGCAATGCCGAGTGAATCGGATGAACTCTACCCTTAAGGCCACAAACCGCAACCCAACACGATGATTGCAGCCCACGGGTAATTGCCTTTTAAGTGGCGTCCCTGTTACTTAAGTTAGCATTTCCCGTCGCAGCAGGGAAACCCTGGCAAACGATAAAACCACAGATCTGTTGGGATATTCAGCAAGAAATGCAGCGTCTGAGCAAATTAATGAGAAAGCTTCTCAAAATCACGGGATTGATAAGATATGGGGACGAAAGTACAGATTGCAATGCAGGGTAAAAATCAGCGTTGATGCGGCCCCGGGTTGGAGCCGCCAAAATGTGACAACGTAATGTCAAGCTTTAATCAACTTACCCGGGGGGGAAGTCACTTCTCGCGTTCCCGCTCGCCGATTTCCTGTTGCTCCTGCGGTGGAATGGTGAGTGGCCCAAACCAACGCTGAGTCAACCAACTGGCCAGGGTAACCAGCAGCCAGCTAATGACAATCGCCATCGCCAGATCCCGCGGCCAATGCATGCCGAGCATCAAACGGCTCACCATCACGCCAAACGCCCAAACCATCAGCACCGCTACGGTTTTATAGTGCCGCCGTGGCCACAATAGCCCGACCCCCAACAATGCCCACGTAGCAGCAAACATCGTGTGGCCTGAAGGGAACGAGAAGCCGGTTTCAAACTGCCAGTGTTTGCTCAACCATTCCGGCACCAAAACCTGGTCTAGCAACTGCTCTTTGACCAGGGCGCTACGCTGCTTCCTGTCCAACGAGTAGAAGTATTTTTCATCAATCTGATGGCTCGACTCCAGCCACATGACAAACGGCCGAGGTGCCTGCACTTGCTCTTTAATGGAAGATTTGACCGCCTGACCAATCCCTATTGCCGCAGACAGCAGGATGAACAGCCCCACAGCCGGTTTCAGCCTAAAGCGCAGACACCACAGAAACCAGGCCGACAGGATCAGGCTGGTGAGAATACCCCAGGGCGCAGTGACAGTTTCCGTAACCCAGAACAGCGCTTTTAACAGGTCGTCATTGCCGCCGGGTTGCCAGTGCCAGCCAACAAGCCAGACCGTCAGCGGCAGTAACATCAGCACAATCGCTCCGACCGCCGTGCGTTTTACTATCTTTAACATCCGGTAATCCTTCCACTGTGGGTCCCGCAGTGTAACAATCTTGCAATCTCAGCAAAACAAGAAAAATTAGGCAGATAACTCACCTATTGTAGCAATAGGGGCGCTAAAACGCCGGATGCTGCTTTGCTGAGCACCGCTCGGCCAGAAGTTATGGCAAAATAGCCGCTAATGTATGAAAGAGCGATCGTCGCCGTCTGTTTTAATGCTGGTCAGTCCCCTGTTCCAGTCGTAGGATGCACGCAGCGATTTGACAGGTAGTGTTTTTGGAGAGTGACATGCAGCTTAAACGTGTGGCGGAAGCCAAACTGCCAACACCATGGGGTGATTTTCTGATGGTGGGGTTCGAAGAACTGGCCACCGGGCAGGATCATCTGGCACTGGTTTTCGGCGATATTACCGGCGAAACACCGGTCCTCTCACGGGTTCATTCCGAATGTCTGACCGGTGATGCACTGTTCAGCCTGCGCTGTGACTGCGGTTTTCAACTGGAAGCCGCGTTGGAACAGATAGCCGAGGAAGGCCGTGGCATTCTGCTGTATCACCGCCAGGAAGGCCGTAATATCGGTCTGTTGAACAAGATACGCGCCTATGCCTTGCAGGATAAAGGGGCGGACACGGTGGAGGCCAACCATCAGCTAGGCTTTGCCGCCGATGAGCGTGACTTCACCCTGTGCGCCGATATGTTCAAGCTGCTGGGGGTTGATGCGGTGCGCTTGCTGACCAATAACCCAAAGAAGGTCACTATCCTGAGCGAGGCAGGCATTAATATCTCTGAACGCGTGCCGTTGATCGTTGGCCGTAACCCGAAGAACGAACGTTATCTGGCCACCAAGGCCGCTAAAATGGGCCACTTGCTGGACAAAAAATAATAACAAGGGCGCCAGAAGGCGCCCTTGTTCTCTCTACAGCATTTTACGGATAACGTAGTGCAGGATGCCGTCGTTCTGGTAATAAGTCAGCTCATTGCCGGTATCAATGCGGCAACGGGTATTCACCACCACCTGCCGGCCATCGGCATAGGTGATATTAACCGGCACCGTCTGGCCGGGTTTCAACGCCTGCAAACCACTCACGTCGATCAGTTCCTCCCCCGTCAAACCCAGCGTTTTGCGCGTTATTCCCTGCGGGAATTCCAGCGGCAAGATGCCCATACCGATCAGGTTGGAACGGTGGATACGCTCAAAGGATCCCGCGATCACCACTCGTACCCCCAATAAACGAGGGCCTTTGGCTGCCCAGTCGCGGCTGGAGCCGGAGCCATACTCTTTACCGGCGATCACCGCCAGTGGCACCTGCTCCTGCTGATACTGCATGGCGGCATCATAGATCGCCATCTGGTTCTGCGAAGGCAGATGGCGGGTATAACCGCCCTCCACGCCCGGAACCATTTCGTTACGGATACGGATGTTGGCAAAAGTGCCCCGCATCATCACTTCGTGGTTACCACGGCGCGAGCCGTAGGAGTTGAACTCTTTCACCTCCACGCCACGCTCGCTCAGGTAGCGACCCGCCGGGCTGTCACGCTTGATGTTACCCGCAGGCGAGATATGGTCAGTGGTCACCGAGTCTGCCAGGATTGCCAGAATACGTGCGCCGTGAATATCCTGCACCGGCTCCGGTTGCGCCTGCATGGTACTGAAAAATGGCGGATGGCGAATATAGGTAGAATCGGCTTGCCATTCGTAGGTCGCGGAACCGGTCACCTGGATCGCTTGCCAACTGGCATCGCCATCAAACACTGCACCATATTCCTTATGGAACATTTCGGTGCTTACCTCGGCCACGGCTTGAGCAATCTCCTGGCTGGTAGGCCAGATATCCTTCAGATAGACCGGTTTCCCGTCGCGACCTACGCCCAACGCATCTTTGGTCAGGTCAACCTTCATGTTACCTGCCAGCGCATAGGCAACCACCAGTGGCGGCGAAGCCAGCCAGTTGGTTTTTACCAGCGGATGGATGCGCCCTTCAAAGTTACGGTTACCGGATAGTACCGCCCCTACGGTAAGATCCCCTGCCTTGATTGCCTGCTCAATCGGCTCGGGCAACGGGCCAGAGTTACCAATACAGGTCGTACAACCGTAGCCAACCAGGTTAAAGCCCAATTGCTCCAGGTACGGCGTCAGTTTGGCGCGGTCGAAGTATTCGGTCACCACTTTGGAACCGGGCGCCAGTGAGGTTTTCACCCAAGGCTTGGTCTTCAAGCCCTTTTCAACGGCCTTTTTGGCCAACAGGCCAGCGGCCATCATCACGCTCGGATTGGAGGTGTTGGTACAGGAGGTAATGGCTGCGATCACCACCGCGCCGGTACACAGTTCGTGGCTCTTGCCACCCAGCGTGAAACTTTTCACTTCCTGCTTATCTTTCTGACCGCCAATTTCCAGCTCGGTCGCGGCGGTGAATGCCGTTGGCACCTGCGGCAGCGCGACGCGGTCTTGAGGACGTTTTGGCCCTGCCAGACTAGCCTCAACCGTCGACATATCCAGCGACAGCGTACTGGTAAACACCGGTTCATCGCCTGGATGACGCCACATCCCCTGAGCCTTGGCATAAGCTTCCACCAGCGCAATCTGCTCTGCGCTACGTCCACTTAACTTGAGATAGCCCAGCGTCACGTCATCTACCGGGAAGAACCCACAGGTTGCCCCGAACTCTGGCGACATGTTGGCAATGGTTGCACGATCCGCCAGCGGCAAATCGGCCAACCCATCACCATAAAACTCAACAAACTTGCCGACGACGCCGTGCTTACGCAGCATTTGGGTAACGGTCAGCACCAGATCGGTGGCGGTGATGCCCTCTGACAACCTACCGCTGAGTTTAAAGCCCACCACATCCGGGATCAGCATGGAAACCGGCTGGCCCAGCATGGCGGCTTCGGCCTCAATACCACCAACGCCCCAGCCCAGGATACCAAGACCGTTGATCATGGTGGTGTGGGAGTCGGTACCCACCAGGGTATCGGGGTAAGCAATACGTTGGCCATTCTCTTCGGTATGCCAAACGGTTTGCCCCAGATACTCCAGGTTCACCTGATGGCAGATGCCCGTGCCGGGCGGCACCACGCGGAAACGGTTGAAGGCCTTTTGCCCCCAGCGCAGGAAAGTGTAGCGTTCATGGTTACGCTCCATTTCGATACGCACGTTTTCACCAAAGGCGTCCTCGTCGCCAAACTCATCGACGGTAACCGAGTGGTCAATGACCAGATCGACCGGTGACAGCGGATTCACCTGGTCGACTTTCCCACCCAGGCGCAGCACCGCCTCGCGCATTGCCGCCAAATCCACCACGGCAGGCACGCCGGTGAAGTCCTGCATCAGCACCCGCGCCGGGCGATAAGCGATTTCTCGATCGGCATGGCCGGTCTGCAACCAGCCTACGATCGCTTTCAGATCGTCAACCCGTACCGTATCACCATCCACATGGCGCAACAGGTTTTCCAGTAACACTTTCATCGATTTCGGCAGCCGGTCAATATCCCCTAACTGTCTGGCCGCCAGCGGCAAACTGTAATAGTGATACTCACTACCCAGTGCTACCAGCCTATCCATACTCGTTTTACGAAGATCGGACGACATAGCTCCTCCATTTTTTATTATGTCAAACCAGGGTGATTTCTGAGGTGTTATTTAAAGATAACACAAACCCCATGTAACGTTTTGATAACAACACGTTTTGAACATAACGATAGGCAAGAGCAATCAAAAGCGGCAAGCCATTGGCAAGTCAATGAGTTAGCAGGCGTCAGCCAAAGAAAAACCGCCTATTGGCGGTTTAGATTGTTTCACGTGGTTCAAGTTAACGGCCTATTTGGTCGGTAGCAAAATGTCCTTGAACATGGCTTCAATTTCTTCATTGGTGCGCAAGGCTACGGCGGTATCGACCACGTCACGCGTCAGATGTGGTGCAAAGCGTTGGATAAAATCGTACATATAGCTGCGCAGGAAGGTACTGCGGCGGAAACCGATCTTGGTGGTGCTATAGGTAAAGATATCGCGGGCATCCACCATCACCAAATCCGGATCCTGCACCGGATCGACCGCCATGCTGGCGATCACGCCGACCCCCAGACCCAGGCGTACATAAGTCTTGATCACGTCGGCATCGGTAGCGGTAAACACGATGCGCGGCGTCAACCCCGCCCGGTTAAACGCCGTATCCAGCTCTGAGCGCCCGGTAAAGCCGAAGGTATAGGTGACGATAGGATACTCTGCCAGCTCTTCAATGGTGATGTGGCTCTTGCCCGCTAACGGGTGATCGGGCTTCACGACCACCGCCCGGTTCCAGTGGTAGCACGGCAGCATGATTAAATCGTCGTACAGGTGCAGCGCTTCGGTGGCGATGGCAAAGTCTGCCGAGCCTTTGGAAACCGCTTCGGCAATCTGCGTTGGCGAGCCTTGGTGCATATGCAGCGACACGCGCGGGTAACGCTCGATAAAACCTTTGATCACATTAGGCAAGGCATAGCGTGCCTGGGTGTGGGTGGTTGCCACATACAGCGAACCTTTGTCCGGGTAAGTATGCTCCCCAGCGACGGCCTTGATGGCCTCCACTTTGGACAGCACTTCGCGAGCAATGCGGATAATCTCCTGACCAGCAGGCGTCACTTGGGTAAGGTGCTTGCCACTACGGGCGAAAATCTGGATGCCTAGCTCATCCTCCAGCATCCTCACCTGCTTACTGATACCCGGTTGCGAGGTATAGAGACCTTCAGCCGTGGAAGAAACGTTGAGGTTATGATTCACCACTTCTACAATGTAACGAAGTTGTTGCAATTTCATATTTTAATACCATCCTAGGTTAAAACACTGCGGCCTGCCGCAGCCAGGTATCTCGGTGTTGCCCGGTATGCTTAATTATCACAAGCCTTAAACACAGTGATTTCGCCCAGATGCTGATGAAAACGCCGTTGCTAATAAGCTTTATTCATAAAAAAATATTTTATATAACCATTATATCATGTCACGGCACCAAGTATAGATCCGCTTCACAAGATGATAACGATCTTGTCGCTTGATTATCAACGCCGAGACTTGCCGATAAAAATAAGAAAAAAGCAGAGAAGAATAGATCCGCCAGCCGATTTTCGCCAATAAAAAACCAGCTCAGTGAGCTGGTTTTTTGGTGTTGCCTGGTGTCCGGGCTACTTCTTGCCTTCAACCCATTTGCCATCAACGAAGAATGCAGACCAGCCGGTGGCCTTGCCGTCCTTCTCTGATGAGACATACTGTTGCTTGGTTTTACGGCTAAAGCGCACCATCGTCTTGTTGCCTTCGGGATCGGCCACCGGCGCATCGGCCAGATAGCGCAATTTCTCCGGTAAACGATCTTTGAAGCGCAGCAACTCTTCCACTAACGGCGCACGGGTTTCGCGCGATTTAGGGAAGGTGTTGGCCGCCAGGAACACGCCAGCCGCCCCATCACGCAGCACAAAGTAGGCGTCCGATTTCTCGCACGGCAACTCTGGCAGTGGGACCGGATCCTCTTTCGGCGGAGCAACTTCACCGCTGCGCAGGATCTTACGGGTGTTCTTGCAGTTATCGTTGGTACAGCCCATGTACTTACCAAAGCGCCCCATTTTCAGGTGCATTTCGGAACCACATTTCTCACACTCCACGATCGGGCCGTCGTAACCTTTCAGGCGGAATTCACCCTGCTCGATTTCGTAGCCGTCACAGGCCGGGTTGTTACCGCATACGTGCAGCTTACGCTGGTTGTCGATCAGGTAGCTGTCCATCGCGGTACCACACTTCTGGCAACGGCTACGGGCACGTAGGGCGTTGGTTTCTGCATCATCCCCTTCCAGGATGTTCAGCACTTCCGCTTCCGGCACCAGGTTGATGGTGGTTTTACAGCGCTCTTTCGGCGTCAACGCGTAGCCGGAACAGCCGAGGAACACCCCGGTGCTGGCGGTACGGATGCCCATTTTGCGACCACAGGTCGGGCAGTCAATGCTGGTCATCACCATCTGGTTCGGGCGCATGCCGCCCTCTTCAGGATCTTTCTCTGCGGTTTCCAGCTGCTCGCTGAATTCGGCAAAGAATTCGTCCAGCACCGCTTTCCATTCCGCCTGGTTGTTGGCAACCTGATCCAGGCCATTTTCCATACGTGCGGTAAAGTCGTAATTCATCAGCTCACGGAAGTTTTCTTCCAGGCGATCGGTGACGATCTCACCCATTTTTTCCGCGTAGAACCGGCGGCTCTCTACCCGCACATAGCCACGATCCTGAATGGTCGAGATGATCGAGGCATAGGTAGATGGACGGCCAATCCCGCGTTTTTCCAACTCTTTAACCAGTGAGGCTTCACTGTAACGTGCCGGCGGCTTGGTAAAGTGCTGGCTCGGGATCAGTTTTTGCAGATCCAGCTCGCTGCCCACTTCCACAAACGGCAAGGTGCGATCTTCATCGCCCTTACGCAGCGCAGGCATCACCTTGGTCCAGCCATCGAAACGCAGCGTACGGCCTTTGGCACGCAGCAGGAAGTCGTCGGCTTTCACCGTCAACGTGGTGGAGTCGTATTGCGCCGGTGTCATCTGACAGGCGACGAACTGACGCCAGATCAGCTGATACAGTTTCTGCGCATCCGCTTCCATATCCTTCAGTTGTTCAGCCAATACGCTGACATCGGAGGGACGGATCGCTTCGTGCGCTTCCTGTGAGTTTTCTTTGCTGCTGTATTGGTTAGGCGCCTTCGGCAGGTACTTGTCGCCGAAGTTGTCACCGATATAACCGCGCACCATGTTGACCGCATCCTGGCTCAGGTTGGTGGAGTCGGTACGCATATAGGTGATATGACCGGCTTCATACAGACGCTGCGCCATCATCATGGTCTTCTTCACGCCGAAGCTCAGACGGGTACTGGCAGCCTGTTGCAGCGTGGAGGTGATGAACGGCGCACCCGGTTTGCTGCTGGTCGGTTTGTCTTCACGATCCAGCACCGTATAACGGGCTTTTTCCAGCAGGTTAAGCGCGGCATGAGTCTGCTCACGGTTAACCGGTTTGAATGGCTTATCGTGGGCGTGGGTGACTTCCATCTGCAGCGCGATTTCGCCTTTCGCCAACAGATCGGCATGCAGTTCCCAGTACTCTTCGGGGACGAACGCCTTGATATCGCGCTCACGCTCCACCACCAGTCGTACCGCAACGGACTGCACCCGGCCAGCGGACAGGCCACGGGCAATTTTTTTCCACAGCAGTGGTGACACCATGTAGCCCACCACGCGGTCCATAAAGCGACGCGCCTGCTGTGCGTTGACCCGATCGATATTCAGCTCACCTGGCGCTTGGAACGCCTGCTGGATCGCGTTCTTGGTGATTTCGTTAAACACCACGCGGCTAAAGCGTTTGTCGTCCCCACCGATCACTTCCCGCAGGTGCCAGGCGATGGCCTCCCCTTCGCGGTCAAGGTCGGTTGCGAGGTAAATGTGGTCAGCATTTTCGGCTAACGATTTTAACTCGGCGACCACTTTTTCCTTACCAGGTAAAATCTCATAGTGCGCTTCCCACCCGTGGTAAGGATCGACGCCCATGCGATTGACCAGCGCGGTCTTTTCATCTTTCTTGACTTTCTTTTTGGCTTTATCTTTGGCTTTGTCTTCGGTTGACTCAGCGCTCTTTTTGCTAGCTGAGCCACTGGTCGGCAAATCACGGATATGACCGACGCTGGACTTCACCACGTAGTCATTACCTAAATATTTATTAATAGTTTTGGCTTTTGCCGGGGACTCAACTATTACGAGAGCTTTGCCCATAATTACCTTTACCTGAATTTAATACTTCTAAAAAGAAGCCATTTGTCTCGCCGTACCGCGGCAATTCGTATCTCTTATTTATATTGCGGTACTCTGGCAAGAGATCAACCTGTTTTTTTCTAATGGTTGCCTAACTGGTCAACCTGAACGCATTTCACCAGTCTAACCTGTACACGTCAAACCCCAGAAGCCAGGCCAGCTATGACCTGCGTTGAGCGTAAACAAATCCTTCCACCGGAAGCCGCAAAATCCCACACTCTACCTGATAACAAACGCGACGCAACTTAATTAGCGCGGAAAACCTCATTTCGCCACGGACGGTCAAATCACTGGCCGTCCAGACGGCAATTAAACCTTAGCTGGTTTGCGGACAAACGCGAACCCGCGCTAGAATACGCTCAGAATTTTCGTTTGCAGGAGAAATAAATGCGTAACCATACTCAGCCGATCGAACGAGCAGATCTGCTTACTGAAGCAAATAACATCATCCGCCAACATGAAGATTATATGCACGGCATGGTGGCCACCGACGTTGAGCAGAAAGGCAGCGTGTTGGTTTTCCGCGGCGAGTTTTTTTTAGATCCCGAGGGGCTGCCAACGGCAAAAACCACCGCCGTATTTAATATGTTTAAGCATCTGGCCCATGTGTTTTCCGAGAAATATCATCTGGTGGATTAACCATTAAAAACGGGGCCATCTGGCCCCGTGTAATCATAACCTTGCAGGCTTACAACAGCGGTTTCTCACCGCGTTGCCACCAACGCAACAGCAGGCGATCGGCGCTCTCTGCCGCACTGCCGGTAAAGCGATCGATCAGGCGTTTACGGCGGGCATAGCGCACCCCCACCACCTCATGGTTTTCCATCTCGGCAATCAGCAGATCGTCGCTGGTGCCGACCGCGTCAACCAGCCCTTTATCTTTCGCCTGAGTGCCATACCAATGCTCACCGGTGGCGACCTCTTCGATAGCCAATGAAGGGCGTTGCTGATGAACAAACTGCTTGAACAGCTCGTGGGTTTCGTTCAGATCTTCTCGGAATTTTTCCCGCCCTTGTTCGGTATTTTCACCAAACAGAGTCAAGGTGCGTTTGAACTGGCCAGCGGTGTGCAATTCCACATCGATGTTGCTCTTTTGCAGCAAGCGATGGAAGTTGGGGATCTGCGCAACCACGCCGATCGAACCAATGATGGCGAACGGTGCCGCCACAATGCGGTCGGCCACGCAGGCCATCATGTAACCGCCGCTAGCCGCGACCTTATCCACCGCCACCGTCAGGCGGATACCGCCCTTGCGCAAGCGATCCAGCTGTGAGGCTGCCAGACCATAACCGTGCACCACCCCACCTGGGCTCTCCAAACGCAGCAACACCTCGTCCTTGGCGGTGGCCACCGCCAATACGGCAGAGATCTCTTCACGCAGTGAGCTGACCTCATGGGCATCCATACTGCCCTTGAAATCTAGCACGTACAGGCAAGGTTTGACTGCCTCTACTGCCCCCGCCTTGGCACGCTGCTTTTTCAGCTTGTCGTCGGCCTTGTTCTGCTTTTTGAACTGTTTGCTCCAGGCCTTCTGCTCAGCAGCCCCCATGCGGGCAAGGCGCATTTCCCGTTGCATTTCACGATATTGCTCACCCAGGTCGGTAAGCTGTAGTTCCCCTTTCTGCTGACTCTTGCGCTGCCCGAGGCTCACCGCCAGTAACACCAGCGCGGCAATAGCAATCACCACCGTGGCGACTTTGGCCAGAAAAAGGCCATAAACAGATATAAACTCCACAGGTACCGCCTTTATTTACAGTTTGTTAGTGTGACTCTGTTCATTTTAGCCAATCACCAGCAGGGCTGTCGCGGCTAAATGAAAATTCCTGGTTTTCTCCTGTCACTATGGGGTTATCCGCAACGGTAACCAAGCCGCTATTGTACCGTTTTTGTTACAAAAGAATGCCGTTTCTGTGGGTTACTCATTGAAAATGCGATCCATTTCAGGCATATAACAGACATTATTCATTAAATTGCTGACAAAAATTCGCTGCGGATCGCCATTGTGGTTGAGCAACCCTGCTCCTGCCAGCGATCCGCTATCTACCCAAGCTCCCAGCCATAGCGCGGGAGCCGCCAACCAGGCGCGAGGAACTATTGTGCATTACCAACCTAAGCAGGATCTGCTCGAACAACGAATTATTCTGGTCACCGGGGCGGGCGACGGTATCGGCCGTGAAGCGGCGCTGACCTACGCTCGCTACGGCGCACAGCTGGTGCTGCTTGGCCGTACGGAAAGCAAACTGCAGGCCGTTCAGGCCGAAATTGCCGCCATCTCCAGCGCCCCGACTCATATCGTTACGCTGGATTTGTTACACACCACGCCAGAGCAGTGCCAAACCCTGGCGGAAGAGTTGGCCACCAAAGTGCCACGTCTGGACGGCGTGTTGCAAAATGCCGGTCTGTTGGGCGACATCGCCCCAATGGCCGAACTTTCGATGACCATGTGGAACGAAGTGATGCAGGTCAACGTGAATGCCACCTTCATGCTTACCCAGGCGCTGCTGCCGTTACTGCTGAAATCGAATGCGGGATCGTTGGTGTTCACCAGCTCCAGCGTTGGCCGTACCGGCCGTGCCGGCTGGGGGGCCTATGCCGTTTCCAAGTTTGCTACCGAAGGGATGATGCAGGTATTGGCTGATGAGTATAAAAACCGTAACTTGCGGGTAAATTGCATCAATCCGGGCGGAACTCGCACCAAAATGCGTGCATCTGCATTCCCACAGGAAGATAAAAACAAGCTGAAAACACCGGCCGATATCATGCCGCTCTATCTGTATTTGATGGGCGATGACAGCCGCCGTAAAACCGGCATGAGCTTCGATGCTCAGCCCAACCGTAAACCCGGCGCCGCCGAATAAGGAAGCTTTTAACATGGCTGAAGATCGTCACCAACAACGCCAGCAACGGCTGAAAGAACAGGTGGATGCCCGCATTGCCGCCGCGCAGGAAACCCGTGGTCTGTTGCTGGTCTTTACCGGCAATGGCAAAGGCAAGACCACCGCTGCATTCGGCACCGTCACCCGTGCCGTCGGCCACGGGATGAAGGCCGGAGTGATCCAGTTTATCAAAGGCCAGTGGCCTAACGGCGAGAAAAACCTGCTGCAACAGCACGGCGTGGAATTTCAGGTGATGGCAACCGGCTTTACCTGGGAAACCCAGGATCGGGAAAGCGATACCGCCGCCTGTCAGGCCGTCTGGCAACACGGTAAGCGGATGCTGGCCGACAGCAGCCTGGATCTAGTGCTGATGGACGAGTTGACCTATATGGTCACCTACGGCTATTTAGAGCTGTCAGAGGTGCTGGAAGCCCTTGAGCAGCGTCCTGCACACCAGACGGTGATTATCACCGGGCGTGGCTGTCATCGCGATTTGCTGGAGCTGGCGGATACCGTGACGGAGATGCGGCCGGTGAAGCACGCGTTTGAAGCGGGGATCAAGGCTCAGCAAGGTATTGACTGGTAACTGAATAACCCGTGGTCAAGCCAGAAGGCAAGGCCACGGTGATAAATTTAGCTACGCTTGGAAGACTTGGCCGGTTTACCCGGTTTGCTGCTGCCTGGTGCACCACGACGGCTGCCGGGAGCAACCTGGCTGTGACGTTTTACCGCACGGCGGATCTGGTTGGCCTTCACACGGCGACGATCGCGTTCTACCGGCAGTTTGCTGACGGTTTCCGGCGGCAGTTCCACCAGCTCACGCAGATAGTTGATCGCCTTGAGATCCAGCTCGGTATAGCCGCCACGAGGCAAGCCTTTTGGCAGATCGATATCGCCGTAACGCACGCGGATCAAACGGCTTACCTGCACGCCAACGGCTTCCCACAGGCGACGCACCTCACGGTTACGGCCTTCGGTCAGCGTGACGTTGTACCACTGGTTGATCCCTTCGCCACCCTGGAAGGTGATGGTGCGGAATGCCGCCGGGCCATCTTCCAGTTGGACACCTTTGCTCAGTTGCTTGAGCTTTTCGTCGTCGATCTGGCCGAACACGCGCACGGCGTATTCGCGCTCGACTTCGCGGCTTGGGTGCATCAGGCGGTTAGCCAGTTCACCATCAGTGGTAAACAGCAGCAAGCCTGAGGTATTGACGTCCAAACGCCCTACCGCTACCCAGCGAGAACCGCGCAGTTTTGGCAGGCGATCGAAGACCGTTGGGCGACCTTCCGGATCGCTACGGGTACAGAGTTCACCTTCCGGCTTGTAATAAGCCAGCACACGGCAAACCGCTTCTTCGGATTCTTTGATCGAGACAACGTGACCGTCCAGACGAATTTTCATCCCGGCAACCACTTCAACGCGGTCGCCCAGTTTGGCGATCTTGCCGTCGACGCTGATGCGACCCGCCTCAATCATGGTTTCTATTTCACGACGCGAGCCATGGCCGGCATTCGCTAATACTTTCTGTAACTTTTCGCTCATTGAGCAACCTCTAGTGTCGCCTTCACAGGCGTCGGGGGGACTTTACCGCTACTCTCAGCAAGGAGAGACAGCCGCAAAGATTAGCACTTGGTCAAAACCAACCGCTTATTATACAGGCTTTATCCCTCCTTGGCACTGACTTCGTCCGGCAGTTTAGCGGAAAGGCGCTGGATCGCCCGCCCCTTCACGGATCACTTCCGGGGAGGACTCGGTCAAATCAATAACTGTGGTTGGCTGCTGGCCCAGGAAACCACCGTGGATCACCAGATCCACCTGCTTGCCAAGGTGTTCGCTGATCTCTTCCGGATCGGATTCGGCAAAATCATTGCCTGGCAACATCAGCGTGGTCGACATCATCGGCTCATTGAGCACTTCCAGCAATGCCAGAGCGATCGGGTTGGATGGCACACGCAGGCCGATGGTTTTACGCTTGTCATTCATCAGGCGACGAGGCACTTCTTTGGTCGCTTTCAGGATGAAGGTGTAATTGCCCGGCGTATTGTTCTTGATCAGACGAAACGACGAATTGTCCACATAGGCATAGGTCGACAGCTCGGACAGATCGCGGCACATCAGCGTGAAGTTGTGGTTGCCGTCCAACTGGCGAATACGGCAGATACGCTCCAAGGCCGCCTTCTCTTCAAGCTTGCAGCCCAGTGCGTAGCCAGAGTCTGTTGGATAGACGATCACGCCACCCTTGCGCAGCACCTCTACGGCCTGATTGACCAGGCGCGGCTGCGGATTATCCGGGTGAATATAAAATAGCTGGCTCATCTGTTACTCCTGAAAATGATGCACGCGCGCGACAACGCCCGCGTTAACTCAATCTATACCCGTCGTTTTTCAGCCGCAGCTTGAAATCCATCGGGTAAAACCAGGGTTGGTTAGGGCTGTGGCCAATCGCGCCAAACCGGTTCAACACCGCCGGGTAACCACAGTTTGCGCCCCAACTCAATCCACGAACAGGGCTGATGAAAATCCGAACCCTGAGACGCCAATAATTGATAGTCCTGCGCATATTTAGCCAACACCGTACGCTCATGGGGGGCTTGCTGACACTGCGCCACCTCCATCGCATCGCCGCCATGTTCGGCAAAATAGGCCAGCAGACGTTTCAGCCACTTGGCCGTCAGATCGTAACGGCCCGGGTGCGCCATCACCGCCTGGCCACCGGATTGATGAATGACATCAATGGCTTGTTCTATTGTACACCACTGTGGCGGAACATAGCCGATTTTCCCTTTGGCGAGATACTTCTTGAACACCTGCGCCATATTGTCAGCCATGCCCTGCTGCACCAGAAAACGGGCAAAATGCCCTCTGGTGACCGCCCCGTCCCCCGCCAGTTGTTGCGCTCCAGCATAGGCATCGGGAATGCGCGCTTTCGCTAACCGAACGCCGATTTCTTGCGCCCGCAGATTACGGCGCTCGGTCTGTTCGTCCAACAGTTTCAACAACGCCGGGTGGGCGATATCGAGCCCCAACCCAACAATGTGGATCTCATGGTTTTCCCACAGCGTAGAAATCTCCACGCCGTTAACCAGCTGCAAGGGCAAGGCAAGATCGGCTATCGCGGCCGCAGCCTCTGCCAATCCGCTGGTGGTATCGTGATCGGTAATAGCCAGCACGCCAACGCGCATCTCAACGGCTCGCTGCACCAGTTGAGTCGGCGTTAAAAAACCGTCCGAAGCGGTGGTGTGGCTGTGGAGATCGTACAGGGTAAAAGCGGAGGATTGTGGGCTGCTGTCTGTCAAAAGGGATATCCTGCAATGGCTTGGCCTTCTATCATACCCGTTATGGTTGACCGGACGGAAATGTATTCTGCCGCAAGCGCTGCCGATAGATTAATGATTTCACGCTAGCCGCTAACATATTGTGCAAAAAGAGAGTTGACATTGCCCCTTTGTTCCAGTTAACTAGTACACAAGTTCACGGCGATGACACTGGCCGTGTTAGATGAAAAAGTTGAATGAGTTAACAGAGAGCAACATGATGACTAGACACACTTCTCTTCTTCGCTGGTGGCGTACTTCCCAATCAAGGGTCGAGTAATCACGCATACCTGTCATCTGACACTGCAGATTCCCTAGGCCCGCTCATTACAGCGGGCTTTTTTATGGACAAGATTTGACTGGAACTACCGAAGATGAACATCAAACCACAGCTCAAACTACTCACGGCGCAGGCCGGTTACCGCAGCGATCCGACGGCGATTTTTCATCAGCTGTGCGGCGCTCGCTCTGCCACCCTGTTGCTGGATTCGGCGGAAATCAACAGCAAGCAAAACCTGAAAAGCCTGCTGATTGTCGACAGTGCCCTGCGCATTACTGCATTGGGTCGCAAGGTCAGCCTTCAGGCGCTGAGCGCTAACGGTGCGGCCCTGCTGCCACTGTTGGATGAAGCCTTGCCTGCCGGTGTTCAAATCCAGGCTCGCCCTAATGGCCGCGAGCTGACCTTCCCGGCAATTGATACGGTACAAGACGAAGATGCCCGCCTGCGTTCACTGTCGGTGTTTGATGCATTGCGCACGATGCTGACGCTAGTCGATGCGCCAGCCGATGAACGTGAAGCTATGCTGCTCGGTGGCCTGTTTGCCTATGACCTGGTTGCTGGCTTTGAAGACCTGCCAGAGCTGCGCCAAGACCAACGTTGTCCGGACTTCTGTTTCTATCTGGCGGAAACGCTGCTGGTGCTGGATCACCAACGCGGCGTAGCTCGTTTACAAGCCAGCGTATTTACCGGTGACAACGCTGAAACCCTGCGTTTGCAGCAGCGTCTCGAACAGCTTCAGGTGCAATTGCAACAAACACCAATCGCCATTCCTCATCAGAAACTGGAAGACATGCAGCTAAGCTGCAATCAGAGCGATGAAGAGTACGGCGCGGTAGTCAGCCAGTTGCAGCAGGCCATCCGCCACGGTGAGATTTTCCAGGTGGTGCCTTCTCGTCGCTTCTCTTTGCCTTGCCCTAACCCGCTGGCGGCTTACCAGACGCTGAAGGAAAACAATCCAAGCCCTTATATGTTCTTTATGCAGGACAACGAGTTCACGCTGTTCGGTGCCTCGCCGGAAAGCGCGCTGAAATATGAAGCCACCAGCCGCCAGATCGAAATCTACCCGATTGCCGGCACTCGTCCTCGCGGACGCCGCGCCGACGGTTCGCTGGATCTGGATCTCGACAGCCGCATCGAACTGGAAATGCGTACCGACCATAAAGAACTGGCCGAGCACCTGATGCTGGTCGACCTGGCCCGCAACGATCTGGCTCGCATCTGTGAGGCTGGCAGCCGCTACGTGGCCGACCTGACCAAGGTTGATCGTTACTCATTCGTGATGCACCTGGTTTCCCGCGTGGTCGGCAAGCTGCGTGGCGATCTCGACGTGCTGCATGCCTATCAGGCCTGTATGAATATGGGCACACTGAGCGGCGCACCGAAAGTGCGCGCCATGCAGCTGATTGCCGCCTCTGAAGGCACCCGTCGTGGCAGCTACGGCGGCGCTGTGGGCTACTTTACCGCTCACGGCGATCTCGATACCTGTATTGTCATTCGTTCCGCGTATGTTGAGGACGGTGTTGCCACCGTGCAGGCCGGTGCCGGTGTGGTGCTGGACTCGCTCCCGCAGGCGGAAGCCGATGAAACCCGTAATAAGGCACGTGCCGTGCTGCGAGCCATCGCCAGCGCGCACCAGGCCAAGGAGATTTTCTAATGGCCGATATCTTACTGCTCGACAACGTCGACTCCTTCACTTACAACCTGGTCGATCAGCTGCGTGCCAGCGGCCATCAGGTGGTGATTTACCGTAACCAGATTGCCGCCGAGGTCATCATCGCGCGCCTGCAACAGATGAAACAGCCTATTTTGATGCTGTCGCCAGGCCCAGGAACTCCAGCCGACGCCGGTTGTATGCCCGAGCTGTTGCAACGCCTGCGCGGCCAGATGCCAATCATCGGTATCTGTCTCGGCCATCAGGCGATTGTGGAAGCCTATGGCGGCCACGTTGGCCAGGCCGGTGAGATCCTGCACGGCAAGGCTTCGTCCATTACTCACGATAACCAGGGGATGTTTGCCGGTATGGCCAACCCGCTACCGGTCGCCCGCTATCATTCGCTGGTCGGCAGCAATATCCCTGAAGGACTGACCGTCAATGCTCGCTTCGGCGACATGGTGATGGCAGTGCGTCACGATGAACACCGCGTATGTGGTTTCCAATTCCATCCAGAATCCATTCTGACCACCCAAGGCGCGCGTTTGCTTGAGCAGACGTTGGCCTGGGCGCTGGCGAAATAATTAAGGGGAACCGACTATGCAACCTATTCTTGAAAAACTGTATCGCTCGGAGTCGATGAGCCAGGAAGAAAGCCAGCAGTTATTCAGCGCTATCGTGCGCGGTGAGCTGGAACCTAGCCAACTGGCGGCGGCACTGATCAGCATGAAGATCCGCGGTGAACGCCCGGAAGAGATCGCCGGGGCTGCCAAGGCGCTCTTGGCCGATGCTCTACCGTTCCCACGCCCGGACTATGCCTTCGCGGATATCGTCGGTACCGGCGGCGACGGCACCAACAGCATCAATATCTCTACGGCCAGCGCCTTTGTCGCCGCAGCCTGTGGGGTCAAGGTGGCCAAGCACGGCAACCGCAGCGTCTCCAGCCGTTCCGGTTCATCCGATCTGTTGGCGGCCTTCGGGATCCGCCTGGATCTGCCTGCGGAAGAATCCCGCAAGGCATTGGATGAACTGGGCGTGTGTTTCCTGTTTGCGCCGCAGTATCACAGCGGTTTTCGTCATGCGATGCCGGTACGCCAACAGTTGAAGACCCGCACGGTGTTCAACGTGCTCGGGCCGTTGATTAACCCGGCTCGCCCACCGTTGGCGTTAATTGGGGTCTACAGTCCGGAGCTGGTGCTGCCAATCGCCCAAACCCTGCGCGTATTGGGTTATCAACGCGCCGCCGTCGTGCACGGTGGCGGGATGGATGAAGTGGCGATCCACACCGCCACTCACGTGGCCGAGCTGAATGACGGCGAGATTGAAAGTTATCAGCTGACGCCCAAATCCTTTGGGTTGGACAGCCACCCGCTGGGCTCCCTGCTGGGTGGGTCACCGGAAGAAAACCGTGACATTCTGGCAAGGTTGTTACAAGGTAAAGGCGAGCCAGCGCACGCCGCGGCGGTCGCCGCCAACGTCGCACTGTTGCTGAAACTATTCGGACAGGAAGACCTGCGCCAGAACGCGCAGCAGGCATTGGAAATGATCCACAGTGGGCAGGCTTACCAGCGTGTCACTGCTTTGGCAGCAAGAGGATAAATGATGCAGGAAACCGTGCTCAACAAGATTGTTCGTGACAAGGCGCAGTGGGTCGCGGCACGTAAGCAACAACAGCCATTGGCCAGCTTTCAAAACGAAATCGTGCCAAGCGAGCGTAGCTTTTATCATGCACTACAAGGCACCAGAACGGCGTTTATTCTCGAATGCAAGAAAGCTTCCCCTTCCAAGGGGCTGATCCGCGAGAATTTTGACCCGGTGGAAATCGCCTCGGTGTATAAGGACTTCGCTTCGGCGATCTCGGTGCTGACCGATGAACAATACTTCCAGGGCAGCTTCGATTTTCTGCCGCTGGTAAGTCGCACCGTGACCCAGCCGGTGCTGTGTAAAGACTTTATGATCGACCCTTACCAGATCTATCTGGCACGTCACTACCAGGCCGACGCCATTCTGTTGATGCTGTCGGTGCTCGATGACGAACAGTACCGCCAACTTGCTGCGGTGGCACACAGCCTGAATATGGGCGTGCTGACCGAGGTGATAAGCGAAGAAGAATTACAGCGCGCGGTACAGCTCGAAGCCAAAGTGATTGGCATCAACAACCGCGATCTGCGCGATCTGTCTATCGATCTGGACCGCACCCGCACCCTGGCTCCTAGAGTGCCACATGGCGTGACAGTGATCAGCGAATCCGGCATCAATAACTACGGCCAGATCCGTGAACTCAGTCGCTATGCCAACGGATTTCTGATCGGCAGCGCGTTGATGTCGGAAACCAACCTGCGCAGTGCAGTACGCCGCGTGATACTGGGCGACAACAAAGTCTGCGGCCTGACCCGGCCACAAGATGCCGCTGCTGCTTATCAGGCAGGTGCCAACTACGGCGGTCTGATCTTCGTTGGTCGTTCCCCGCGTAACGTGGACATTGCCCGCGCCAGGGAAGTGATCGCCGGCGCGCCGTTGAAATACGTGGGCGTTTTCTGTGATGCGCCGATCGACACGGTAGCGCAAACTGCTGAGCGCCTTGGTCTGTATGCGGTGCAGTTGCACGGTGCGGAAGATCAGGCTTATACCAACTCGTTGCGCGCCGAGCTGCCAGCCACCTGTCAGATCTGGAAAGCCTTGAGCGTGAAAGACAGCCTGCCCGCACGCGATTTGCAACAGGTCGATCGTTATCTGCTGGACAACGGCGCTGGCGGTACCGGAATTCGCTTTGACTGGTCGGTTTTGCATGGCCAAACGCTGGACAACGTGATGCTGGCTGGCGGCCTGAGTGCAGACAACTGCGTGGATGCGGCCCTGCTGGGCTGCGCGGGCCTCGATTTCAACTCTGGCGTAGAGAGCCAACCCGGCATCAAAGACGCCGAGCGTCTGGCGGCGGTGTTTCAAACCCTGCGCGCCTACTGATTGCGAACCTCATTTAACGGATAATAACGGGAAAAATAATGACGCTGCTTAACCCTTACTTCGGCGAATTTGGCGGTCAGTATGTGCCGCAAATTTTGATGCCAGCCCTGAAACAACTGGAAGAAGCCTTCGTCAGTGCCCAGCGTGACCCGGAGTTCCAGGCAGAGTTTATCGATCTGCTGAAAAACTATGCGGGCCGCCCAACGGCACTGACACTGTGCAAAAACCTGACTGCCGGTAGCAAAACCAAACTCTACCTGAAGCGTGAAGATCTGCTGCACGGCGGTGCCCATAAGACCAACCAGGTATTGGGCCAGGCGCTGCTTGCCAAACGCATGGGCAAAACCGAGATCATTGCGGAAACCGGCGCTGGCCAACACGGTGTCGCCTCTGCATTGGCCTGCGCCCTGCTCGGTCTGAAATGCCGTATCTACATGGGCGCCAAGGACATCGAACGCCAGTCACCCAACGTATTCCGTATGCGCCTGATGGGAGCTGAAGTGATCCCGGTACACAGCGGTTCTTCCACGCTGAAAGATGCCTGTAACGAGGCGCTGCGCGACTGGTCTGGCTCTTACGAGAAGGCCCACTACATGCTGGGTACTGCCGCAGGCCCGCACCCGTTCCCGACCATCGTGCGCGAATTCCAACGCATGATCGGTGAAGAAACCAAAGCTCAGGTGCTGGAGCGTGAAGGCCGCCTGCCGGATGCCGTATTGGCCTGCGTTGGCGGTGGATCCAACGCCATCGGCATGTTTGCCGACTTTATCGATGATACCAGCGTTGGCCTGATCGGCGTGGAACCCGCCGGTCTGGGGATCGAAACCGGCCAGCATGGTGCGCCGCTGAAGCATGGCAAGGTGGGGATCTACTTCGGTATGAAATCACCGATGATGCAGACCGCTGAAGGCCAGATCGAGGAGTCTTACTCGATTTCCGCCGGTTTGGACTTCCCTTCCGTTGGCCCGCAGCACGCCTATCTCAACAGCATCGGCCGTGCAGAATACGTGTCGATCACCGATGATGAAGCGCTGGAGGCTTTCAAGGAGCTTTCCCGCCACGAAGGAATTATCCCGGCGTTGGAGTCTTCCCATGCCCTCGCACACGCGCTGAAAATGATCCGTGAAGAGCCGCAGAAAGAACAGATCCTGGTGGTTAACCTGTCCGGTCGCGGCGACAAAGACATATTTACCGTTCACGATATTCTGAAAGCACGGGGAGAAATCTGATGGAACGTTATCAGCAACTGTTCAAACGGTTGGAAAATAATAAAGAAGGCGCCTTCGTGCCGTTTGTGACCCTTGGTGACCCAAACCCGACGCTATCGTTACAGATCATCGATACGCTGGTGGAGAACGGTGCGGATGCATTGGAGTTGGGGATCCCCTTCTCGGATCCGTTGGCCGATGGCCCAACCATTCAAAGTGCAGCGCTGCGTGCTTTCGCTTCTGGCGTGACGCCAACACACTGTTTTGAAATGCTGGCGGCAATTCGTCAGAAACACCCGGATATTCCGATTGGCCTGTTGATGTATGCCAACCTGGTGTTCCACGGCGGTATTGACGCGTTTTATCAGCGCTGTGCGCAGGCCGGAGTGGATTCGGTATTGATCGCGGACGTGCCTTTCGAAGAATCAGCGCCTTTCCGCGCGGCGGCAACTCGCCACGGCATTGCGCCAATCTATATCTGCCCACCAAATGCCGATGAGGATTTACTGCGTGAAATCTCGTCCCACGGCCGGGGTTACACTTATCTGCTGTCACGTGCCGGAGTAACCGGAACGGAAAGCCGTGCTCAGTTACCGCTGCACCACCTGGTCAACAAACTACGCGAATACCATGCGGCACCACCACTGCAAGGTTTTGGTATCTCTGAACCTGCACAGGTCAAAGACGCATTGCAAGCCGGGGCCGCCGGGGCAATCTCAGGCTCGGCAATTGTTAAAATCATCGAACAGAACCAGGCACACCCGGCAGAAATGCTAGCCAGGCTGGGCAAGTTCGTGCGTGAGATGAAAGCCGCAACCCGTTCTTAATCTTCGTCAAACACCGGATACAGGGAAGTATCCGGTGCTAACGCCTTGTTTCCCCCTGATGTTACTGCAGATAATTGATTAAAAGGTTTGAACAAACCCCACGCCTGCTCCACAATCATATTGACCTTATGTCCCTGTGTTATTCAATAAATACGATCCAGTTAGCTGATTGAAATCAGCCAGTAGTTTCAACAATAACATTTGCAAGGAGAGTCATTTATGAAGCTTTTTAAAACCCTTTCGGCACTGTGCATGGCGGGTATTTTGGCTATGGCCGTTTCTGCCTGTGCTCCAACGGCAAAATCTGAAGGGACGGGCGGCTATATTGACGATACGGTCGTTACGACCAAGGTGAAGTCAGCACTGCTGGCGGATAAAACCATCAAGTCCACCGAGATTAGCGTTGAAACCTTTAAGGGCCGGGTACAGTTGAGCGGTTTTGTCAGCTCCAGTGCCGATGCTAACCGCGCCGTTCAGGTCACACGCGGCGTGGCAGGGGTTAAATCTGTCGAAAACGATATGCGCATTAAATAACTGAAGAGGGAGGCGCCGAACGGCGCCTCCTTTATTGCTGGCTTAGAAGCGGTAACCCGCACCAAACATAAACACCCACGGATCCAGACGCGTATCAATGCTCTGACTTGAGCCACCAGCAACATCAAATCGGGTCTTGGTTTCGATATTCATCCACCAGACCGACATGTTCAGCATCCAGTGCTCATCCAGGTTGTAATCCATCCCCGCCTGGGCAGCAACGCCCCAAGAATCTTTCAGATCCAGGTTGCTTAAACCCGCGCTTTTACCGTAGTCGTTGAACTTCTCATTGAAGAACGTGGTGTAGTTTACGCCAACACCCAGATAAGGGCGTAGCTTGTCCTGCTTGTCACCAAAGTAGTACTGTGCCATCAGCGTTGGCGGCAGTTGGTGAACTGTCGCAATATCCTGGCCCGCCAAGGTAACTTTATGGCGGAATGGGGTAGCAGCCAGCAGTTCAACGCCGATATTGTCGGTCACCATATAACCGAACGTCAGGCCGAGCTGAGTGTTGTTTTTAGCATCGAGCGTCCCCAGCCCTAAGACGTTATCCGAACCCGCATTCGGACGAATTGTTGCAGTACCTGCACGGAACAGGAAATCACCCGCTTGATGCGCGCTTGCTACCATAGGAGCCATCAAAGCCCCTAACACCACCAGAGTTGTCTTTTTCATTATCCATTCCATTTGTGTGGTTTATAGTCGCGATGAATATACCTATTAACAGGTATTTATGATCCCATCGAGATCACATCTTAAGTGTAAAAATTTAAATTCCCACCAAAAACAAAGCCAACTAAGGATTTTAATAAATCAATAATTGATCTGAATCAATAAACGCATTTTGTTGAAAATTTTATGCATGTTTACATTTCTGTTACCAAAAAAAGTTGCTAAAAAAAATGCCTCTGCGTAATTTCATCATTCCTGTTGGTTTTGGTTGGGCCGGTAAGGAGTCGGTGGCAATCAAGATGAGCGAAATTCAAAATCCCTGCACCAGCTGCGGCGCCTGCTGCGGTTATTTCCGAGTATCATTCTATTGGGCCGAAGCGGAAGATGGCGGCGGCGTGGTACCTATATCCTTAACTGAGCCCTTGAGCCCCTTTCTGCGCTGTATGCAGGGGACCAACAGCAAATCCCCACGCTGCACCTCGCTGATCGGTGAGATTGGCCAGGCGGTGTCCTGTTCGATCTACCCCAATCGCCCTAGCCCCTGCCGCGAATTCAATCAATCCGGGGAAAACGGCCTGCGCAATGAAGCTTGCGATCGAGCCCGTGAACGTTATGGCCTGCCTCCCTTGCCGGTTCCCCTGCCATTATCATTGTCAGAGACCATAATCGCCCAAGAAATCAGCACAATGCCATTCGCGGGGTGCCACAGCGGCGTGGAACAAGGTACAATCGTCCACTGATTTAACTACCTTCCCGACGCCAAGGAGTCTGCATGCCACGCATGCCAATTACGGCCAACACGTTGTACCGTGACAGTTTTAACTTTTTCCGTAATCAGGTTGCCAGCATTGTGCTGTTGGCACTGCTGACCGCATTCATTTCAGTGCTGCTTAATCAGGCGTTCAGCCCCGATATCGAGCAGTTGAAGATCCTGACCGCGACGGAAAGTGATTTGGCCTCCACCGCCGGTGCCGGCATGGGGATCCAGGAAATCATTCAGCAGATGACGCCTGAACAGCAGATGGTGCTGTTGAAAGTGTCCGCCGCCGCCACGATTTCCGCTTTAGTGGGTAACGTGCTGTTGGTTGGAGGCATGTTGACGCTGATCCGCCTGGTTTCTGAAGGCCAGCGCACCAGTGCGCTGCGGGCTATCGGGATATCTGCCCCGCTATTACCACGTTTGCTGTTGCTGTTGTTTGTCTGCACCTTGCTGACCCAGCTTGGCCTGACGCTGTTCGTCGTGCCCGGCGTGATCATGGCGATCTCGTTCTCGTTGGCCCCGGTGATTTCCGTGGCCGATGGGAAAGGCGTCTTTGCCTCGCTGAAGCTGAGCTGCAAGCTGGCCTTTGCCAACGCGCGGGTGATCGTACCGGCGATGATGCTGTGGCTGGCGGCCAAACTGCTGGTGCTGTTTATGGTCAGCCATTTGTCGGTGTTGACGCCACACGTTGCCAGCATTGTGCTGACTGCATTAAGCAACCTGGTTTCCGCCCTGCTGCTGATTTATCTGTTCCGGCTGTATATGTTACTGCGGGAGTGATTGTCGGCTGGATGGATATGGATAAAGGGCACGCCGTTTGGTGTGCCCTTTTTATTTACTGCGCCGTGGTCGGTTCGGCCTGCTCCTTACTTTGTATCAGCTTAAGCGCCAGATAGAGATCGGGCACCAGGATCAGATCCTTGTCGCGCCCAAACCGATTGATACGAAACCAGCGCGTTAACTCGGTGCGCCGCCCGGCCAGCACCAGCTTTACGTTACGTTGTAACAAATCGCGTTTCAACTCATCAATCGCTGCCAGCACGCTGATATCCGCATGGGTAAAACTGGCTACGGCATCAATCACCACCCAGCGCGGTTGGAACGGCGTGCTATCGACCAGATTGAGGATTCGCCGTTTGAAGTAGGCCACGTTAAAATAGGTCAACGGGGAGTTAAAACGGTACATCATCACGCCCTGCACCGCTTTCACCCCGTTGTTGTTGCCCATTGAGTGGATCATGCCTTCCCCATTGACCCCCAGCAGCTGCTCCGTTGGGCGGAACACGGTGCGGAGAAACTGCATCAGGCCAAGCAATACCGCCAAGCCAATGCCGCTGATCACCCCCACCAGCAGTACGCTGACGAAGGTGAAAGCCGCCAGCCGGAATGCCTGGGTATTGCGTTTGCGCAGGATCCAGATACCGCGAATATCGATCAACGACCAGGCTGCGTACATCAGCACTACGCCTAATCCGGCCACCGGAATAAATTGCAGCGGCGAAGTCAGAAACAGCAGCACAATACCAATCACGATGGCAGCAATAATTGATACCAGTTGGCTCTTGCCGCCGTTGGCATCATTTACCGCCGTACGCGAATCGGCACCGCTGATAGCAAACCCTTGCGATAGCGCGGAGACAATGTTTACCAGCCCCAGCGCACGGAATTCCGCATCGGCATTAACTTCATAGCCATTTTTCGCCGCGAAGCTGCGTGCCGTGAGCATCATGCTGACAAAGCTGACTACCGCCAGGTTGAGCGCCGGTATCACCATGTCACGCAATAAGCCCGGCTGAAAATCCGGCCACTGAACGATGGGCAGCATACCGCTGAAGCCCCCTACGGTAATAATACCGTGCTGCTGCAAATTGCCCGCCCAAGTGATGAAGGCCACCAGTACAATGGCAAACAACGGCGCTGGCCAGTTAGGCCGCAGCTTTTTAACTCCCACTAGCATCGTCAGCGTAAGCAACGAAATGCCCACCGTCAGCCAATCGCTGTGCAGAATATTGCCGGGCAAGGCATAAATACGTTCAATCAGCTGCGCCGGTGGCGTTGCGAACCCCAGCACTTTACCGATCTGATCGACGATAATGGTCACCGCCACACCGTTCAGCAATCCGCTGAGGATCGGGCGAGAAAGCAGGTCTGCCAGTGCCCCAAGCCGGAAGCGGCTGGCCAACAGACACCAGGCCCCCGTCATGGCGGTCATCATGATGGTGAGCTGCCAGTGCAACTCCATGCTTCCTGCGGCAAGCGGAGTCACCACGGCGGCGATCACCGCACAGGTTGCGGCGTCCGGTCCAACAATCAGTTGCCGTGACGAACCAAAAATGGCATAGGCGATCATCGGTAAAATACAGGAGTAAAGCCCGACTACCGGGCTGACACCGGCCAATTCGGCATAGGCGATCGCCACCGGCAAAGCTACCGCGGCGACGGATAACCCGGCACGAATATCCGGCTTCAACCAACTGCGTTCATACCCTAACAAATGCGTCAAACCAGGCGTCCACGCCCGCAGAGATTTCCACTGCATAGCTGTTTTCCATGGTAAATTATGCGGCTATTATTATGCTTAATATGCGTCGTAGACCGAGCGCTTGCAAATAACCGACGGTAACAATCGTAAGTTTATGCAAATTCTGGTGTTTACAGCAGCAATCTAGCGGACGAACACCGATAATCTGCCCTTTAGTGCGATACACAGATCGCGCCAAATCCGGTATAGTCGCCCGATGAACCTATGATGGATTGATTTATGAAGCAGTTTCTTGATTTTCTACCCCTGATTGTCTTTTTTGCCTTTTATAAGCTTTACGATATCTACGTCGCCTCTGGTGCTTTGATAGTCGCGACCGCCCTGGCACTGGTCTTTACCTGGCTGAAATATCGCAAGGTTGAGAAGATGACGCTGATCACCTTTGCCATGGTCGCCGTATTCGGCACCTTGACCCTGGTGTTCCACAACGACCTGTTTATCAAATGGAAGGTCACGGTCATCTACACCCTGTTCGCCCTGGCGCTGCTGATCAGCCAACTGATACTGAAAAAGCCGCTGATCCAACGCATGCTGGGTAAAGAGCTGACCCTGCCGGACAGCGTCTGGAACCACCTTAACATTGCCTGGGCCCTGTTCTTCCTGGCCTGCGGCTTGGCCAATATCTATGTAGCATTCTGGATGCCACAGGACGTTTGGGTTAACTTCAAGGTATTTGGCCTGACCGTGATGACGCTGGTCTTCACCCTGTTAAGCGGTATCTATATTTACCGCCATATGCCAGAAGAGCAGAAGAAATAATGACCGAACAACGACCTTTGCCTAGCGGTGAGCTGGTGCTGCGTACGCTGGCCATGCCGGCAGATACCAATGCCAACGGGGATATTTTTGGCGGCTGGCTGATGTCACAAATGGACATCGGCGGCGCAATCCTGGCCAAAGAGATTGCCGAAGGGCGCGTAGTGACCGTGCGGGTAGACGGTATGACCTTTCTCAAGCCGGTCGCCGTGGGTGACGTGGTGTGCTGCTATGCCAACTGTATCCGCAGTGGCCGCAGCTCCATTACCATCAATGTGGAAGTTTGGGTCAAGAAAGTGTCTTCTGCACCGATCGGCCAGCGCTACCGCGCCACGGAAGCGGTCTTTACCTATGTAGCGGTAGATGATGGCGGCAGCCCCCGAGCCCTGCCAGACGGCAAGATGAACTTCCGCGTCGGCGAGTAAGCTAACGCCAGATAGCAAAAAGGTCGCAAACGCGACCTTTTTTATTGCTTACTCAACCGTCGAACCTTCCATTTTGAAGACGATGGTCTTCGTCAGGTTCTGCGCCGTTTTGGCTTCATAGCGCCATTTACGCATTGCCTGCTTCACCTCACGCTCGAACATATTACGTGGTTCCGCAGACAGAATACGCACGTTAGTCACCCGCCCGTCGCTATCGACGTCAAACTGAACCTTGACCTTGCCTTCGATCTGCAATGCCTGGGCGCGCGGTGGGTACATCGGCTTGCCGATGCTCAGGGCTTTCGGCCCCAACTCACGGGAAGTTCCCGGTGCGGGTGCTGATGGTGCCTGTTTGACCGGTGCCTTGTCGATCGGCTTGGCTTCGGATTGATTGTCGAACGGCGAAGGTTCACGCGGTTCAGTCTTCTTCACTTCGCGTTTGACCGGCTTCTCTACCTTCGGCTTCGGTTTTGGCTTCGGCTTGGGTTTCTCCGGCTCCGGTTTAGGAATAGCTACCGGTACCGGCGGTGGTGGCTCAGGTTCCGGAAGCGGTTCTGGCTCAGGTTCGACCTGCGGCTCCGGTTCCGCCGCAGCTGGCGGTGGTGGTTCTGCCAGCGCGGCCATATTCACCATCATGACGCTGATAGGGGCATCTTCCTGCTTCGGCAGCTCCAACACTTCGTTGACGGAGGCGTAGAGCAAGGCGGCCACCAGGGCACTGTGCAAACCAACGGAGAGGACAATTGGCACGGAAATTCGGCGAATAAGGAACATCTTGTTTAGCGGCATAATGATTCTGTTTCCTCTGGTGCGCCAAGTTTAAATGCAAATAGCAATCATATTCAATAACGAAAGACAAACTATCGCTTTAATCGGCATTATTAGGCGCTAAAACCAGCAAACTCATAGGGATATTAACCTTTAATTAGCCTTTTATTGAGCTTTGCATACGGATTGTTAACCAATATGTTCCATCACTCGTCAATCGCACCACACGAAGCTATCCTCAACACGGTAACGAATTTTTATCTGGATTGGCATTCCCTTGTCACAGCTTTTGCGCTACTTTGTGATTACCGTTGTATGGCAATGATTTTAAAGGTGAAATATGCTTTATCTGATCTACGCACAAGACGTACCTGGCACGCTGGAACAGCGCCTGGCCGTTCGCCCCGCCCATCTGGCTCGTCTACAGGTGCTGCGTGATGAAGGCCGGTTGGTGGTCGCTGGTCCAAACCCGGCTATTGATAGCAACGATCCAGGCCAGGCCGGATTTACCGGTTCTACCGTGATCGCCGAGTTCCCTTCGCTGGAGGCGGCAAAATCCTGGGCAGCACAAGACCCGTACGTGGACGCGGGTGTGTACGGCGAGGTCACGGTGAAACCGTTTAAACAGGTATTTTAAGCAAAAAAAAGCCAGCACTGAGTATGCTGGCTAAGGTGGGTTCTTCGAGGGAATATCTTTATGCGTTAACCATACTCGCCGAGCGGGATGAGCGCTATCTATCACTGCAATAGGTCAACCTTGGCGAACCGTATCGGTAAGAACCCACTTTTGCAGATCGGCAAACATCTCTTCCCATTCCTGCTGAGTAATATCCATAAAGCCGAAGAAGCGCAGCATGAAGGCCCCTTCGGTAGCCAGGAAGGCCAATCGCGCCTTTCTTCCCTGCTCACTACTCAGGTCCAATCCGGCGATGCGGCTGCGATACCATTCTCGCGTACTGTCCAGATGCTCTGGCGTCTGGATTAACGTGGCCATCAATCCGGCCGCCTTGGCACTGGAAGCCTGATCCGAACTGCGGGTAGCCTGCATATGCGCCTGGACGATGGTCAGCGGGTCCGGTTCGCTGCCCGCGATATCGTCAAACACCTGCTCATAAACCTTGCCCCAACGGTCAAACATCGCATCAATGAGCGCATCTTTACTCCCAAAACAGTATTGCACGCCCCCCTTGGAGATCCCCATGGCTTTGGCCACCGAATCGATGGTTAGCCCTGCCGCACCTTGGGTCGCCACAATCTCTTCTGCGGTATCCAGCACCTTGTCACGATCGATACTCCGTTGACGCCCCATTGAGAAAACCCCTTTTCAATACGTACGTATGGATTTATATTATAGCAGTATACCATCGGTGCTACCGGGTGGTTACCGTAAGGTGACGCAGCCGCGTCATCGGTTTACTAGGATACTCTTTATGCACGCCCAAAACCGCTGGTTGATCCTGGCAATGATCTCCAGTGCGCTATTTTTAATCATTACCGATATGACCGTGCTTTACACCGCGTTGCCTCGCCTGACCCAGGCATTGGATGCCACAGCCTCACAAAAACTGTGGATCGTTAACGCCTACCCGTTGGTGGTTGCAGGGCTACTTCCCGGTGCCGGCATGTTAAGCGACCGTCTTGGCCACAAGAATATGTTTATCGCCGGTTTGCCGGTCTTTGCCCTGGCCTCACTTTGCGCCGCGTTCTCCCCCAGTGCCGAGCTGCTGATTGCGTCACGGGCTTTCCTGGCCCTCGGGGCCGCGATGATGATGCCGGCCACGCTATCTATCGTGCGCCACGTCTTTACCGATGAGCGTGAACGTGCGCTGGCGATTGGCATCTGGGCCGCCGTCGCCTCCGGTGCTGCCGCACTTGGCCCGGTAGTGGGCGGCGTACTGCTGTCCTATTTCTGGTGGGGTTCGGTATTTCTGATCAACGTGCCGGTGGTGATGCTGGTCCTGCCGCTGGCGGTATATCTGATCCCTCGTTGCGGTGGAGACAGCCAACGCCCCTGCGATTTTATCAGCTCGCTACAGATCATGTTCGGCCTGGTGGCGTCGATCTATGCGCTGAAAGAGCTAAGCAAACCCGCGTTCTCCCTGGGTGACTTCGCCATTGCAGCGGCGCTCGGTACGCTGTTCCTGACCCTGTTTGTCCGCCGTCAGCAGCGGGCGCAACACCCCATGATCGATTTCTCACTGTTCCGCAATCGCCTGTTTGCCAGCGGTGTCGGTGTGGCGATCGTTTCAATGATCGCGCTGATCGGGATCGAACTGGTATTAAGCCAACGGTTACAGTTGGTGCTAGGCATGACGCCGCTGCTGGCCGCATTGTTTATTTTACCCATTCCGGTAGCCTCTGCGCTGGCTGGTCCGTTAGCCGGAGCTTTACTACCACGCTATGGCGAACGCTACATGTTGGTGGGCGGCTTTATTCTCACCGCCTTAGGCATTGCGGGGGTCGCCCTGTGGTATCAAGGCAACGTCATTATGCAGCTGGCCTGCCTGTTTGTAGTGGGCTTTGGCCTCGGCGGTGCCATAACCGCTGCCTCAACGGCCATTATGCTCAACGCCCCCGAAGACAAGGCGGGCATGGTCGCCGCCATTGAAGATGTCTCGTGGGAGTTGGGTGGCGTGCTAGGCGTCACGCTGCTGGGCGGGTTGATGACGGCGGTCTATAGCCACAGCCTGGTATTACCTGCCAATCTGCCCGTAGGCGATCTCGCTTATGACAGTATTGATGAGGCGTTACGGCTGGCCGGAAATATGGGCACGGACAGCGCAGAAAGGCTGATCCAGCTGGCTAGAGGCGCCTTTGATCAGGCATTTATGGCCGTGCTGATCGCCGCCGCATTGCTCACCAGCCTGAGCGCCGGTGTGCTAAAATTTGCTTTGCGCAAAAGGGCGCAGGTGTAATTTAATCGATGAAGTTAAGTGGGCGCAGCATGTACAGCGCCCCTACCCGATTAGCCAATTGATGAATGTAAACAACTTGAAAGACGACGGGTAAATTGGTTTGAGCGATTGAATTGATGCTTAGTAGCAACTTTAACCTTTTGATAGATCCGGCTAACCTGTTTTGTATGGATATCAATCTAGATAATCGACACAAATAATCAGGAGAAGATTATTATGGCAACGGCAAAGAAAGCGACCAAGACTCATATCGGCCTGGACACCAAACAATCAGCAAAACTCTCTGAAGCACTAAACGCCCTGCTGGCTAACTACCAGGTGCTGTACATGAACGTACGCGGCTACCATTGGAATATTTCCGGCCCGCACTTCTTCGAGCTGCACGTCAAGTTTGAAGAAACCTATAACGACCTGCTGACCAAGGTGGATGAACTGGCAGAGCGTATTCTGACTCTGGGTTCACAGCCTCGCCACGCCTTCAGTGATTATCTGAAAACGGCGGATATCAAGGAAGACACCAATGTCACCGACGATAAAGGCACTCTGCGCGGCCTGCTGGAAGGTTACGCCATTTTGTTGCAACAGCAGCGAGAACTGCTGACGCTGGCCGCAGAGGCCGGTGATGAAGGCACCTCTTCGCTGATGAGCGATTACATCAAAGAGCAGGAAAAACAGGTGTGGATGTTGAACGCCTATCTGGGTAAATAACCCAGGCCCAGCAAATAGCAGAACAGCCCATTACGGGCTGTTCTTGTTTTACCACTCGTAAGCCACAACGAACAATAAGGCTCTGCGGTGCTGATCGTCCAAACGACGGCGAACACGAATGATATGCCGATTGCTGCACGACTGGCGTTCCAGCCAACGATGCCTGCGTCGCTGGCTCTGCCGTAACATCCTCCAGCGGCCCACTTCATTTCTACTACGTCTCATTTTACGTTACCCATCAATGCCAACCGCGGGCATTATAGCCCTTTCAACGCGCGATCCAAGTCATGCACTCGCCAGCGTCGCCCTCCCACAGGCGACAAAAAGTACGGTTTTTATTTTCGGCAAGTCCCTTTAGTCAATCATTTTTATGTAACTTAACCACCGAGAAAAGGTTTCACCTTTGTTGTTCTGTGCGTACACTCATTATTGGTGGCTTAGCAACGGAAATTTTTGCCTTTATGACAACCTTTTATACCGTAATTAGTTGGCTTTTGGTGTTTGGCTATTGGCTGCTTATCGCCGGGGTCACATTGCGTATTCTGATGAAACGACGCACCGTGCCTTCGGCCATGGCCTGGCTGCTGGTGATCTATATTCTGCCATTGGTCGGTATCGTCGCTTATTTATCCTTTGGCGAACTGCACCTTGGCAAGCGCCGCGCAGAGAGAGCCAAGGCCATGTGGCCCTCAACCGCTCGCTGGCTGAATGAGCTTAAAGGAAGCAGCCGGATTTTTGCTACCGAGTACAGCGAAGTGGCCCGTCCGCTGTTCGAGCTTTGCCACCACCGCCAGGGTATTGATGGCGTCAAAGGCAACCAGCTACAGTTGCTGACGACCACCGATTCAACGATGAATGCCCTGGTGCGGGATATCGAACTGGCGCGCCATAATATCGAGATGGTGTTTTATATCTGGCAACCCGGTGGGCAGGTCGATCAGGTCGCCGAATCATTGATGGCCGCCGCGCGCCGTGGCGTGCACTGCCGTTTGATGCTGGACTCGGCTGGCAGCGTAAAGTTCTTCCGCAGCCCTTATCCCAGCATGATGCGTAACGCCGGTATTGAAGTGGTTGAGTCGCTCAAGGTTAACCTGTTCCGGGTATTCCTACGCCGCATGGACCTACGACAACATCGCAAAGTGGTGCTGATCGATAATTACATTGCCTACACCGGCAGTATGAACATGGTCGATCCACGCTTCTTCAAGCAGGAAGCCGGGGTTGGTCAATGGATCGATCTGATGGCACGCATGGAAGGCCCGGTGGCAACCACGATGGGTATCGTTTACGCCTGTGATTGGGAGATTGAGACCGGCAAACGCATTTTGCCACCGCCGCCAGATGTGAATGTCATGCCGTTTGAGCAGGAAAGCGGCCACACCATCCAGGTTATTGCCTCCGGCCCGGGATTCCCGGAAGAGATGATCCATCAGGCGCTGTTGACGGCGGTCTATTCCGCGCGTGAGCAGTTGATCATGACCACCCCCTACCTTGTACCAAGCGACGACCTGCTACACGCCATCTGCACGGCAGCGCTGCGTGGCGTTGACGTCAGCATTATCGTTCCGCGCAACAACGACTCAATGATGGTGCGCTGGGCCAGCCGCGCCTTCTTCTCGGAACTGTTGGAAGCGGGCGTGAAGATTTACCAGTTTGAAGGTGGACTGTTGCACACCAAGAGCGTGTTGGTCGATGGCCAGCTCAGCCTGGTCGGTACGGTCAATCTGGATATGCGCAGCCTGTGGCTGAACTTTGAGATCACCCTGGTGATTGACGACAGCGGTTTTGGTGCCGATCTAGCCTGTGTACAAGATGATTACATCGCCCGCTCGCAACTGTTGGATGCCAAGCAATGGTTGAAGCGCCCGTACTGGCACCGCCTGGTCGAACGCCTGTTTTACTTTTTCAGCCCGTTGCTGTAAAAGCGGCAACGAGCATGGTTTAATAACCTCAAATCATTTGTTATCAGGATTTTTATATGGACTTGAATAATCGCCTTACCGAAGATGAAACGCTGGAACAAGCCTACGACATCTTCCTTGAGCTGGCTGGCGACAATCTGGATCCCGCAGATATTCTGCTGTTCAATTTACAGTTTGAAGAGCGCGGCGGTGCCGAGCTGTACGATCCGGCAGAAGACTGGCAGGAGCACGTGGATTTCGATCTGAATCCGGACTTCTTTGCCGAGGTGGTGATCGGCCTGGCGGACAGCGATGGCGAGCCCATCAACGATGTGTTTGCCCGCGTGCTGATCTGCCGCGAAAAAGATAACAAGCTGTGCCACATTTTGTGGAAAGAATAAACCGATTAACGGTATAAAAAAACCTGCCCAATGGCAGGTTTTTTTTATTGCTAATCAACCAATTACAACGGATCAACTTTCAGGCACGATACCGCATGACGGAAGCTGCCTTCCAGCAGTGGGCGCGTTTTAGCGCATTCCGGCCCGGCAATCGGGCAACGGGTGCGGAACACACAGCCCGAAGGTGGGTTGATCGGCGATGGCAGTTCCCCTTCCAGCAGTTGGATCTGCTTTTCCTTCTCCTTGTCCGGATCCGGCACCGGAACCGCCGACATCAGCGCCTTGGTATAAGGATGCTGCGGGTTATGATAGACCTCATCATAGGTTCCCAGCTCCACCGCATGGCCCAGATACATCACCAGCACCCGATCGGAAATGTGTTTAACCACTGCCAGATCGTGGGCGATAAAGATTAACGATAATCCCATCTCGCGCTGCAACTGCTGCAACAGATTCACCACCTGCGCCTGGATAGATACGTCCAAGGCGGAGACCGGCTCATCACAAATCACCAGTTTCGGCTCCAGGATCAAGGCTCGGGCGATACCGATACGCTGGCACTGCCCACCTGAGAATTCATGCGGATAACGGTTGATCAGGTTCGGCAACAGGCCCACCTTCAACATCATCGCTTTGACCTTATCCTTCACTTCCTGGCGCGGCATTTTAGGATTATAGGTACGCAGCGGTTCGGCGATGATCTCACCGATGGTCATTCGCGGGTTCAGCGAGGCCAGCGGATCCTGGAAAATCATCTGAATATCGCTGCGTGTCTTGCGCCAATCGGCATCGCTCATGCCCAGCAGATCTTTGCCCAACCAGGCAACGCGGCCACTGGTCGCCTTTACCAGACCGATGATTGCCCGGGCAAAGGTAGACTTACCGCAGCCCGATTCCCCTACCACCCCTAGCGTCTCACCTTCAAACAGCCGCACGGTAACACCATCTACCGCCTTCAGCGTTTTAGGCGCCTGCCAGAACCACTGCTTGTCATCATGAATATCGAAGTGAACTTTCAGATCTGCCACTTCCAGCAGCACTCTTTTATCGGTTGCGGTCATACCAACGCCTCCACCGGCTTGAAACAGGCGCGCAAGCGCCCCTCACCAAACTGCTCCAATGGCGGAGCACTCGCGCACTGCTCCATCGCATGCGGACAACGCGGTTGGAACGGACAGCCCTTCGGCAAACGCAGCAGGTTCGGCGGATTACCAGGAATCGTCATCAGCGCTTCACCTTCAGCATCCAGACGCGGTACCGCATTGAGTAGGCCGATGGAGTATGGATGGCTAGGACGATAAAACACATCGCGCGCGCTGCCATATTCCATGGTGCGGCCAGCGTACATCACCAACACCTTGTTGCAGATCCCGGCAACAACGCCCAAATCATGGGTGATCATGATGATCGCCGTATTGAATTCACGCTTCAGTTCGTTAAGCAGCGTCATGATCTGTGCCTGCACGGTCACGTCCAGTGCGGTGGTTGGCTCATCGGCAATCAGCAGCTTTGGCCGACACAGCAACGCCATGGCGATCATCACGCGCTGGCGCATCCCGCCGGAAAACTCATGCGGATACATACGCATACGCTTACGGGCTTCCGGCATTTTGACCGCATCCAGCATGCGGACCGACTCTTCAAACGCCTCGCTTTTGCTCATCTTTTTATGCAGCATCAGCACTTCCATCAACTGCTCGCCAACCCGCATATAAGGGTTCAACGAGGTCATCGGGTCCTGGAAGATCATCGAGATCTCTTCGGCCCGCAGCTTGTTGAGTTGGCTTTCTGGCAGGTTGAGAATTTCACGGCCGTTGAATTTTGCCGAACCACCGATGCGGCCATTACTGGCCAACAGGCCCATCAACGCAAATGCCGTCTGTGACTTGCCGGAACCCGACTCCCCGACGATGCCCAAGGTTTCACCCGCGCGCAGATCGAAATTGAGATCGTTCACCGCGGTAACATCGCCGTCTGGCGTACCGAACGTCACACGCAGATCTTTGACGTCCAGCAGCAGTCCGTTTTGTGGTTGAGAATTAATGCTCATGGTTGCACTCCTTAACGATCTTTCGGATCGAGGGCATCACGCAGGCCATCGCCGATAAAGTTGAAACAAAACAGAGTGATAACCAGGAAACAGGCTGGGAACAGCAGCAACCACGGTGAGACCTCCATCGAGTTGGCACCATCGCTCAACAATGCGCCCCAACTGCTCAACGGCTCCTGAGTGCCCAGCCCCAGGAAGCTGAGGAAGGATTCAAACAGGATCATGCTCGGCACCAGCAGCGAGGCATACACCACCACCACGCCCAGTACGTTCGGCACGATATGCCGCAGGACGATATTGCGGGTCGATACGCCGCACACCAGCGCCGCTTCGATAAACTCTTTACGCTTAAGGCTGAGCGTCTGCCCGCGCACAATACGCGCCATATCCAGCCACGACACCATGCCGATCGCCACAAAGATCAGCAGGATGTTTTGTCCGAAGAAGGTCACCAGCAGGATCACAAAGAACATGAACGGGAAGGAGTTCAAAATCTCCAGCAAACGCATCATCACCGAGTCGGTCTTGCCGCCCAGATAGCCAGACAGAGAGCCGTATAAGGTGCCCAAGACCACGGCGACCAGCGCTGCGGCTACACCCACCATCAGCGAAATACGCCCACCAATGGCCACACGCACCAGCAGGTCACGCCCTGAGGAATCGGTGCCAAAATAGTGCCCGGACTCCAGGTTAGGCGCAGCGGACATCATTGCCCAATCGGTGTCATCATAAGCAAACTGCGACAGCCAGGGGGCACAGATCACAAACAGGGTGATCAGCGCTAACACAAACAGGCTGGTCACTGCCGCACGGTTATGCATAAAGCGGCGGCGGGCGTCCTGCCATAAACTGCGCCCTTCAACTTCCAGCTGTTCGCTGAAGTTTTCCAGAGCTTCGCTGTTCTTTTTCGTCAACATCTTGCGTGCTCCAGCTTAGTAACGGATTTTCGGATCGATCACGGCATACAGCACATCGACGATCGCGTTAAACAGAATGGTCAAGCCACCGACCAGAATGGTCAGGCTCAGCACCAGCGAATAGTCACGGTTCAATGCACCGTTAACGAACAACTGACCAATTCCCGGCAGGCCGTAGATGGTTTCAATCACCATCGAACCGGTGATAATCCCAACAAACGCTGGCCCCATATACGACAGCACCGGCAGCAACGCAGGTTTTAACGCGTGGCGCAGAATGATGCGACGCATCGGCAAACCTTTGGCGCGGGCGGTACGGATAAAGTTGGAGTGCAGCACCTCAATCATCGAACCGCGGGTGATACGTGCGATGCTGGCGATATAGGCCAGGGACAGCGCCACCATCGGCAGGATCATGAACTTCAGCGCCCCACCGTTCCAGCCCCCACCGGGCAACCACTTCAAGGTAATGGCGAAAATCAGCACCAGTAAGGGGGCGACAACAAAGCTGGGGATCACCACTCCGGTCATGGCGAACCCCATCACCGTATAGTCCCACTTGGTGTTCTGATTCAACGCGGCAATAACCCCTGCGCTCACTCCCAGCACCACCGCCAGAACAAAAGCGGCAAAACCCAGTTTGGCTGAAACGGGGAACGAGGCCTTGACCAGGTCATTAACCGAATAATCTTTGTATTTGAATGAAGGGCCAAAATCGCCTTGCGACAGCTGCACCAAATAGTGCCCGTACTGTTTCCAGATCGGATCGTTAAGGTGATATTTGGCTTCAATGTTGGCCAACACTTCGGGTGGCAGCGCACGTTCACCGGTAAATGGGCTACCGGGTGCGAGGCGCATCATAAAGAAAGAAATGGTGATAAGGATAAATAGTGTCGGGATCGCCTCTAACAAGCGACGAAAGATAAATTTAAGCATTGCCCTAGCCCTGTGCTTCAGCCTGATAACGGCTTATTGTCTTGAAATGGGCCGGCGACCTGTGCCGCCAGCCCTTGCCGCATCAATGTTTGATGATGTACAGGTTTTTGTCGTAAACGTTATCAAGCGGATCTTTGCCAGAGTAACCACCCACGTAAGGTTTCACCAGGCGAGCATTCACATAGTAATAAAGCGGAACGATGGCAGAGTCTTTATCCAGCTGGACTTCCGCTTTCTGATACAGACCGGCACGCTCTTCTTTGGTTTTCGCCGTCAATACGTTGCCCATCAGCTTGTCGAATTCTGCACTCTTATAGTGTGGGGTGTTACTGCTGCTGTCGGAAAGCATCATGTTGAGGAAGGAGCTTGGTTCGTTGTAATCAGCACACCAGCCAGCACGTGACACGTCATAGGTGCCCTGATGGCGGGTATCCAGGAAGGTTTTCCACTCCTGATTCACCAGCTTCACATCCACGCCCAGGTTTTTCTTCCAGATAGACGCAGCGGCAATGGCCAGCTTCTTGTGCAGATCGGAGGTGTTGTACAGCAGCGAGAAGGTCAGCGGTTTACCTGGGCCATAACCGGCTTCAGCCAGCAGTTTCTTGGCTTCTTCGTTACGCTTTTCCTGCGTCCAGCCAAACCACTCTGGCGGGGTCAGCTTGGCACCGTCGGTGTAAGGAGGAGTAAAGCTGTAAGCGGGCAGATCGCCCTGGTTTTTCACCTTGTTGACGATGATATCACGATCCATCCCCAGCTTCAGTGCTTCACGTACACGAGCATCGGTGAACGGCGCTTTCTGGTTGTTGATTTCATAGTAATAGGTACACAGGTATGGATCGACGTGCACTTCGTTCGGGATCTCTTTTTTCAACTTCTGGAACAGTTCGATCGGCATGTTGTTATAGGTCATGTCGATTTCACCGGTGCGGTAGCGGTTGACGTCAGTGACTTCTGAAGCGATCGGCAGGAAGGTGACTTTATTAATGACAGTTTTGGCGTTATCCCAGTATTGCGGGTTACGTTCCAGCACGATACGTTCGTTAACCACCCAGTCTTTCAGCTTGTATGCGCCGTTGCTGACGTAGTTCTGTGGCAGGGTCCACTTCTCGCCAAACTTCTCTACCGCTTCTTTATTCACTGGCTTCATGGCGTAGTGCGGTGTCATTTCTACCAGATACGGAACCGGCTCGGTCAACGTGACCTGGAAGGTATGATCGTCGATGGCCTTTACGCCCAGCGTCGATTTGTCTTTTTTACCCGCGATGATGTCATCCACGTTTTCTACGTGGGCATATTGCAGATAGCTGGCATAAGGAGAGGCGGTTTTCGGATCGACCAAACGTTGCCAGCTATACACGAAATCTTGTGCCGTTACCGGCTCACCGTTCGACCATTTGGCGTCTTTACGCAGATGGAAGGTCCACACTTTAAAATCTTTGTTATCCCAGCTTTCTGCTGCACCCGGCACGACTGAACCATCCAGGCTGTTATTGGCCAACCCTTCCATCAGATCGCGCGTCACGTTGTTTTCAGGCACGCCTTCGATCTTGTGCGGGTCAAGAGATTGTACTTCGGAACCGTTGTTCTTAACGATCTCCTGCTTGTCTGCCAGTTGTACGCCCGCTGGCACATCGGCCGCAAAAGCAGTTCCTGCCGCCGTCAAGCCTAGCGCCGCAATAATGCCTGCTGCCAGCAGGGACTTCTTCGTGATGTTGGTCATGTGTATAAACTCCAGTTTTTATTATCACAACTCCGTCGTGGGAGCTGCGTTGCCCGTTAACCGGGGGTTGCTATGGCTGGACGCCGTGGAACGAAACGGCGCTGCCTTTCCTGTGTATTACCGGCTGCTATCACCGCCGATAACACCCTTCATTACCTTTTGATGAGGTAAAAGTTTTTCAGATCGATATAGTCTTGCGGGTCTTTGCCGGTGAAACCGCCAACCGTAGGTTTGACCAGCCGCGCACTGACCCGATAATAAACCGGGATCAGCGCAGAATCTTTGTCCAGCAAGGTTTCCGCCTGCTGATAAATAGCCCCGCGTGCAGCGGCGTCCGGCGCTTGCAGGGTGCTGGCCATCAGCGCATCGAACGCCGGGCTTTTATAGAAGAAGGTATTATTGCTGCTGTTGGAAAGCAGCATATTCAGAAACGCGCTCGGTTCGTTGTAATCCCCACACCAGGTAGCACGGGCCACATCAAACTGCCCTTCATGACGGCTCTGTAGCGAGGTTTTCCATTCCTGATTTTGCAGTGTGACCTGTGCGCCGAGGTTCTTCTTCCACATCGAGGCGGCGGCAATGGCCTGCTGCTTATTTTGATCGGAGGTGTTGTACAGTAGGGTAAACTTGAGCGGTTTCTCAGCGGTGAACCCGGCCTGTGCCAGCAGTTTCTTCGCTTCTTCGTTGCGTTTTTCCTGCGTCCACCCTGCCCATTCCGGTTGGCTGAAGTTGCCCCCCTCGGTAAAGGTTGGCGTAAAGGTGTAGGCAGGGATTTGACCCTGGCCCATAATCTTGTTGGCAATAATGTCGCGATCCAGCGTCAATTTGACAGCCGCACGCACACGCTCGTCGGTGAACGGCGCACGTTGATTGTTGATTTCATAATAGAAGGTGCACAGGTAAGGGTTAACGTGCAACTGTTCTGGGATCTCGCGCTTCATTTTTGCGTACAGATTTGGCGGGATGGCGCTATTGGTAATATCGATTTCACCACTGCGGTAGCGGTTAATGTCGCTGACCTCGGAGGACAACGGCAGGAAAGTGGCCTGCTCAATCACCGTCTTGCCATTATTCCAGTAGCTCGGGCTGCGTTGGAGCACGATACGTTCGTTCACGACCCACTCGGATAAGCGATATGCACCGTTGCCCACATAGTTCTGTGGCAGTGTCCACTTATCACCAAACTTCTCAACCACGGCCTGCTTCACCGGTTTCATTGAAGTATGGGAAAGCATACTGACAAAATAGGGCACCGGCTCGCTGAGCGTTACCTTCAACGTTTTGTCATCAATGGCGCTGACGCCAAGTGACCGGGCCGGTTTTTTGCCGCCAAGAATAGCGTCAATATTTTCAATTCTGGCGTATTGCAGGTAGCTGGCATAAGGAGAGCCGGTCTTGGGATCCGCCAGGCGCTGCCAGCTGTAAACGAAATCCTGCGCGGTCACCGGCGAACCATCACTCCATACCGCCCCTGGACGCAGGTGGAAGGTCCACGTCTGGTAATCGGTATTTTCCCAGCTTTCCGCTACCGCTGGGGCCAAATGGCCATTGGCATCGGTGCTGACCAACCCTTCCAGCAGGTTGAGGATAATATTGCTTTCAGGCGTTCCTTCGACCTTATGCGGATCCAGTGAAGCGACTTCCGAACCGTTGTTGATCACCATGCGCTGAAGTGGCGCCAATTGCACACCGGCCGGAACCTCTACGGCCTGCAGGTTTTGGCTGGCGATCATCCCCAACACGGCGGCGATGATAACGGCCAACGGTTGATGCTTCGTGGTTTGCGGCATAGTACGGGCTCCTTTTCACTGCTAAGCAATAATTGTGAAATAGTTATCAAGCAGGCTAAATAAACGGATACCAGCAAAAATCATTCCTGTCTGGCGCGCCAAAGATAAGATTCTTCCTTCTGACAAGTTGCTCGGAAATTAGCAGAAGCAAAAATTCATAGCCAATAATTTTTACAGAAATGTTAAGAATTTCTCTTTTATCATCCCATAGCCATACAGACACCTAGCCTTTCCACCCGTTGGAGCTGGTGTTAATTATATGATTTTAATAGATAAATTATAACAACACTGTTAAGCTTTTTGACTGGGATAAAAAACACCACTCAAAAGAAACATTCCGTTAACAAAAATGCCGTTCAGAGAATAAACACCTGCCTATGCGTGGTTAATCACTAATAACACCTGTGTGAAACGGAGACAAGCCCTACAGAATGATGTGATTAAATTAACAACAGTTTTACCCGTTAGGGAGACAAAAAAACCGTCACGCGGATTTTAAAAGTGGAGAAAATAACATCTTGGTGCTTTATCGGCCGATAAAGTGAGATTTGTGCCACAGGGTTGGGCAAATAGAATGAAAAGCAGGCAGGTTATGCACTTTAATAATGCATTGGCTGAGAATATTTGAAAAATTAAAAATAACTTAAGCCGCAAACAGGATTATCCGCGGCTTTTTTAAGGTTATAACAACCCGGGGAAAATGGCTTTGATCCCAGTGACAATAAATTCAATCCCCAGTGCCATCAACAACAGCCCCATGATACGGGTAATGACGTTGATGCCGGTTTGCCCCAGCAGACGCACCAGCAGCGGAGCTGCCCGGAACAATAGCCAACAACAGAAAGCGAACAAGGCGATTGCCACGGTGAAACCTAACAGGTTCTGCCAGCTGTGGTAACGAGAACTCCAGACGATGGTGGAACTGATGGCACCCGGCCCGGCCATCAGCGGCAGCGCCAAGGGAACGACCCCGATGCTTTCGCGGATCGCGCTCTCTGACTTTTCCTGTTTGTTCTGCTTGTCTTCACCCAGTTTGCCACTGATCATCGACATGGCGATAGTCACCACCAGGATGCCGCCGGCAATACGGAAAGAATCGATGGAAATACCGAACATACGCAATATACCCTCGCCCAGGAACAGCGAGGTCCACAGAATAATCGCCACCGACAGGTTAGCCGTCAGGTTGGTTTTGTTACGCCCGACCTCAGCCTGATAGCTGGTCATGCTGATAAACACCGGCAGAATACCTACCGGGTTGACCAGCGCAAACAGGCCCACAAAGAACTTGATGTAGCCGGAAAAATCCAACAGAGATTGGCCCACGAAAAACTCCGCATAAATAGCTGTAAAAAGAGACACTGCCGATGCGCGCTAATGTAATGGAATTGCGCCAGCTAATCCATCCACTCAGACAGCATTTTTCCCTACCCCAACATAATGTTACAAAGCAATTCGCTATTGTTAATGCTTTGTGTGTTGCTTGCTGTTATTAAGTATCATCTCATCCTTCGCCAAATGCCTTGTTGATAATCACTCTCAACAAACGCCAGCTGAAAGGTGTCAGCATGCGTTTTTTATGATGTACATCACAAAAAATCTACTCAGGAATAGTTAAGCTCTTAGTCGTAGTCAAAAGGTAGCACGAAGTAGAGATACCGATTTCTGTCTCGCTTGCCTACTACCACTTGCACTTGGTAAAGCTCTTTAAGTAAATCAGCAGTATGGGTCGCTAACTGCGGGAAAAGTCTCATGATTTAACGGACGCCTTCCTGACAGATGTCTATACTAGTTCCTCGAACGGCTTATTTACTGAAAGAGTTTAACATTTATCAGGAGAGCATCATGGCTGTAACGAATGTCGCTGAATTGAACGAGCTTGTTGCACGTGTCAAAAAAGCCCAGCGCGAATATGCCAACTTCTCACAAGAGCAAGTTGATAAGATCTTCCGCGCCGCTGCCCTCGCCGCCGCAGATGCCCGTATTCCTCTGGCTAAAATGGCCGTTGAAGAATCAGGTATGGGTATCGTTGAAGACAAAGTCATCAAAAACCACTTCGCTTCTGAATACATCTATAACGCCTATAAAGACGAAAAGACCTGCGGGATCCTCTCCGAAGATGAAACTTTCGGTACCATCACCATTGCAGAGCCAATTGGCCTGATTTGCGGTATCGTGCCAACCACCAACCCAACTTCTACCGCGATCTTCAAAGCGCTGATCAGCCTGAAAACCCGTAACGGCATTATCTTCTCTCCGCACCCACGTGCCAAGAACGCTACCAACAAAGCCGCAGATATCGTGTTGCAGGCTGCTATTGCTGCTGGCGCCCCGAAAGACATCATCGGTTGGATCGACCAGCCAACGGTGGAACTGTCCAATCAGTTGATGCATCATCCAGACATCAACCTGATCCTGGCAACCGGTGGCCCAGGCATGGTTAAAGCCGCTTACAGCTCTGGTAAACCTGCTATCGGCGTTGGTGCCGGTAACACTCCGGTGGTGGTTGACGAAACTGCCGACATCAAGCGCGTCGTTGCCTCCATCCTGATGTCAAAAACCTTCGACAGCGGTGTGATCTGTGCGTCTGAACAGTCCGTGATCGTGGTTGATTCCGCATACGATGCTGTGCGCGCACGCTTCGCTTCACACGGCGGCTACATGCTGCAGGGCAAAGAGCTGAAAGCCGTTCAGGACATCATCCTGAAAAACGGTGGCCTGAACGCCGCTATCGTTGGCCAGTCAGCACCAAAAATCGCTGAAATGGCCGGTATCAAAGTGCCAGCCAACACCAAAATCCTGATCGGTGAAGTGAAACTGGTTGACGAATCAGAGCCGTTTGCTCACGAAAAACTGTCACCTACCCTGGCGATGTACCGTGCCAAAGACTTTGAGGACGCCGTCAGTAAAGCCGAGAAACTGGTCGCCATGGGCGGTATCGGTCACACCTCTTGTCTGTACACCGATCAAGATAACCAGACTGCACGTGTAGAGTATTTTGGCGACAAAATGAAAACCGCACGTATTCTGATCAACACCCCGGCTTCTCAGGGTGGTATCGGTGACCTGTACAACTTTAAACTCGCTCCGTCACTGACGTTGGGCTGCGGTTCCTGGGGGGGTAACTCCATCTCTGAAAACGTCGGTCCAAAACATTTGATCAACAAGAAAACTGTAGCGAAGCGAGCAGAAAACATGTTGTGGCACAAACTTCCTAAATCAATCTACTTCCGCCGTGGTTCTCTGCCAATCGCGCTGGAAGAAGTGGCTACCGACGGGGCAAAACGCGCCTTCATCGTTACCGACCGCTACCTGTTCAATAACGGCTATGCCGATCAGATCACCAAAGTTCTCAAATCGCACGGTATTGAAACTGAAGTGTTCTTTGAGGTTGAAGCTGACCCAACGCTGAGCATCGTACGTAAAGGTGCCGAGCAGATGAACTCCTTCAAACCAGACGTGATCATCGCTCTGGGTGGTGGTTCACCAATGGACGCTGCGAAAATCATGTGGGTGCTGTACGAACATCCTGAAACCCATTTCGAAGATCTGGCGCTGCGCTTTATGGACATCCGCAAGCGTATCTACAAGTTCCCGAAAATGGGCGTGAAAGCGAAAATGATCGCCGTCACCACCACTTCAGGTACCGGTTCAGAAGTCACGCCGTTTGCGGTTGTGACCGATGACGCCACCGGCCAGAAATACCCACTGGCTGACTATGCACTGACCCCGGACATGGCGATTGTCGATGCCAACCTGGTGATGAACATGCCTAAATCCCTGTGCGCCTTCGGCGGTCTGGATGCGGTCACTCACGCCCTGGAAGCCTACGTTTCCGTACTGGCCAACGAATATTCAGACGGCCAGGCATTGCAAGCGCTGAAACTGCTGAAAGAATATCTGCCAGCCAGCTATCACGAAGGGGCCAAAAACCCGGTTGCTCGTGAGCGTGTGCACAACGCCGCCACCATCGCCGGTATCGCGTTTGCCAACGCCTTCCTGGGTGTTTGTCACTCAATGGCCCACAAACTGGGTTCTGAGTTCCACATCCCGCACGGTTTGGCCAATGCCTTGTTGATCGCTAACGTTATCCGTTATAACGCCAACGACAACCCGACCAAGCAGACCGCATTCAGCCAGTATGACCGTCCTCAGGCACGTCGTCGCTACGCAGAGATCGCGGACCACCTCGGTCTGAGCGCTGCCGGTGACCGTACGGCACAGAAGATCGAAAAACTGCTGAAGTGGCTGGACGAAATCAAGGCCGATTTGGGTATCCCAACCTCGATCCGCGAGGCTGGCGTACAAGAAGCCGACTTCCTGGCCAAGGTCGACAAACTGTCTGAAGATGCATTTGATGACCAATGTACCGGTGCCAACCCACGTTATCCGCTGATTGCCGAACTCAAGCAAATCTTGATGGATACCTTCTACGGTCGCGAATTCAGCGAAGCGACTGAAGAAGAGAAGGTAGTTGCAGCACCTGTTGCAGCCAAAGCGGAAAAAAAGTCCAAGAAATAACCGTTCTCTGAATGGTCAAAACCCGCCGAATGGCGGGTTTTTTTATGCGCGGGATAAACTGCACTCAACGAGCACCACGCAACTTTGACAACAATACCTGCTTACCTAAAGGGTAGCATCCAAAAACGCCGCATAGGCCTTCTGCTGCGCTTCTGGCACAATATCACTCTGGAACCTTGATCGCTTCCTTGTAGTGCTTGCGGCATACCGAAACATAGCTTTCGTTACCCCCGATCACCACCTGCTCCCCCATATGCATCGCCTTGCCATCTTCCCCCAGACGCAGCACCATATTGGCTTTACGCCCGCAATGACAAATGGTCTTCAATTCAACCAGTTTATCGGCCCAGGCCAGCAGATGATGGCTGCCAACAAACAGCTCCCCTAGAAAATCCGTGCGTAAGCCATAACACAGCACCGGAATATCCAGTTGGTCGACCACCTCGCAAAGTTCTTCAACCTGTTCTTTGGTCAGGAACTGGCTTTCATCCACCAGCACGCAATGCACGGGCTGCTGCTGATGCTCCTGATTAATCATGGCGTACAGTTGAGTGGCGTTATTATAAAGCTGTGCTTGCGACGACAACCCAATCCGCGAACTCACTTTGCCCACGCCGAAGCGGTGGTCGATCTCCGCGGTGAACACCAGTGTGCGCATACCACGTTCTTGATAATTATATGAAGATTGTAACAGTGCCGTCGACTTCCCCGCATTCATAGCGGAATAATAAAAATAAAGCTGAGCCATGTGGCCGCGACTCCAATGGTTTAAAATATATACCCTAAGACTTTCTGGTTATAGCCTAGCCCCCCGCGGACTCCCCCTCTGATCTTGCTGGCGCGCTACACTGCGCCCTTGCCAATCAGGGCGAATATATTCGCCCCTGGTTGATGAGTCTGTTGCGGTTAACAACGCTGCGGCCTGAGAGACGACGGGTATATACTGTCGGAAGGTGCAGGTTGACAGTGTAGCATAGACCGTGGCCAGACTCAGCAAGCGGGTAGACATTATCTCGGTCTAAGAAAATAGCCATCAGCCAAGTTTCATGTGAAACATTTTACATGCGCAATGCACACTTTTACATCTATTTACAGATTGCTGTGGTTTATCAAGCACAATTAATTATTGTTAATGATTAACTAAACTCATTAATGCTCAAACGGATATGTCCTGCTAGCGAGCAACCTGCCCCCACCCGCTGGCAATGCAATTAAATGTGTTTTGAGCGATGGCGGCCCGGTTAATTGGAACACTTAACAACTTACTCTCTCCTGACGGACTGTTTACCACTATACCCCCATTCTTTACAGTACTAGTCCTTTTGGGGAAGTGATTATGGACACAAATCCTTCCCGATACTGTTATAGCGTATAATTATGTCAAGCTGACAAAAATGACTTTAAGCTCGGTGATTATGCCTTCCGGTTGGACAATTTGGCTTAAAAACCGGGCAGGATAAAAGCCTACTTCCCCTATGTTATTAGTCGGACAGTTCTCAATATCGGTTTCTTAAAGATAAATTTAGTCACTCTTTCAATTTGGCTATTGCAGAAAAGAAAGGAGCACTCTATTATTATCGTCACGCCCCCCCACCAATATAATTTGAGACTAGAACAATGAGCGAAGCATTGAAGATTTTGAACAACATCCGTACTCTACGCGCACAGGCAAGAGAATGCAGCCTGGAAACGCTGGAAGAGATGCTGGAGAAGCTGGAAGTTGTTGTTAACGAACGCCGCGAAGAAGACAGCCAGGCTCAAGCAGAAATTGAAGAGCGCACTCGTAAACTGCAACAATACCGCGAAATGCTGATTGCAGACGGTATTGATCCAAACGAACTGCTGCAAACTATGGCTGCTACCAAAGCCGCTGGTAAAGCAAAGCGTGCTGCACGCCCAGCTAAATACCACTATAAAGACGAAAACGGCGAAATGAAAACCTGGACTGGCCAGGGCCGTACTCCAGCCGTGATTAAAAAAGCTATCGAAGAGCAAGGCAAATCCCTGGACGATTTCCTGCTGTAATAGCATTTTAGTTGCCTTCAGAAGGCTCCCTATGGGAGCCTTTTTGCTTTCCAACCACGGTAATCAATCACCTTGACCTCCACGTGCGTTATCCCGTCTGACTAGCAAAATTCTGATGTACAGGAAAAGAAAAAGGAGCCGAAGCCCCTTATTTTACCCGTCTATCATTCGGTTACTGAACGTTATAAAACGCCCGATACCAATCAACAAACCGTTTAACCCCTTCATCAACGCTGGTCCCAGGTTTAAACGCGATAGTCTGGTACAACTCCTCGGTATCCGCGCTGGTATCCAAAACGTCACCTGGCTGCATCGGCAGCATATTTTTGTGCGCCGTGATGCCTAACGCAGCCTCCAGAGCATGAATATACTCCATTAACTTAACAGGGCTACTGTTGCCGATATTATAGACATGGTAAGGCGCAGAACTGCTGGCTGGAGACCCTTGTTCCACCGTCCAATTGGCATTGGGTTGAGGAACAATGGCCTGCAAGCGCACTACCGCCTCGGCAATGTCATCAATGTAAGTAAAGTCACGATGCATCTCACCATGGTTATATACATCAATGCTCTCACCGGCCAATATCGCCTTGGTGAATTTAAACAGCGCCATGTCAGGACGCCCCCAAGGGCCATATACGGTGAAAAAGCGCAGGCCGGTGGTTGGCAGACCATATAAATGCGAGTAGCTGTGCGACATAAGCTCATTGGCTTTCTTCGTCGCCGCATACAGGGATATTGGGTGATCGACCGAGTCATCCGTCGAAAACGGCAGCTTGCGATTCAGGCCATAAACCGAACTGGAAGACGCGTACAGCAAATGCCCAACCTTATTATGCCGACACCCTTCAAGAATGTTCAAATGGCCAATCAGGTTGGAATCCGCATAAGCCAAGGGGTGCTCCAGCGAATAACGCACCCCGGCCTGGGCGCCAAGGTGAATGACCCGCTCAAACTGATGTTCAGCGAACAGCTCGGCAATTCCATTGCGATCGGCCAAATCCAGTTTGATAAACTGAAATGCTGGCTGATTAGCCAGCCTGTCGAGTCGTGCCTGTTTCAGGCTGACAGCGTAATAATCATTCAGGTTGTCAATACCGACAACCTGATGCCCCATGGCTAGCAGGCGCTCCGTTACGTGATAACCAATAAACCCTGCCGTACCTGTTACCAGGAATTTCATACTCACCTCTTAAATGACCGGCTTAATCGATGCGCCGCGACCAATACCATAATAAGTAAAGCCGCGAGCTTGCAGACGTTCTGGATCAAACAGGTTACGGCCATCAAAAATAACGGGCTGCTTCAAGGACGCCTTAATCACATCAAAATCCGGAGCGCGGAAGCTCTGCCATTCGGTACAGATCACCAACGCGTCGGCTCCCTGTAACGCCGCTTCTTTGGTACCCATCAGTTTCAGATCGGCGCGTTGCCCATAGATACGCTGTGCTTCGGCCATGGCTTCCGGGTCATAGGCTTGCACGCTGGCGCCTAACTCCCACAGCGTCTCCATCAGCACACGACTGGAAGCTTCACGCATATCGTCGGTATTAGGTTTAAACGCCAGGCCCCACAGCGCGAAGGTTTTCCCTTTTACATCATTAGCAAAATGATGCTTGATGAACTGGGTCAGCTTATATTTCTGCTGGTTGTTCACCTGCTCTACCGCCTGCAACAGTTTTGGTTGATAACCGATATGCTCAGCGGTACGGATTAGCGCCTGAACGTCTTTCGGGAAACAGGAGCCGCCATAGCCGCAGCCTGGGTAAATGAAGTGATAGCCAATACGTGAATCCGAACCGATCCCCTGACGCACTTTTTCAATGTCCGCACCCAGCATCTCTGCCAGATTGGAGATTTCGTTCATAAAGCTGATTTTGGTCGCCAGCATGCAGTTGGCGGCATACTTGGTCAGCTCTGCGCTGCGGATATCCATCAGGATCATGCGGTCGTGATTGCGGTTGAACGGTTCATACAGCTCACGCAGCGGCTCGATGACGTCTTTGTTGTCGGTGCCCAGTACGATACGCTCAGGGCGCATACAATCGGCAACGGCGGCCCCTTCCTTGAGGAACTCAGGGTTGGAGACAACATCAAACGCCACGTCGCTGCCGCGCTTGCGCAACGTCTCGGTCATCACTTCGCGAACTTTATCAGCGGTACCTACCGGTACGGTTGACTTATCGATCACCACTTTGCGGTCTGTCATATGTTCGGCGATGGTGCGTGCCACGGCGGTGACATATTTCAGATCGGCAGAACCATCTTCGTCCGGTGGCGTTCCGACGGCGATAAACTGGATAGCGCCATGAGCAACGCCGGCTTTCGCATCGGTAGCGAAATGTAGACGACCAGCTTCATAGTTTTGCTGTACCAACGAGGTCAGGCCCGGTTCAAAGATCGGAATATTGCCTTTTTTGAGATTTTCGACCTTCTGCTCATCGATGTCGATACACATGACATCATGACCCACGTCAGCCAATACGGCTGCCTGTACCAGGCCAACATAGCCAATACCGAAAACGGTTACTTTCATCGGGAAGTCCTAATTTTCAAATTTAACAAAATGTTATCAAGCTACTTCTGTTTGTCTGCCACCTCAGGTAGCAGCCAAACCAGCAATTCTTTACCCGGATTGGGTGGTCTTTTCGTCTCGACACGCTATGGGTCAAAGCGCTCACAAACGGGCCTATCACCCGCAAATGGCTACTGAGGTCCTGACGAACCAAGCGGCTCTATTTTCGTGCTCAAATTACGCACTTACTCCGCCATACGAAAAACCCTCAAAGTATACCAGCTTAAATCCGCCGAGTATTACCCCAAGCTCAAATAGCAATAAATTAAGACAACTACCTATGAAAACAACGGTGATAGAGAATAAGAATAAACGGAGGCAATTGTGGGAGTTCCATTGATGATTTATTCAACACTCAGCATCAGACGTAACCGGCCGCCGCTACCCCAGACCTGGCACTGCCAGGCATCACAGCGTTGGCTAATTTGATTCATGTAAGTGGTGCCAAGCGTTCCCAAGGGGACACCATTAGCTAATTGAATCAGGTTATCCCCTGTATTTACATTGGCATGCAAACCAGCAGAAGCCAGCACCAGATTCTTATATTCGGCATGATAATAGCCCACCAACAGCGGAAATTGTCCTTCCAACTTGCCTTGGCGCAATAATTGGTTAACTTGTTTTAACAATGCAGACATTTGCGGCAGGCGATGCTGTTGATTGGCTAAATGATCTTGCAGTAAGCCGTTGAATAACGCACGCAATAGCAAGGCAGCCATCACGCCATTATCTCCCGCACGGGTGACATCAAGGCAATAAAACGCCAGATCTTTATCCGACAGCGCAGCGATATCCAGCACCAACCCCGGATTTTCGCTGGTAGTTAATTGCCGATAATTAATACGGCAACCGGCAATAGACTGCTGCACTGGTGGTTGTAACTGCTTGAGTAATCTCACGGCCTCGGAGGGGTTTTGGCTTAAAGCCTGCCAATCCTGGATCAACTCGGCCTCTTCGATCGCCTGCGAAGTAAACATATTAGGATAGAGGCAAGCCAGTACCACTTCACGCAGCCGATTGAGATCGCTCAATGGTTTCAGCAGCACATCCTGTACGCCGAGCCGCAACACCTTGGCGATATCCGCCATTTTATCGGTCGCCGAAATCACCAATACCGGGATCTTTATCCCTTGCAAACGCAGATGCTCAACAAACTCGATGCCGTCCATTTCCGGCATGGCGAGGTCGCACAGGATCAGATCGGGAGCGAACTCTTCAACCGCACTCAACGCCAAAAGGCCATTGGCCGCCTCGCTGGTATGCGCTCCCAAGGATGCAAGATAACCTACAAGCACAGAACGGAAAACCTGCTCGTCCTCAACGATTAAGATGCGCTTGTTTATCAGTGGTAATGCCATCGACCCAGCCTCTTCCCTTTTGATGTTGTAATAGTGGCTCATAATGAGCACTTGTGCTTGTCGAAAACACGCCCGATAGCATCATTCCACCCTAACAAATGGTAATCATTTATTTTTTATCAATGGTGCCAAAACATCTATCTGTTTTTCGACCGCCAAACAGCCTGCCTCTATCGCCTCGCTGGCCCGATGAAAATCCAGGGTGGATATTTGGGGACAATACGGTTGGATCAGCACGTCCGGCGGGTCGCTGGCCATACGGGTTCGCTTCACCCGATTCTCCAGCATCTGAATCGAAGCGCTCATGATCTCCATCGCCGTGGGGGTGAAAGTGGTTTTCTTCAGCATCATTTTATTCATGCGTTCCCGCAGGCGGTCGCGCCAGTTGTTGGCATCGCTAATGCCTGTTTCACTCTGCTCGCCAGTGTCATTACGTACCGAAAACAGATCCTGCTGCATCAGATGCGCATCATGTTGCAAATCCACGGCGATCACGATGTCTGCCCCCATCGCCCTGGCCAATGAAATAGGGACCGGGTTGACCAAGGCGCCATCCACCAACCAATACCCGTCAAACCAGACCGGTGCCAACAAGCCCGGCATACTGCAGGAAGCACGAATGGCTTGCTGGATATCCCCCTTGGTCATCCACAGTTCGCGGCCGGTACTGAGGTTGGTGGTCACCGCACCAAATTTCAGTGAGCAGTCGGTAAAGTCGTTAATTTTCAGCAATTGGCCGACGACGTTAAATACGCGTTCACCGCGTAATAATCCACCGCGCTGCCAGGAGAGATCCATCAGCCTGATCACGTCCCAGTAGCTGAATGAGCGTACCCACTTCTCCATCGCTGGTAACCGGTGGCTGGCAAACGCCGCCCCGACCAGTGCTCCCACGGAACATCCTGCAACAATATCTGCTTCGATACCCAGCTTACGCAGTGCGTTAATCACGCCGATATGCGCCCATCCCTTGGCGGCCCCGGCCCCTAATGCCAACCCGATTTTAATTTTCCGCATGCTTCGCCTATCCTTTGCACAGTGAATTCACTCAGCCCAATCGTAGGGTACATTGTCATCAACGAATGATGTTAGGTAACATATGCGTTAAATTCATTTTAGCTGCGGCTATACATCACGCAGGCTAACCACTGAGAGGCGATATTTTTGACTGAGCGATGCCCCTGCGGCAGCGGGCTGGACTACAGCGCTTGCTGTGCGCCCTATATAACAGGTACTCAATACGCCATGTCGCCGGGCATATTAATGCGTTCGAGATATTCCGCCTATGTAAAACGGGATGTGGATTATCTTATTGCGACCTGGCACCCAGACTGCAATCCCGAAGAGTGGCGCAGCGCCATCAGCGGCAGTTTTGGCAATACCGAATGGCTTGGGCTGACGGTAGTAGCGGAAACCGCCGGCAATAGCGCCGATGAGGGGTTCGTTGAATTCATAGCCCGATCGCGCGATGGGGAAAGCGCGAGTGCCATGCATGAGCGTTCCCGCTTCCTTCGTCTTGATCAACGCTGGTACTATATCGACGGAACCAAACCTCAACCGGGCAGAAATACCGTTTGCCCCTGCGGTTCAGGCAAAAAATATAAAAAGTGCTGCGGGCAATAAGCCTGCGGGTTAAGAATCAGACGGAAGCGACACACTCATGCCACAGCAAAACGTACAAAGAAAAATTTTACGCACCATCTGCCCCGATGCCAAAGGGCTGATTGCCAAGATCACCAACATTTGTTACAAGCACGAATTGAACATTGTGCAGAACAATGAGTTTGTCGATCACCTCACCGGTCGTTTCTTTATGCGTACCGAGTTGGAAGGGATCTTCAATGACTCGACCTTGTTGGCCGATCTGGACGGCGCGTTACCGGATGGTTCAGTGCGCGAGCTGCACAGCGCAGGCCGCCGCCGCATTGTGGTGCTGGTTACCAAAGAAGCCCACTGCCTGGGCGATCTGCTGATGAAAAGCGCCTATGGCGGACTGGACGTTGAGATTGCCGCCGTCATTGGCAACCACACCACGTTGCAGACGCTGGTTGAACGTTTTGACATTCCGTTCCATCTGGTCAGCCACGAGGGGCTGACGCGTGAGCAGCATGATCAACAGATGATCGCTCAAATCGACCAATACCAACCGGATTACGTAGTATTGGCCAAGTATATGCGCGTACTCACCCCGGCTTTCGTTCAGCATTACCCGAACCAGGTGATCAATATTCACCATTCGTTCCTGCCAGCCTTTATCGGTGCACGCCCTTATCACCAGGCTTATGAGCGTGGCGTGAAGATCATCGGGGCAACGGCGCACTACGTGAACGACAGCCTGGATGAAGGCCCAATTATCATGCAGGACGTTATTCATGTCGATCACACCTATTCGGCAGAAGATATGATGCGTGCCGGGCGTGACGTGGAGAAAAACGTACTTAGCCGCGCACTGTATCATGTGTTGGCTCAACGCGTGTTCGTCTACGGTAATCGCACGGTGATCCTGTAATTGCTTAAGAAAGCGGTGTCTTTCGTTCACGGAAGCACCGCTGAGAATAAAAAAGCGACAAACAATTCATTTTCTGCATTTCAATGCTTTACACAAGCGCTTCATTTGATATGATGCGCCCCGCTTACCGAGACAGACGTTTCGCTAGCAATTATGTAGTACCGAGGGATCTAGCCGATTCCCAGTAAATAGTAGTGAACCATGAGCATCATGGTGGGGTTCCCGAGCGGCCAAAGGGAGCAGACTGTAAATCTGCCGTCACAGACTTCGAAGGTTCGAATCCTTCCCCCACCACCATCTCCGCCTCGACCACTAAAATGAAATGTTGTTCAGAGTTTCATTTAGCACTGAGGAGGAAGGATGAGAAGCTTCAACCAAGGTTCGAGTCCACATCGTGGACAACGCGCTTGCGCGGTAATCCTTCCCACTACCATCATATGGTGAAGCGGTTACGGACTGACGAACACTACAAAACAAAAATGGAAATCTAGCCGATTTCTTGCCAGAAAAAAATCCATGAATACCATGGTGGGGTTCCCGAGCGGCCAAAGGGAGCAGACTGTAAATCTGCCGTCACAGACTTCGAAGGTTCGAATCCTTCCCCCACCACCATCTCTCTATACAACTCCCAGTTTCAAATCATCATCTCATTCCCATTTACCACCGAATTGGGAAGGATGAGAAGCTTCGACCAAGGTTCGAGTCCACGCAGTGGACAACGCGCTTGCGCGGTCATCCTCCCCACCACCATCTCTTTATATACCTCCCACACTTTAAATCATCACTCCACTCCCATGTACCACCGAATTGGGAAGGATGAGAAGCTTCGACCAAGGTTCGAGTCCACGTAGTGGACAACGCGCTTGCGCGGTCATCCTCCCCACCACCATCCTTGTATCCCCATCACAGACTAAATATTTCCGTCGTATCAGCATGCATCACCGAATCAAATAGCTGCTCCTCATTGTGATTCCGGTGGAAGTCATACAGAACGCCGACACACCGTAAACCCATCCCTGGGGGCTCGAAATCGCGCATCCCTGCGCTCAACGGTCGACTAACCTGCAATGACTCCCACCGGACGTCGCGGTATAAAACACTATTACTCAGACAACCAGTCTCGCCTGTACAAAGCCATCCTCCCCACCACCATTGCAATACCAATTCCCCCTTGAACTCCCGCCAACAATTCGCTATACCACTGGCTTCGTTAAAGCAGCAAGGGAAAGTCATGCGTAACAACATTTGTATCTTTTGTGGTGCCAGCGAGGGCAATAATCCGGCCTATGTCGAAAACGCACGTCAACTAGGCCATCTGCTTGCCACCCAAGGGCGGCGTCTGGTGTATGGCGGTGGTAAGAAAGGGTTAATGGGCGTGGTTGCCGATGCAGTTCTAGAGGCCGGTGGTGAAGCAATCGGCATCATTCCCCAACGGCTGGTCGAGGCGGAAACGGCTCACCGCGGCCTGACCGAATTGGAAATCGTCCCCGACATGCACACCCGTAAAGCGCGGATGGCCGAGCTGGCCGACGGCTTTATTGCTCTGCCTGGCGGTATCGGTACGCTGGAAGAGCTGTTCGAAATCTGGACCTGGGGGCAGATCGGCTATCACAGCAAGCCGGTCGGGTTACTGGATATTAACGAGTTTTACCACCCGCTAAGCCAGTTTTTACAGCACGTCGCCGACCAAGGCTTTATGCGGCATGATTATCTCAAGACCCTGCATATCAGCGATTCTCCAGCAGCCTTAATCCAGCTGTTTGATGACTATCAGCCACAGAATTACGACCGCTGGGCAAAATAACCCCTGGCCGCCAGCCAGCGGCAAACCGCCGCTGGTCCGCGTTACATTTTCGGCCAAACTCTGCTACTATCTGAACACATTTATTCGGATAAAACGGCAGCGCTCATGAAGTTTGTTTCTTTTAATATCAATGGACTGCGTGCACGTCCGCATCAGCTGGCAGCAATTATTGAACAGCATCAGCCGGATGTGATCGGCCTGCAGGAAACCAAAGTCCACGACGATATGTTCCCGCTGGAAGAAGTCAGCCAACACGGCTATCACGTGTTCTATCATGGGCAGAAAGGCCATTACGGCGTCGCGTTGCTGACTAAAGATCAACCTCTTGCCGTACGCCGCGGTTTCCCTACTGATGAAGAAGATGCGCAGCGTCGTATCATCATGGCCGACCTGGCAACGCCACAAGGCACATTGACGGTGATTAATGGTTACTTCCCGCAAGGAGAAAGCCGCGACCACCCTATCAAATTCCCGGCCAAAACCCGCTTCTATCAAGACCTGCAAAATTATCTGCAACAACTGCCGGCAGAATCGCAGGTATTGATCATGGGCGATATGAACATCAGCCCAAGCGATCTGGACATCGGCATTGGTGAAGAAAGCCGCAAACGTTGGTTGCGCACGGGTAAGTGCTCCTTCCTACCGGAAGAGCGTGAGTGGATGGGCCGCCTGCTGGACTGGGGGCTGGTAGATACCTACCGTCATGCCAACCCTGAGCGTAACGATGAGTTCTCATGGTTTGACTATCGTTCGCGCGGTTTTGATGAAAACCGTGGCCTGCGCATCGATCTGCTGTTGGCTAGCACCTCATTGGCTGCGCGCTGTACCGCCACCGGCATTGATTATCAGATCCGCGGTATGGAGAAACCCTCAGACCATGCTCCCGTCTGGGCCGAGTTCACACTGTAATCTCCCAGCCCCGATACACGTCGGGGCAATATTGAATACTCGCTATGAAAATCATTGATGTCGTTGCCGCCATTATCGAACAAGACGGCAAAATCCTGCTCGCCCAGCGCGATAGCAGCAGCGATCAGGCTGGCCTATGGGAGTTTCCCGGCGGTAAAGTCGAAATGGCTGAGAGCCAGCCCCAGGCGCTCACACGTGAACTGAGGGAAGAGTTGGGCATTATCGCCAAAGTGGGGAGCTTTGTGGCCAGCAATCAGTGGCCGCAAAAGGAAAGAATTATCCGGCTACATGCCTGGCAGGTTGTCTCCTTTAGCGGGGAATTACAGCGGCATTGCCATAGTGCATTTGCTTGGGTTACGCCCGAGCAGGCCAGAGATTACCCGCTAGCCCCCGCCGATATTCCCCTGTTGGAAAGCTATACCCGATTATTATCCCCCTCGCCCTAACTCTCCTTTAGTGAGAGGGAGCTGTAATGGTGCCGTTGTCAGGAATTGAAATCAATTGGTGGCACGGTTAAGGTGAGTACAGAGGTCAGGCTGTTGCTATCACCGCTTGAGGCGGATCCAGATTAACGGATTGGTGCCCGTTACGTTAGGGTCACGCGCGCATTGCATCATCTCGTCACCCACTTTCAGCAGCGCACCTTCAGAATAGTTTTGATTCTGATAAATGCAGCAACGATTGCAGGGCGGCGGCGTTGTCGTGGTACGTGCGGTACCCCATATTTCAGGGGAAACCGGCACGACGACATCGACATTGCCGCGATTGGCCAATACGCCAGTGGAAAACAGTGCCAAACAACCAATCAACAAGGGTATGCGGCTCATTCACTTTTCTCCCGTGCCTTACCGGCACTTTTTTTACGCTTTTTCGCCCCGGCTGACGGTGCAGGCGATAAGCCACGAAACGCTATACTGGCCCGGCTCTGCTTGGCCTGATAGATCAACTGCTGCAGTGTACCCTCCAACGGCTGCATAAAATCCTGATAACGGCAGGATTTTTCGCTGATTTGCGTCAACGTTGACTCCCACTGCGCCGTCATATCAGGGCGTGCCGCCAGGTCTGGCAATGAATGGATCAATGCCCGTCCGGTTTCGCTGGAATGAATATAGCGCCCTTTCTTGTAGAGAAACGCCCGCTTGAATAGCAGCTCGATAATGCCTGCGCGCGTTGCCTCTGTCCCTAAACCATCGGTCGCTCGCAGGATTTTCTTTAGCGCTTTATCCTGCACGAAACGCGCAATCCCGGTCATGGCCGACAACAGGCTGGCATCAGTAAAGGGCCTCGGCGGTTGAGTCTGGCGTTCAACCACTTCGCCACGCTCGCACAACAACTCATCGTCTTTGGCGACAACGGGCAGAGGTGCACCTTCGTTTTCCTCATCACGCTCTTTGCTACCCAGCAAGGTTCGCCAGCCCGCCTCAGCCAGGAAACGCGCCTTGGCGATAAACTTGCCGCCAGCGATATCCAGCTCGATGACGCACTTGCGGAACATCGCATCCGGGCAGAACTGCATCAGATATTGTCGGGCCACCAAACCATAAACGTTGAGTTCATCCTGGCTCAGACTGGCCTTGCTGGCACGCGCCGTGGGAATAATCGCGTGGTGAGCATCGACCTTTTTGTCGTCCCAGCAGCGGTTACGGCGTTCGCTATCGATTATCGGCTGTGGATAGAGATCCGGCTGATGGACGCTGATAGCGTTCAACACGGCATGACGCCCGGCAAAGTGCTCCTCTGGCAGATAACGGCAGTCAGAACGCGGATAAGTAATCAGCTTGTGGGTTTCATACAACCGTTGGCAAACGTCCAACACCTGCTGGGCGCTGAGGTTAAAGCGTTTCGATGCCTCAATCTGCAGCGTGGAAAGGGAAAACGGTAGTGGAGCAGTATCCGATTCCCGTTTATCGTTATACGAGGTGACCAGCGCCGGTGCGCCTTCGATGCGTTTAACTACGTGTTCGGCCAACGGCCGGTGCAGTAAACGCCCCTCCTCATCCTGATAAGGTTCACAAGACTCACTCGGTTGCCACAGGGCGACAAAGCGCTCTTCCTTGGGCGTGACGATGTGCGCTTTCACCTCAAAGAAGTCTTTCGCGACGAAGTTTTCGATCTCTTCATCGCGCCGCACCACCAGCCCCAACACTGGCGTCTGTACCCGCCCCACCGACAACACGCCGTCGTAGCCCGCGTTACGCCCTAGCAGCGTATAAGCCCGGGTCATGTTGATGCCGTAAAGCCAGTCGGCACGCGCACGCGCCAACGCAGAAACGCATAGCGGGATAAAATCACGGTTATCACGCAGGCGCTGTACCGCACGCTCCACCGCCTGTGGGTTGAGATCGTTAATCAGGCAACGTCGCACGTTCTGGCGTTTTTCCTGCGTCAGTGCCAGATAATCCAGCACCTCATCCACCAGCAACTGCCCTTCCCGATCCGGGTCACCCGCGTGGATCACTTCGTCGGCCTCTGCCAGCAGCTTTTTGATCGCGTTCAACTGTTTGCTGACCGAAGGACGCGGCTGCAATAGCCACTTCTGCGGGATTATTGGCAAGTCGGCCAACGACCAGCGCGCGTAACGGCTGTCGTAAGCATCCGGCTGCGCCTGCTCCAACAGGTGCCCAACGCACCAGGTCACCACATCGTTGCTGCCACAGGCAATAAAGCCGTCACCCCGACGATGGGGTTTGGGTAGGACATCAGCAATGGCGCGGGCCAAACTCGGTTTTTCGGCTATAAACAGTCGCATTATTCACCGTTATTCTGGCTATACGTCATCAGGAACTCTCTGACTTCCACGTAATTACCGCGAAAGATCACACGTTGGGTTTTCTTCTCTAGTTGATAGCGATACATCGGGTCGTAATAGTGCTGCAACAGCGGTACCAGCCATTGCTGATGCGCTTCGCTTTGGCCACTGAGCCGTTGCACTTGCAGCGCCGATCCCAGACGCACCGTCAACTGCTGGAACAGTTCCAGCCCCAGGCGGCGGCGGATGGCAAACAGGCCATGATGCAGATATTCATCATATTGCCGCCAGCCATCTTGCTCGCCATAAGCTTGCTCAAAGGCAATGCGCATCCGGTCGATGTACTCATCTTGCAGGCGTGCCACACGCACATCAAACGGATCGTCAATCACCACCAGAGCAGCCTGCTGCATGCCATTGAACAAGCTTAAAGGCAGATTGGTAGAACCGATAATCCGGCTTTCATCTTCTAACACCCAATGGCGGCAACCAGCATGCTGTTTTTTCAGCATGCGTATGGCCAGATGATTTTCGAAATCTATCTGGGTAGGCTGTTTCACCAGCGTACGGCCAAAGGAGGAGCCACGATGATGGGCGATCCCTTCCAGATCGATACCGGCCGCCAATTCATTAATCAGCAGCGTCTTGCCGCAGCCGGTATTACCGCCAACGATCAGCATAGGCAACGCAGCGGCGGCCTCAAGCGCACCGAGCAGAAAATTGCGCAACGCCTTATAGCCACCCACCACACGCGGATAATCAACGCCAGCCTCAAGCAGCCACTGTTGCACCAATTGCGAACGTAGACCACCGCGGAAACAGTAGATATAACCTTCTGGCTGCCGCGCACACTGTTCGATCCAGGCTTGCGTGCGCTGCTCTCGCAGTTTACCGTTGACCAGGCTGTGTCCAAGGGCAATCGCTGCTTGTTGACCATGCTGCTTGTAGCAGGTGCCCACCGCCTGACGTTCACTGTCGCTCATCAGCGGCAGGTTAACTGAACAGGGGAATGCCCCCTGCGTAAACTCTATCGGCGCGCGCACGTCAATCAGCGGCACATCCTGTAGAAAAAGGCGCTGGTAGTCTTGCGTATCCTGTCGAGTCTGCACCGTTGACACTAGACAACCTCGATCAGTGGTTTACCCGCCTGTGCGGCCTGCAATTCACCAATCGCGTTCAGCGTGATGCCATGTCGGGCTGCTATCGCCTGCACCTCGGCTTCGGCTTCCGGCAAGACCGCCAGCAGCAAACCGCCAGAGGTTTGCGGATCGCACAGCAATTGACGTTGCAGATCGCTCATAGCGCCCACCAGATGACCATAGCTTTCAAAGTTACGCCCGGTACCTCCCGGCACGCAGCCTTCGCTGATATAACGTTCGACATCCGGCAGTTTCGGCACGCATTCGAACCATACGGTTGCCTGCAGATCGGAACCCTGGCACATCTCGCTAAGGTGACCAAGCAGGCCAAAGCCGGTGACATCGGTCATCGCCGTTACGCCTGCCACTTCGGCAAAGTCCGCCCCAGGCTTGTTCAACTGGCACATGACCTCAGTAGCCAAGCCTTGGTGTTCGGCCAGCAGTTTGCTTTTCTTCTCTGCGGTGGTCAGTACGCCAATGCCCAGCGGTTTGGTCAGGAATAGCTTGGTGCCTGCCTGCGCCGCACTGTTTTTCTTCACCAGTTCGGTTTTGACGATGCCGGTCACGGCCAAGCCAAAAATCGGCTCTGGAGCATCGATCGAATGGCCACCCGCCAATGCAATCCCCGCCTGCTGGCAAGCATAGCGGCCACCGTCGATCACCTGTTGGGCAACCTCTGCGGGTAATTTGGCAATCGGCCAGCCGAGAATGGCAATCGCCATGATTGGCTTACCGCCCATGGCATACACGTCGCTGATGGCATTGGCTGCCGCAATACGGCCAAAATCAAACGGATCGTCGACGATCGGCATAAAGAAATCGGTGGTGCTGATGATGCCCACGCCGTTACCGATGTCATACACAGCGGCATCATCACGCGTTTCATTACCCACCAACAGATGGGGATCGATAAACTTTTCCTGCTCGCTATGCAGTATCGTTTCAAGCACTTTGGGCGAGATTTTACAGCCGCAGCCAGCGCCGTGGCTGTACTGGGTCAAACGAATGGCCGACGATGTCATAGTCCACTCCCTCTGGGTAACAAACGAATGTAAGGATATCACAATGGGATATAGGGTAGCGCTTGCCGAGGGGATTGATAAGAGCAGGTTGGCATTATGCGTGCGACCTGCTCAGAAACAGTACAAAACTGCGGGTTATCGCGCATTCTCGAGCGAGTTCCCGCATGGCGGATCAGAAGTAGCGGACGAAAGGTGTACTGTCTGGAGCGACCACTTTAGTGGAACCTTTTAACTGCGGCGTACCCAGATAGAGGAAACCGACGATCTCGTCCTGCTCACGGCAGGCGAAGGCTTCGCGCACCAACGGATGCTCTGTCCAGGCACCGCTGCGCCAGATGCCATTAAAGCCTTGCGCCAAGGCGGCCATTTGCATCGCCTGCACGGCGCAACCAGCAGAGACAACCTGCTCCCAGCGAGGCACTTTCGGGTTTTCACTGCAATGAGCAACCACTGTGATAATCAGTGGCGCACGAAAAGGTGCCTGTTTGGCCTTTTCCACCGCACTCTCATCCAGCTCATCGTGTCTGGCGGCCGCTTGCAGTAATTCACTGAAGCGTTGCAGACCCTGATCCTCGATCAGGATAAAACGCCACGGCTGTAACGTCCCGTGATCCGGTGCGCGCAGCCCTGCGTTGATGATATTCTGACGCACTTCACCTGTGGGTGCCGGGGCGGTCAGGCGTGACGCAGAACGGCGATTGAGTAAAAGATCCAGTGCATCCATCATTAACTCCTGATAACAATTTTCGTATAAATCACGTTAACATAGCTCTACATAGAGTTACAGCCTCTGTAATACTGCCTATACCCGTTGCCATTCAAGCTGCATGGGGATAAATGGCAGGTGATTTAAAGCTGACATTTCTTCGGCCGCTCATTAGGATAGCGGAACATTCTAGACTCTTGTTGGAGAGCACATGCGCACATTGGGGCGAATTATTGCAGGTATTTTCAGATGGACATGGCGTCTGCTGAATTTTGTCAGGGAACTTATCCTGAACTTGTTCCTGATTTTCTTGATCCTGGTCGGGGTCGGTATTTATCTCTCACTCCAAGGCAATTCTTCGGTAGTAACGCCACATGGCGCACTGCTGGTCGATCTCAGCGGCGTGGTGGTCGATCAACCTTCGGTGAACAACCGCGTTCGTCAGTGGGGCCGCGAACTGTTGGGCGCCTCCAGCAACCGTCTGCAGGAAAACTCACTGTTTGACCTGGTGGATACCATTCGCAAGGCCAAAGATGATAAAAACATCACCGGCATGGTGTTGCAGCTGAACGATTTTGCCGGGGCAGATCAGCCTTCCCTGCAATACATCGGTAAGGCACTGCGCGAGTTCCGCGACAGCGGTAAACCAATCTATGCCATCGGCGACAGCTATAACCAGACGCAATACTACCTGGCCAGCTATGCCAACAAGATCTACCTGTCACCTCAGGGTGCCGTCGATCTGCATGGTTTCGCGACCAACAACCTTTACTACAAATCCCTGTTGGAAAAGCTGAAGGTCACTACCAATATTTTCCGCGTGGGCACCTATAAATCTGCCGTAGAGCCGCTGATCCGTGATGATATGTCACCGGCAGCGCGGGAAGCCGATAGCCGCTGGGTCGGCGGGCTGTGGCAAAACTATCTGGCTACGGTGGCGGCTAACCGTCAACTCACACCCGATCAGTTGTTCCCAGGCGCAGCAGATATTCTCAGTGGCTTAAAGGCAGCGGGTGGCGATACCGCACAGTTCGCCCTGAACAGTAAACTGGTGGATGAACTGGCCTCCCGCACTGCGATAGAAACACAGTTGGTAAAAACCTTCGGTTGGGACAAGCAGAGCAATGACTTCAATGCGGTCAGCATCTACGATTACCAGCCGCAACCGGCACCGGATCAGGGCGGTGAGATCGCCGTTATCTTTGTCAATGGCGCGATCATGGATGGCCCACAGACGCCAGGATCGGTCGGTGGCGATACCACGGCCTCACAGCTGCGTCAGGCGCGTCTGGATCCGAAAATCAAAGCCGTCATCCTGCGCGTCAATAGCCCTGGCGGTAGCGTCAGCGCTTCAGAAGTGATCCGCTCCGAGCTGGCTGCGGTTCGCGCCGCAGGTAAACCGGTGGTGGTTTCCATGGGCGGAATGGCCGCGTCTGGCGGTTACTGGGTGTCGACTCCGGCAGATTACATTATTGCCAACCCGAGCACCCTCACCGGTTCCATCGGTATCTTTGGCGTGATCAACACCTATGAGAACACGCTGGACAGCGTTGGGGTACATACCGACGGCGTTGCGACGTCACCACTGGCCGATCTGGCCGTGACCAAAGCCCTGCCGCCAGAGTTCTCACAGATGATGCAGTTGAACATCGAAAACGGTTACCAGAACTTCATCAACCTGGTGGCCACCGCCCGGAAAATGACGCCGGAGCAGGTCGATCACATTGCTCAGGGGCACGTCTGGATCGGTAGTGACGCCAAGAAAAATGGCCTGATTGACCAACTGGGTGACTTTGACGACGCCGTGAAGAAAGCGGCAGAGCTAGCCAAGCTGCCACAGTGGCAACTCAACTGGTTTATCGATACCCCTAGCATGACGGATATGCTGCTGAGCCAGTTTGGCGTTTCTATCCACGCCATGCTGCCTGCGGCGATCCAGTCCATGCTGCCAGCTCCGTTGGCATCGGTGGCGTTGGCGGTGAAAGAACAGCCTGGCCTGTTTAATAACCTGAACGATCCACAGCATCGTTATGCCATATGCCTGACTTGCGGAGAGGTCCGTTAACAAATAAATCTCTAGCCCGGCAGCCGCCGGGCTTTTTTTCTGCTGCCATCTCCCTATAATTCAGCCTATCTGACAGCCACAAGATCGAAGCCATGCAAAAGAAATCCATTTACGTCGCCTATACCGGCGGTACTATCGGTATGCAGCGTTCCGAACAGGGCTACATCCCGGTTTCCGGCCACCTACAGCGCCAGTTGGCGCTGATGCCCGAGTTCCATCGGCCAGAAATGCCGGATTTCACCATTCATGAATATGCCCCGTTGATCGACTCTTCGGATATGACCCCCGAAGACTGGCAGCATATCGCCGACGACATCAAACAGAACTACGCTCACTATGACGGCTTTGTTATTCTGCACGGCACCGATACCATGGCGTTTACCGCTTCAGCCCTGTCCTTCATGCTGGAGAACCTGGATAAGCCGGTGATCGTCACCGGATCGCAAATCCCACTGGCAGAATTGCGCTCCGACGGTCAAACCAATCTGTTGAATGCCCTCTATCTGGCCGCCAATCACCCGGTGAACGAGGTCAGCCTGTTCTTCAACAACAAGCTGTTTCGTGGCAACCGCACTACCAAGGCACATGCCGACGGCTTTGATGCCTTCGCCTCGCCTAATCTGCCGCCCTTACTGGAAGCAGGTATCCACATTCGCCGCCAGACCGGCATCGCCTCTCCGGTGTGCAACGGGGAATTGATCGTGCATAACATCACGCCACAGCCCATCGGGGTGGTGACGATTTATCCGGGGATTTCCGGTGCCGTGGTGCGTAACTTCCTGCTACAACCGGTCAAAGCATTGATCCTGCGCTCTTACGGCGTCGGTAACGCGCCGCAAAAGGCCGAACTGGTGGATGAATTGCGTGACGCCTCCGAGCGTGGCATCGTAGTGGTCAACCTGACACAATGTATCTCCGGCCGGGTCAATATGGAGGGTTATGCGACCGGTAATGCCCTGGCCCATGCTGGGGTGATCAGCGGTTTTGATATGACGGTGGAAGCCGCACTGACCAAGTTGCATTACCTGTTGAGCCAGTCATTAACCCCGGAAGAGATCCGCAGCCTGATGCAACAAGACCTGCGTGGCGAACTAAGCGCTGCGGGCTAACCGAAGTAGGAATCTTGATGAAAACAGCCCTGTTGCTGATTGATTTGCAAAACGACTTTTGCCCCGGCGGCGCTTTAGGCGTGGCGGAAGGTGATGACACCATTGCCATCGCCAATCAGGCTATCGCAGCCAGCCTGGCCCGTAACGAAATGGTGATTGCCAGCCAGGACTGGCACCCGGTGGATCATCGCAGCTTCGCCATTAACTCCAGCGCACAGATTGGCATGCTTGGGGAACTTGAAGGGCTGCCCCAGATTTGGTGGCCGGTGCACTGCGTTCAAGGCAGCCCTGGCGCAGAGCTTCATCCCCAGCTTGATAAGCAGCATATCGCAGCGATATTCCGTAAGGGCGAGAACCCGGATATCGATAGCTATAGTGCTTTCTTTGATAACGGGCACCGGGCGCAAACGGCACTCGATGGCTGGCTGAAGGAGCGCGGCATCACTCATCTTGCCGTGATGGGGCTGGCCACCGATTATTGCGTCAAGTTCAGCGTGCTGGATGCCTTGCGCTTGGGTTATCAGACTCAGGTCATTACCGATGGCTGCCGAGGTGTCAATTTGCGTCCCGATGACAGCGAGCAGGCTTTAGCCGAAATGCAGTCGGCTGGCGCACAATTAGTTACGCTGTCACAATTTACTCAGCGCTAACGGTTTTTGGGGCTGCTTGACCTCTGCGCCCCATATCCCCCGCCAACCGCTTTATTTTCGACGCTGCTCACATTCCCACCATTCTTCTGCGATGTTGCCTTGTCCCCTCCCGTCTCTTTTGCTGTTATGGCTGCTGGTGCATTGGCATCAATAAGTTATACGCATCCGGGGCCTGCTGAGCCCGGCTTTATTGATACCGCCACGTGCGGTTCAGGTCAGCCTTGCTGACCAAAGGAGACAATATGGCTTTAACCCGTAAACTGCTGCCCTTGCTGGTCGCGGTGCAACTTGGTATGGCTGGCGTGGGCATCGCGCACGCGGCACCTTATCTTTCTGTCGGCTACTTCAACGGCGGTGGCGACGTAACCGCCGGGCCTGGCGGTGATATCAACCAGCTGGACGTCAGCCAGATCACCCACCTCAACTACTCTTTCGGCCTGATTTATAACGCTGAAAAAGAGGAAACCAACCCGGCACTGAAAGATCCCTCCCACCTGCACCAAATCTATCTTTCCCCAAAAGTCGAAGCAGACTTAAAGCGATTACCCGTATTGCGCCAACAAAACCCGGCGTTGAAGGTATTGCTGTCCGTTGGCGGCTGGGGCGCTCGTGGGTTCTCCGGCGCGGCAGCGACACCGGAAAGCCGGGCGGTATTTATCCGTTCGGTGCAGGAGGTGATTGCCAAGTATCAGCTTGATGGTATCGATCTGGATTGGGAATACCCTGTTAACGGTGCCTGGGGATTGGTGGAAAGCCAACCGACTGACCGGGCCAACTTCACCTCCCTACTGAGCGAACTGCATCAGGCGCTGGGTAAAGATAAACTGCTGACCATCGCCGTGGGGGCCAACGTCAAAAGTCCGCAGGAATGGGTCGACGTTAAGGCTATCGCGCCCTATCTGGACTACATCAATCTGATGACCTACGACATGGCGTACGGTACCCAGTATTTCAACTCCAATCTCTATGACTCCAAGGAGTGGCCAACCGTGGCTGCCGCCGACAAGTACAGCGCCGACTTTGTGGTTAACAACTATCTGGCCGCCGGGCTGAAGCCTGCTCAACTCAATCTGGGGATCGGTTTCTATGGCCGGGTACCTAAACGCGCCACCGAGCCAGGTATTGATTGGGATGTGGCAGAAGCGGCCAAGCATCCCGTCACCCAGCCCTATTTCACCGCACGTGAAAAAGACGTCTTCAAGTCGCTGGGCGTGGATTTGGATAAAGACAGCTACATCAAGTACAACGATATCGTGAACAAGATGCTGAAAGACCCACAACGGCGCTTCACCGCGCATTGGGATAACGAGGCCAAGGTGCCCTATCTGATGATGAAGTCAGCCACAGGTAAGCCGCTGTTCGCGATAAGCTATGAAAGCCCACGCTCGGTAGCCATCAAGGCCGAGTACATCAAGAGCAAAGGATTGGGAGGGGCGATGTTCTGGGAGTATGGCGCGGACGATAACAACCGCTTGGCCCATCAGTTGGCAGAAAGCTTAGGCTTGAGCCCGCAGAAGCAGTAAAACCATCAGGGCGATGACAACATCGCCCTATCAGCAACAGGTTACTGCGGCTTCAGCTTGGCCAACGGCTCGGCCATAAACTGCTGCTTCAGCTCCTGTTTGCTTTTCATCACGATTTGCCCGTCGGTGCCTATGCTCATGTGCTGTGGGTCCGCATTGTTCATCGACTGCCACAGCATCACCGCCTGCAGGCTGTGTTCTTTCTGCTCTGGCGTCAATGCCACACCATCCGGCCACTTGCCCAGTTCCACAGCCAGCACCAGCCGCTGGTAGATTTCCGGCGTCATGGCCGCAATCAGATCTTTTACTTCCATCAGAGCATGTCCTCACCCAGGGATGAATAATTAGCTGAATCGATTTTGTTGGTTTGGTTACAGCTTAACCTGCCGTCTGCTCGCCATTCTCGTCATCGGTGAAATTCAGTGACGCGGAGTTGACACAGTAACGTTCGCCAGTCGGCTGCGGACCATCGGGAAACACGTGTCCCAAATGCGCGTCGCAGTTACCACAGCGGATCTCAACTCGATGCATATTATGTGAATTATCATCAAGATAACGAATGGCATCGTCCGAGACTGGCTGATAGAAGCTGGGCCAGCCGCAGCCAGAATCAAACTTGCTGGCGGAGAAGAACAGTGGCGCGTTACAGCACAGGCAATGGTAAACGCCCTCACGCTGGTTATGCAGTAATTTACCGCTATAGGGAGCTTCCGTGCCGCGCTCTTGCGTCACATAACGTTGGATTTCATTCAGTTCCGTGAGCGGTGTCTTAGGGGTTGTCTCTTTAACCATTTGTGCTATTCCCGCAGTGTGGATAATATCAACGAAAACAATGAGTAATAATAACAAAAAATTAACAACGCTGCAGGCCTTTTTAGCCTAAACTGTACGGCATAAAGGTTACGCTGCCGCCATATGTGACTTTGATCACATATCTTGCACGTACTGACTTTAATACTTAGCGGTTTGTCCCCATATGTATTGGAGGCTAAACGTAAATGGAATGTGCGATTTGTGTGCAAAACCGGGCTTCTGGTTTGACTTGCAGCAAGAATTGACACGATTCCGCTTGACGCTCGGTAAGGTTTTTGTAATTTTACAACCAACCTTTTATTCACTAACAAATAGCTGGTGGAATATATGACTATCAAAGTAGGTATCAACGGTTTTGGCCGTATCGGTCGCATTGTTTTCCGTGCTGCTCAGGAACGTTCTGACATCGAAATCGTTGCAATCAACGATCTGTTAGACGCAGAGTACATGGCTTACATGCTGAAGTATGACTCTACCCATGGCCGTTTCGACGGTACTGTAGAAGTTAAAGACGGCCACCTGGTTGTTAACGGCAAAACCATCCGTTGTACCTCAGAAAGAGATCCGGCTAACCTGAAATGGAACGAAGTCAACGTTGACGTCGTTGCTGAAGCAACTGGCCTGTTCCTGACTGACGAAACTGCACGTAAACACATCGCTGCAGGTGCTAAGAAAGTTGTTCTGACTGGCCCATCCAAAGATGACACCCCTATGTTCGTTATGGGCGTGAACCACAAGTCTTACGCTGGCCAAGAAATCGTTTCCAACGCTTCTTGTACCACCAACTGCTTGGCACCACTGGCTAAAGTGATCAACGACAAGTTCGGCATCGTTGAAGCTCTGATGACTACTGTGCATGCCACTACCGCAACTCAGAAAACCGTTGATGGCCCGTCTCACAAAGACTGGCGCGGCGGCCGCGGCGCATCCCAGAACATCATCCCTTCTTCTACCGGTGCTGCTAAAGCAGTAGGTAAAGTTATCCCAGAACTGAACGGCAAACTGACCGGTATGGCGTTCCGCGTTCCTACCCCGAACGTGTCTGTGGTTGACCTGACTGCCCGTCTGGCAAAACCAGCTTCTTACAAAGAAATCTGTGCTGCTCTCAAAGCCGCTTCAGAAGGCGAGCTGAAAGGCGTGTTGGGCTACACCGAAGACGAAGTGGTTTCTACCGATTTCAACGGCGAAAAACTGACTTCTGTATTCGATGCCAAAGCCGGTATCGCGCTGAGCGACACCTTTGTGAAACTGGTTTCCTGGTACGATAACGAAACTGGCTACTCAAACAAAGTACTGGACCTGATCGCTCACATCTCCAAGTAATGGCATGATGCGAAGCTGATTATCAAGGGCGACTCTAAGTCGCCCTTTTTATTTGTTTTTGCGGCGAAAAGAAGGCAACAACATGAACGAAAAAATCTTCACCCTACCCGTTAGCGAACAAATCACCCCTTTTATCAGCCAACGTCAATTGGGCGAACTGCCGGTGGTGGTGGTTTCTCACCCGAAAGTCCGTGCGGCCATTACTCTGCAAGGAGCCCATCTGCTAGCCTGGCAGCCAAGCGGTGATAAACCGGTGCTTTGGCTGAGCAACAATACGCCATTCAAAAACGGCGTGGCGATCCGCGGCGGCGTACCGATCTGCTGGCCGTGGTTTGGCCCGGCTGGTAGCCCTTCCCACGGCTTTGCCCGTAATCAGCCGTGGCAGTTCACCGCGCACGATGAAGACGAAAACGGTGTGATCCTGACCTTCACGCTGCAAGACAACGAACAGAGCCGCAAATTGTGGCCACATGCTTTCACCCTGATCGCCCGCTTCAAGCTGGGTGAAGAGTGCGAGTTGGAGCTGGAATCACACGGTGACTACCAGGCTACCGCCGCTCTGCACAGCTATTTCCAGATCGGCGACATCGACAAGGTCAAAGTTGCCGGTTTGGGTGAGCATTATATTGATAAGGTGGCTAAGGGGATCGAGGCACGTCAGGTTGGCGAGCTGGAATTTACCGGGCAAACCGATCGCATCTACACCCAGGCCACGCCTTGCAGTCTGATCAAAGACCCGGTCTTACAGCGGACCCTCGAGGTTAATCATCACTATATGAGTGATGTGATCGCCTGGAACCCAGGCGTCGAGCTTTCCTGCAGCATGGCCGACATGCCAAACGACGGTTACAAAACCATGGTTTGTGTCGAAACCGGGCGCGTAAGCAAGCCGCTGATCGCCTCTGGAGAGCAACCTGCCCGCTTGGCGATGAAAATCCGCAGCATTAAAAATAGTTGATAAAACTGGGGCGAGTCATTTTGCCCCTCTTTCCTCCCCCCATACATGCACCTCAGATGTGCAAAAGGAGCATTGCTGCTCCTTTTAAATGCACCCATCGCACCAGAATAGTGCAACTGGCTGTTAGAAGGTGTAAGTTACGCCCGTCCACAGCATGCCGGAATAAGATTTATCAACCATTGGGCTGTCTTTAACATCGCTGCCCAGGCGCGTATAACGACCCGTGAAGAATGCATTCCAGTTGGCGTTGATATTATAGTTGGTAGTCAACTCGACGTATGGCGACCAGCTATCGCTCGGCTTGTAAGTATCAAAGGTACTACGGCGGGATTCATCGCCATTGATGCCATAGTAGTATTTGTTCTGGTTTGAACTGTTCCAGTTTACCCCGATGCCAGGAGCAAAGCTCCAGGAGTCCACTTGGAACTTATAGAGATAGGCAATATCACCCACCAGGCCGTTACTGTTGTCCAACGTATCGCCAGAGAAGGCCGTACGGATCGTTCCCCAATCAGCACTATGTGTAAAAGCCACACCGGCCATCATGGTGCTACGGCGCTTGTTCAACTGCTTCATGCGGTCGTCGTCACTGTCGCCTGGCTTATAGTGCAACGGCGAGTAATAGGCGATCAGGCTCAGCTGATTTTGCTGATCTTTCCATAGGTTATAGCCGGCCAACAGCGTATGGAAGTAAAAATCATCGCCATCGTAATTGATGATAGGAACGGGGTAGACACGATCCTGATAACCACGATAAGGATCGGGGCTAACCAGCGCTGAAGCACCGAGTGACCAGCTTCCTGCCTGAGCACTGTGCGCACAAACCATTGCGGAAGCGATAATTGCTAGCGTTTTGAGTTTAGATATCTTCACTGGCTTTTTTCCATAGATAACAAGGTGTAATTAACGCCCCTAGTTTATGTGAAAACGGATGAGCTTGCCGGATCTTTACAATAGAAAACGATGAAGATCGAATAACTTAGAACCTAAAGATGAATTATTGATGGCAAAAAGATGACATTTTTTGCCGCAACCCGCGCCAGACAAGGCATTTGCCGTCCTTCGCCATAACTGAGTCATTGAAATGACTTAAAAAAGACCCTTTCTCTTGCAGGAAATTTTCCAGTATGCAACTAAGCTTAAAATCAGAAGGTGAAATTAGGCTGGATCCGGTGGCAATACAGCGCAACTCGCGAGAATAAGCGCACCAAGTTGGCATACGGGTTGCTGTATTCAGTCATAACTTCACGCTTTCGGGAGCCAGAATACCAACACCAGCTCCTTTTTTAACCTGTGCTAATAACGAAAGGACGGGCATCGCCATGAACATATTTGACCACTATCGCCAGCGCTACGAAGCTGCCAAGGACGAAGAGTTCACACTGCAGGAGTTTCTTACCATCTGCCGGCAAGATCGCAGTGCCTATGCTAATGCGGCAGAACGTCTACTCATGGCTATCGGTGAACCAGTTATGGTGGATACCGCGCTTGAGTCGCGTATGTCTCGCCTGTTCTCCAACCGCGTGATCGCACGCTATCCGGCATTCGAGGAGTTCTACGGCATGGAAGAAGCTATCGAACAGATAGTTTCTTACCTGAGACACGCCGCCCAGGGCCTCGAAGAGAAGAAACAAATCCTTTATCTGTTGGGCCCGGTGGGTGGCGGTAAATCCTCGCTGGCAGAACGGCTGAAAGCCTTGATGCAGCGTGTGCCAATTTACACCCTGAGCGCCAACGGCGAGCGCAGCCCGGTCAATGACCATCCGCTGTGCCTGTTCAACCCGCAGGAGGATGCCAATATTCTGGAAAAAGAATACAACATCCCGACGCGCTATCTTGGCACCATTATGTCGCCGTGGGCCGCTAAACGCCTGCATGAGTTCGGCGGTGACATTACCAAATTCAAAGTGGTGAAGGTTCGTCCTTCAATACTTGAACAAATTGCCATCGCCAAAACCGAACCGGGCGATGAGAACAACCAGGATATTTCTGCGTTGGTCGGTAAAGTGGATATCCGCAAGCTGGAAAACCATGCGCAGAACGATCCGGATGCCTACGGCTACTCCGGTGCACTGTGCCGCGCCAACCAGGGGATCATGGAGTTCGTGGAGATGTTCAAAGCGCCAATCAAGGTGCTACATCCTCTGTTAACGGCCACCCAGGAGGGTAACTACAACGGTACCGAGGGGATCTCTGCCCTGCCGTTCAGCGGTATTATCCTGGCACACTCCAACGAATCGGAATGGGTGACCTTCCGCAACAACAAAAACAACGAGGCCTTCCTCGACCGTGTTTACATCGTCAAGGTGCCATACTGCCTGCGGGTGTCGGAAGAGATTAAAATCTACGACAAACTGCTGGATAACAGCGAACTGACCCATGCGCCTTGTGCCCCTGGCACGTTGGAAACGCTGGCTCGCTTTACCGTGCTGTCGCGTATGAAAGAGCCAGACAACTCCAGCATCTACTCGAAGATGCGTGTCTACGATGGTGAAAGCCTGAAAGACACCGATCCGAAGGCCAAGTCGTATCAGGAGTATCGTGACTATGCCGGGGTGGATGAAGGTATGAATGGCCTTTCGACCCGTTTCGCCTTCAAAATTCTGTCTCGGGTGTTCAACTTTGACCATGCCGAAGTCGCGGCTAACCCGGTACACCTGTTCTATATCCTGGAACAGCAGATCGAGCGTGAGCAGTTCCCGCAGGATCTGGCGGAGAAATACCTGGAGCACCTGAAAGGTTATCTGATCCCGAAATACGCCGAGTTTATCGGCAAAGAGATCCAGACTGCCTATCTGGAATCCTACTCGGAATACGGTCAGAACATTTTTGACCGCTACGTGACCTATGCAGACTTCTGGATCCAGGATCAGGAGTACCGTGATCCGGATACCGGCCAGCTGTTTGACCGTGAGTCCTTGAACGCTGAACTGGAGAAAATCGAGAAGCCAGCGGGTATCAGCAACCCGAAAGATTTCCGCAACGAAATCGTCAACTTCGTCCTGCGTGCCCGTGCCAATAACAGCGGCCGGAACCCGAACTGGACCAGTTACGAGAAGCTGCGTACGGTCATCGAGAAGAAAATGTTCTCGAACACCGAAGAGTTGCTGCCAGTCATTTCCTTTAATGCTAAAACCTCAACGGATGAGCAGAAAAAACACGATGACTTCGTCGACCGGATGATGGAGAAAGGCTACACCCGCAAGCAGGTTCGTCTACTGTGCGAATGGTATCTGCGGGTGAGAAAATCTTCATAAACCGACGACCGCTGACGTCATAGATAGCCTATACCTGGGGATTTCGGGCTGTAGCCTGGCGGTTACAGCCTGAAAGACCCAAGGTAGAGAAAGTTGGCAACGTTGTTTGGGGGATGTATGGCGTATTTCATTGACCGACGGCTGAATGGCAAAAACAAGAGCATGGTGAACCGCCAGCGCTTCTTGCGTCGCTATAAGTCGCAAATCAAACAGTCGATTGCCGAAGCCATCAACAAGCGTTCGGTCACCGACGTGGACAGCGGGGAATCGGTGTCGATCCCCGGTGGCGATATCAACGAGCCAATGTTCCATCAAGGGCGCGGCGGTAAACGCCATCGCGTTCATCCCGGTAACGATCACTTCGTCCAAAATGACCGCGTGGAACGCCCACAAGGCGGCGGTGGCAGTGGTGGTGGCCAGGGCAATGCCAGCCAGGATGGGGATGGCCAGGATGAATTTGTCTTCCAGATCTCCAAAGATGAGTATCTCGACCTGTTGTTCGAGGATCTGGCGCTGCCTAACCTGAAGAAAAATCAGTACAAACAGCTGACTGAATACAAAACCCACCGTGCTGGCTATACCGCCAACGGTGTTCCGGCCAATATCAGCGTGGTACGTTCGCTGCAAAACTCACTGGCGCGTCGAACCGCTATGACCGCCGGTAAGCGGCGTGCTTTGCATGAGCTTGAAGACAGCCTTGCCCAGTTGGAAAACACCGAACCGGTGCAACTGCTGGAAGAAGAGCGCATGCGTAAGGAAATTGCCGAGTTGCGCAAGAAAATCGACAGCGTGCCGTTTATCGACACCTTCGACCTGCGCTACAAGAACTACGAACGTCGGCCTGAACCCTCCAGCCAGGCGGTCATGTTCTGCCTGATGGACGTCTCTGGCTCGATGGACCAGGCAACCAAAGACATGGCCAAACGCTTTTATATTCTGCTGTATCTGTTCCTCAGCCGAACCTATAAAAACGTTGAGGTGGTCTATATCCGTCACCATACCCAGGCGAAAGAAGTGGATGAGCAAGAGTTCTTCTACTCACAGGAAACCGGCGGCACCATCGTTTCCAGCGCCCTGAAGCTGATGAACGAAGTGGTCGAAGAGCGTTATGATCCTGCACAGTGGAATATCTATGCCGCTCAGGCTTCGGACGGGGATAACTGGGCAGATGATTCACCACTGTGCCATGAACTGTTGTCAAAAAACATTCTGCCGATGGTGCGTTACTACAGCTATATCGAAATTACCCGCCGTGCTCACCAGACGCTGTGGCGTGAATATGAGCATCTGCAGGCGACGTTTGAAAACTTTGCCATGCAGCATATCCGCGAGCCGGATGATATCTATCCGGTGTTCAGGGAACTGTTCCACAAGCAGACGGCGTGATCTAATAGAAAACGGCCAGCAACGAGAGTTAGCTGGCCGTTTTAGCTCTCAGGGCGCGGCATCCTCACCCTTCCGCCAAGTTCTAACATGCTCAACCGCTATAAATTCAGCAGCACTGCCATTTGATCAACGCTTCGATACGTGAGGCACAGATATCAAGCTCACTCTGACTCACCTGTAAGGCCATCACGGCATCCCCGAAAGTCTCCCCGGTAAACGGTGTCTTCTCACACTTCTGTAGCAATACCGCTGGTGGATACACGTAGATCAGTTGCGGAGCTGGCGGCACCGCTTTTGGCTGTTCCGCGCAGGATATCGAGAGCATCAGCAGGCAACCGCTGATGACCGCAGTCGTTATCCTCCAGCGCTTTGCGTAACGTTCTATTCTCAGCATCGGCCTTTACTCTCTTTTGCTGTTCAATCTTGAGCTGTTGTTCGGTAGCTCGACGATCGGTATCCGCGGCACCTTTCAGCGCATTGATGGTTTCATCTCTTCCATCCAATGCACTGCCCAACTCCTCATTATCTTTCTGGTACTGGCCTATGTCGGCATTCAACGCATCAATACGCTGACTCATGCCAAACAACAGGGCTGCGAAACCTAAGATCATCAGTAGCTGCCAATGGCCTTTGGAAAACTGGATTACCCCTGCCAGGCTCATGATAGAAATACCTCGCAGCGTTTCACCAAGCCCCGCAACTCTTGATCCTTGGCAAATTTCCAATGAAGAGAGCAACCGCCAGCACGTTGTACACTTGTCTGCATTTGAGATACTCCTGCCCCCTGTTTGAATGAACAGTATCTCAAGGAAGAAAGATTGGGGATATTCGCAGGGGTTGTGCCAGCCATGCCACAACCCGTTCTCTGCTGATAGTTGGCATTCGCGATAAAAAACCCCACCGATTATCGTCGCCGTCAGTGAAAAATTATCGGCAAGAATATCAATCAGATCAGAGCGAAGTTAGCTGGCCGCTGTAAAGCACCGGACCGGTAGGAAGCCCTGTAGGTGAGCCACCCGCTGGCTCAAGACTGATGGCAATGGTCATGCCTTGCGCCAACGTCATCGAGTTCAATGCCAGCTCGGTCGGCCTCTCAGCAGCAACCAGCCCTAAGGAGCGCGGCTTTTCACCCGGCGGGATGGCCCACAGTTGCAGGCTATTGGCTACGGCTAGCGTTTGCGGGTTAAGCGGGGTCAGCCTCAGATGGCGTTTGCCACTGTCCATGCTGACAATCCATTGCCCACTACCCTGCTGCCCCGCATTGAGCACCACTGCCGGAGCAAAATCCGGCGGCTGCGTGATAAAGCGCGGGACCAGCAACAACGCGGCCAAACCGGCTGCCAGCGCCCAACCAAGATAGTCCCAGCGTTTACGGCGCGGTGCTGCCTCAATGGGCAAACTAAGCTGGATCTTTTTCCACACGCGTTCCGGTGGCAATACTGGGGTCAGCGCCAGATCCAACGGAGCCAGCAGTGTTTGCCAACGTGCCACCAAGGCAGCTAGCGTCGGTTCCCGCTGGATACGCCGTTCAAAGTGCAACCGCGCGGGCCCGCGCAACGTGCCCAAGGCATATTCTGCGGCTAAAGCCGAGTCATACTCACCTTTGCTTTTCATAGGCCCACACAGTTTTTCAAATGATCCAACGCCCGGCGGATCCAGCTTTTGATCGTGCCAAGCGGTTGTTGCAGATGTGCCGAAACCTCGCCATGAGACATGCCTTGGTAGTAAGCCAACACAATGCTTTGACGTTGTTCAACGTTCAGATAGTTCAGGCACTCGGCCAGTTTTCCAGCCTCTTCACCCAACAGCAACTGACTGACAGGTTCTTCCGTGCTCGCCCCCAGGTCATCCAGCCACTCCTCTTCCGTTTGCCCCGCCCGGCCACCGGCACCGCGCAGCCAATCAATAGCCTTGTTGCGCACAATGTGCGTTAACCAGGTCAGCGGTGCACTGAGGTTGGGATCATAGCTGGCAGCACGATTCCACACGCTGATAAAGCTTTCATGCAGCACCTCTTCAGCCCAGGATTGGCAGCGCAGTAAACGCAGAGCAACGGCAAACAATCGGGGCGAGGTCTGCCGATAGAGTTGTTCAAACGCGTTGCGGTCGCCAAGCGCAACGGCCTGCATCAATTCGACATGCTGTTCGGGAAGTGCTTTGGTCATGTCCTGTCCTATCAAGGTGCGGGCAGCCTTTTGGCAGCCTGCACCTAGTATAGACGGGATTTATTTTGGCAACAGAACGCTATCGATAACGTTGATCACGCCATTTTTCTGATAAACATCATAGGTGCTGATGTTGGCAATATGACCTTGACCATCTTTGAGCTGAATATTGTGTGGGCCGTTATTCATAATCCACAGCGGTTGGCCATTCACCGTTTTCAGCTCGGCTGTGCCGTGCCCTTCCTTGATTTTCTTCTCCAGTTGTTTCATATCATAGCGGCCAGCAACCACATGGTAGGTCAGCACTCCGGTCAGTGCCGCCTTGTTCTCAGGTTTGAGCAAGGTGTCGACCGTTCCGGCTGGCAGTTTGGCAAAGGCTTCATTGGTCGGAGCAAACACCGTAAACGGACCGGCGCCTTGCAAAGTATCAACCAGACCAGCAGCCTTCACCGCAGCGACCAACGTGGTGTGATCTTTGGAGTTGAGGGCATTCTCGACAATATTTTTGCTGGGGTACATGGCGGCACCGCCCACCATTACCGTATCGGACATCATGGCAGCCATTGAGACGCTACTGAACAACAGTGATGAGCACAGGGCAGTACAGAGAAGCTTTTTCATGGTCATATCCTCGAAGGGTGATGTGGGAAGATGTCCTCACATAGCCATATACGTAGTGAACGAGAATATTGGATGCAGTAATCTGAAAATATTTTTCGTGCGGGGAAAATGGATGTAAAAAACCCCGGCGTAAACGCCAGGGTTAAAAGTAGTGCCGGTCGCTTTCCCGGCTGTCATGATGCGGCGCAAGCGTCCATCGAACACTCCAGCATTGCACGGCCTAAGCACGGCCTTTTCACAACAGAAAAGCAAACTTTGGGGAAATAGGCTTTTCTGTCTACCCTCATGGCAGGGAGGATATATTCAACCCCGGCACCAGGCCGGGATTGATAGATAGAGTAATTATCGCTTGTCTGCTCCGGCTTAAGCCATCATCGCTATTGCAAGTTTCAACTACGCTACCGAGTCACATTACATCGCTGTAACGTTAACCGCTGATGGGCCTTTGGCGCCATTTTCGATGCTGAATTCAACCTGCTGGCCTTCATCAAGCGTCTTGTAATCATTACCCTGGATTGCAGAGAAGTGTACGAACACGTCTTTGCTGCCATCAGCAGGAGAAATGAAACCAAAACCTTTACCAGCGTCAAACCATTTTACTAAACCAGTCATTTTATTAGACATAGATACTTCCTTCATTGTTTTTTTAGGCCGCCATAATGGCGAATGAGGTCTGCAATTCAGTGGAAACTTATGGGGGCACTAGAAGGAAATTCGCGGAAGAAGAGGTATCTGTCGGATATCGCTAATACTGAGAACTACTTTACTAAAACTGCTTTCATAAGGTCTGTACTTCAAACCGATGACGCTATTTACTCATAACCCAGAGTTATTAGCAAGGGCTATTTATAATTAATTTCGATAAGGCGCTCTTTCACCCGTGCGACAAGCCGCCCTTTCCACCCTTTTACACCGCATTAACACATTGATTACTTGTGGGGAGCCGCCTAGAATGGGCGGTAAAAATTACCGGGATGGTTTTCATGTTATCGCTGTGGGAAGTCACGCAATACGTTTATTTTATTGGCCTGTTGGTTTCAATGATTATCACTTTTCTGGTCAGCCGCGATACCCTCCCCATCCGTATGCTTAGCGCGTTGATCATCGGCCTGACCTGGCCACTCAGCCTGCCCGTGGTGCTGCTGTTTTCGCTGTTTTAGCGCCTCATCCCGCTAACATTCAGCGGGATGAGTATGGGTTAGCCGTTAAAAGTCATAGCCCACGGTAGCGATTACCGAACGCCCCGCTCCCCAATAGCAGTAGCCAGTGCCATAGCAGCCGGCAACATATTCCCGGTCCGTCAGGTTATTGGCGTTCAGCTGCACATAAGCCCCTTTTAACGACGGTTTTACGCTATCCAGATCTATGCGCACCGAAGCATCCAGCAGCGTGACCGAAGGAATACGCAGGGTATTCTCATTATCCGCCCACTGTTTGCCAATATAACGTACCCCAGCCCCCAGATTGATACCTAGCCCCGCCTTGTACTGCCCCCATAAAGAGGCCATCTGATTAGGCGCCAGGTATGGCGTATTGCCATCGTTACCGTCAACGGCGTCTTTGAATTTCACTTGGTTATAGCTGTAACCCGCAATGACGTTCAGGCGCTCGCTCACCTGGCTACGGGCCTCCAGTTCAATCCCTTGTGAATGTACCTTACCGGCAGGCACATAGTAGCTGTCCTTCACCACGCGATTGGCTACGTCATTCTGCGTCAGGTCATAGAGGGCAATGCTATAGATCGAGCTGCTGCCAGGAGGCTGATACTTCAGCCCAGCCTCATATTGCTCGCTGGTGGTCGGTTTGAGCAGATGCCCCTCTTTATCGGCCAGGACTGCTGGCGTCACCGCCGAGCTGTAACTCATATACGGCGAGAAACCGCTGTCAAAGTGGTACAGCAAAGAGGCTCGCCCCGTAAAGTGGTCGTCAGTACGGGCATCGGTAGAATCGGTATTCAGCACGGTATTCCTGGTTTCCAAACGGTCAACGCGCCCGGAAAGATTGAGATACCAGTTGTAGAGGCTGACTTCATCCTGCAGATAGACTCCAGTCTGCTCATAACGCCGTTTAGAATCGGTATGACTGAGAATAGTAATAGCTGGCCCGCCGGAAACGCCGGTGAACGGGTTCAACGGCGTGGCCGAACCAGACTCTTCCCACAGATTATTGGTAAAACGCTGATAATCCAGCCCCAGCATTACCTTGTGTTCCAACGCGCCAGTCGCAAACTCCGCCGCCAGTTGGTTATCCACGGCATAAGCATCCAACGACGTACTGGAGCCGCTGTACCAACGGTTCAACTCGCTGCGGTCAGCGTTCCAGCCAATCTGGTAAACCTGCTCCAGCTCCACGTTGGAGTGGGTGTAGCTGGCATTTTGGCGGAACGACCAGACGTCGTTAAAACCATGCGAGAAGTCATAGCTGTAGATTTGCTGCCAACGTTTGAACACATTGCGGCTGCTTTCGCCGTCAAAAAATCCGCGGCCCAGCTTATCCCCACTGGAGGTATAAATACTGCCGTCTGATGGCACCGCGCTGTGGTAGCCACCGGAAGGGTCTTTTTGCAGATTGGCCTGCAACAGCAAAGAGGTATTTTCATCCGGTTGCCACAGCAACGCAGGCGAAATCGCATAGCGCTCTTCACGCTGATGGTCATACATGGTGTCGCTGGTGCGGGTAATGCCGGTCAAACGGTATGCCCACTGCTCGTTCAGCGCCCCTGTCGAATCAAACGCACCGCCTTTGGTATTGTTGTTACCGGCCATCACATTGACGTGGTTTTCACTGGCAAACTGTGGCCGTTTGCTGGTCATCGCCACTAACCCACCAGGGATGCTTTGCCCATACATCACGGAGGACGGGCCCTTAATCACATCAATGCGCTCCAGGAACCAAGGGTCGATCTGCAAAGCGTTATAACTGCCGCCGTCGCTAAGCAGGCGCAGGCCGTTCAGGAAGGTGTTATTGACATCGCCACCGTGGAAACCACGCAGAGCAATAGTATCGTAACGCGTCGCGCCACCAGAGAAGTTAGTGAATACGCCCGGGGTATATTTCAGCGCATCGTTAACCGTCAAAGCCCCTTGGTCGCTCATCTGTTGGCGTGTTACCACGGAGACGGATTGCGCGGTGAGCACCAGGGGCCGATCCGTTTTAGTGGCCCCCTGGCTGGTGCTGGCCTCATAACCATGCGTCGCCGTTTCCGCCGTATCGGCGGGTTTGGCCGTTACCACGAGGGTATCTTCAGCAAAAGAGGTCAGTGGCAGGAAAATCGCTAACGAGCAGTAAAGATAAGAACGACTGGCAGGAAAAAACGCAGGCATACCTGTATTCCCCATGGGATCCCATTGAAATTGCACCGAAAACTTACCGCGCTGGCAACGCTGGCCAGTTTGGCGTACAGAGGTCACGGTACTCTGATGTTGTTAGATATGTAATACTAATAACAATGATAATTATTATCTTTACCATCAATGAATTCAAGTAGCAAAATGCACTCTGGTGATGGGGCTTCAGGCAGGCTTTTCGGCTTATGGTTGGTTCGTCATCATGGAAAAAACTTTTTTCTCGGCAGATTATGCTCCTGAGCCGTTTAGTTTTCATTTAGCCTTTAAATGCTATAAATCTTGATAACTCAAGGAGAGTGCATGACTCAAACAGCAAATCACATCTCAGCCCCCTCCAGAAGACTGAAAGTGGTCTATGGCTGGTATGTCTATACGGTGTATGCGTTACTGATCTCTAATCTCTATCTGGCGGTATACAATCTTTGCGTTCGCCACCCCTTTGAATCACCGTTAATTTCCATCGCTCATAGTCTGTTTATCGCTTTTCTGCTCAGCCAGATCCTGAAGAAACGAAGAGGGTTCAGTTGGGTATTGCTGATCTACTTTATGACCATGCGCCTGTATTACGCCAATATTTTGCACACTGAGTTCTCCGCCGCCAGCCTGAGCCTGGTTTGGGTAATCATGACACTGTTGTTGGCTGGTACACTAACCGTCAGGCAATTCAACAATAACAAGGTGCAACCGGAATGGCTGTCACGCTTTGGTTGGCGCCAATGGACCGTGTTTATCGGGGCAGCGGCGATATTGACGTTATTACTCACCCGCGACTATCTGGGGTGACGGATGACTTGGGGATATGAGGTTCAGAGATATCCACCATGCGGCAGATTTTACTTAAGTTTTGCGCGTTTTCGCAGATTTTATCGGTAACGTAAACGCCAAAGTAGCCTAATACCAGCAGATAACCGATCATACATAGAATAAAAATAAGTGTTCTCAACGCTAGCTACCAACTCAGCAACATGACCAACACCATCATACCGTGAACAGACCGTTTTCACCTATTTCAAAGTAACGGGATATTCTGCCAGACTGTATGTAGTACCATCACAAGCTCGTTCAGCCTGGAGCCACCATGAACCATTTGATGCTAGATATTGAAACGCTGGATATTACCCCGAGCGCGGTGATCCTGGTGGTTGCTGGCGTGTTTTTTAACCCCAGGACCGGTGAGTTAGGGGCAGAGTTTGAAGCAGCAGTGAACAGCCAGCAGGAACAACCGGGCCGTACAATCAGTCTGGATACCGTGGCCTGGTGGGCAAAACAGTCAGACGAAGCTCGTAAACAGGCCTTCGGGGGCAGCGAAAGCCTCAAGCGCGTATTGACCAATCTGAGCCGTTTTATTCATATGCACAGCACCGACACGGTGAAAGTCTGGGGCAATGGCAAAGAGTTTGACTGCTCGATCCTGGAACATGCCTACCACCAGTTGGCAATGCCTTGCCCTTGGAAGTTCTGGGATACCCAAGACGCCCGCACTATCATTACGCTGGCAGAGCTGCATGGTTTCAATCCCAAAAAACAGCGTCCGTTTGAAGGTACACCACACCGGGCGCTGGATGATGCCAAACATCAGGCGCGCTACGTTGCTGATACCATTTCGGCGCTTTATTACCGCCAGCCCGCGGCAAAATGATCGCGCCCGGGAAAATCAAACGCAAACGGTTTCCTGTCTGTCATCAATACGTTATCGCTTCCCATTTGCGGTTGGGATCTCTACTCTAGTTCTCTTTGTCATTCGGACGTGCCATTTTTGTTATGCAAAAATTTCTCTTTCTCCTGCTTAGCCTGGTGTTGCTCGGCCCTCTGGGAATCGATCTCTATCTGCCCACCATTCCTGCCATTGCCCTGGGTCTTAACAGCAGCGAAGCTTTGATCCAATCCACCATTTCGCTGTTTATTCTGGTGTTGGGTCTTGGCCAGGTGATCGCCGGCCCACTGGTGGATAATTACGGTCGTAAGCCAGTGGCTATTGCCGGGATAGTGATTTATATGGTGGGCGCAGCCATGGCCGCGCTGGCGACAACGGCAGAAATCTTTGTCGCCTCACGCCTGATGCAAGGCGTGGCCGTTTGCTGTACCGCCGTTGTAGCATTCAGTGGCGTGCGCGATCGCATGAATGGTGATGATGCCGCACGCGCTTTCGGTTTCCTCAACGGCACGCTGAATATCATTCCTGCACTTGCCCCGTTGCTTGGTGGCTTGCTGGCAGAAGCCTTCGGCTGGCGCGCCCCATTCTGGTTCCTGGTCGGTTACGCCGCGGTGGTATTATTGCTGGTCATCTTCTTCCTACCGGAAACCCGTCCCGCTACTACCCTAGCCGTCAAAGGACTGCCGGTACGACAGTATCTGCGCATTCTCGGCGATCGCCGTTTTATCACCTTTGCGGTGGTCAATGCCGGGGCAATGGGAATGGCACTAACTTATGTTTCATTGGCACCTAACGTGCTGATGGGCACCGCCGGGCTATCACCGCTGCAGTTCTCTTTGGTATTTGGTGCCAACGGTTTCTGGATCATGCTGGTCAGCTTTGTCGCCAACCGCATCATTCACAAGATCGGCCGCCCTTTCTGCCTGGCGACCGGCGGCATACTGATGGGGTTAGGCTGTCTCGCGTTAGTGTTGGGGATAGCACTGCTGGGTGAAGCTGCGCAAAGCCATTGGTTGGCTTATATCCTGCCCGTGGCCTGCGCCTGCGCCGGATTGGCCTTTGTCATGGGGCCGTCAACCAGCTATGCATTAGAGCCTTACTCTAACGAAGCAGGTGTGGCTTCGGCACTGGTGGGCTTTATTCAGATGGCCGGAGGTGCCGCGCTGGGCCTGATCGCGATGGCGTTGCCGCTGCAGCCGAAACTGTCGCTGGCGTTGGTGATGCTGGTAGGTTGCCTGCTGGCGCTACACGCTCGGCAGCGCAGCAAGCAAATCAAAGGGCAGTTGAAGAAGATCGCCTGAGGCTATTTCTCAACAACAATAGGCACCCGTGCCGCCAGGGCTGTCAGCAGTTCGTAACCCAAGGTTCCGGCTGCGGCAGCCACATCATCAACCGGCAGCTTCCTTCCCCACAGTTCAACGTCAGTGCCAATGGTTGCCTGCGGGCACGGCGTCAAATCCACCGTCATCATATCCATGGAAACCGAACCTACAGTATGCGTCAGAACACCGTCCACCCAAACCGGGGTGCCGGTAGGCGCATGGCGAGGATAACCATCTGCATAGCCACAGGCCACCACACCGATACGCTGTGCCCCACTGGCGGTATAACGCCAACCATACCCCACACGGTCTCCCGCTTGCAGCTGTTGGATGCCTATAATCTTGCTGCTTAGCGTCATCGCCGGTTGCAGACCGGTAGCGGCGATGTCCTGCCAGTTGCCGCTGGGTGATGCGCCATAAAGGATAATCCCCGGCCTCACCCATTCCCCTTGCGTCTGCGGGTGCCACAAGGTGGCCGCCGAGTTGGCCAGGCTACGCGGCAGATCAATCGCAGCAGTGGCGCGTTCAATCACGGCCATCTGCTCCGTGACGCCTTCAGCCCCGTCGGCGGTAGCGAAGTGGCTCATTAGCGTTATCGAGCCAATATTACGCAGCTCCTTTGCGGTTAACCAAGCGCTATGTAACCGCTCCGGGGCAAACCCCAGGCGGTTCATACCGCTGTTCAACTTGAGATAAACATCCAGCGGGGCCTGTAAACTTGCTTCAGCAATCGCCTGTAGTTGCCAGTCGCTGTTCACCGCCGTGGTTAACCGGTAACGATCGATCAGCATCAGGTCTGCCGGTTGGAAAAACCCCTCCAGCAGCAGTATGGGTCCCTGCCAACCCGATTTGCGCAACAACACCGCTTCGGCCAGATCGAGCAAGGCAAAACCATCGCTATTCTCGGCCAGGCTGCGCCAGACGTGCTGCAAACCATGGCCATAGGCGTTGGCCTTAACAACGGCCCAGATTTTTGCCGCAGGAGCAAAACGACGAACTACCTGCAGGTTATTGGTCAACGCGGCCAAATGCAGCGTAGCGGTAATCGGGCGAGGCATGGGATCTCCTATCAGATTGGGTTTCAGCGTGCCGGATGCACATCATTCAAAGGAACAACAGGTCCCTGCCGAAAGTCTGCGCGGTAACGCGCCACCGCCAGATCGTCTGAAGCAATGGCCGGAGTGATCCCAGAGATCAAGTCGGCAAGCAGCTGGCCGGAACCGCAAGCCATCGTCCAACCCAAGGTGCCATGGCCGGTATTTAAATAGAGATTCTTCAGCGGTGTGCGCCCCACGATCGGCGTGCCATCTGGCGTCATCGGGCGCAGCCCCGTCCAGAACGTGGCCTCCTCAACCCGCCCACCGTTCGGATACAGATCGCGTACCACCATTTCCAGCGTTTCACGCCGCTTCTGCTCCAACTGGGTATTGAAGCCGACAATTTCCGCCATACCGCCCACACGGATGCGCTTATCGAAGCGAGTAATGGCAATTTTATAGGTTTCGTCCAGCACGGTTGAGAATGGCGCGGCCGCTTCATCGGCGATCGGGATAGTTAATGAGTAACCTTTCAACGGATAAACCGGAATCGACACCAGATCGCGCAGTAACGCGGTAGAATAGGCACCGAACGCCACAACATAGCTATCGGCAGTGATGATTTCACCATCACACTGCACACCGGTAATTTTATCTCCTGCCACCAGCAAGCGTTCAACGTTGCGGTTAAACAGGAAATTGACTCCAGCCCGCTGAGCCAGCTTGGCCAACTGCTGGGTGAACAGTTGGCAGTCCCCGGTTTCATCATTCGGGAGCTGTAAGCCGCCGGTAAGCTTGTGGGCAACCTGCGACAACGCGGGTTCGACCGTCGCCAACTGGCTGGCCTCCAGCAGTTTATAAGGCACCCCGGCATCCTCCAGCACGGCAATGTCCTTGGCCGCGCTGTCAAACTGCTGCTGGGTGCGGAACAGTTGCAGCGTGCCGCCTTGACGGCCTTCGTACTGGATGCCGGTTTCCTGACGCAGGGCTTTAATGCAGTCACGGCTGTATTCCGCCAGACGCACCATACGGCCTTTATTGGTCATATAGTGGGCGGTATCGCAGTTTTTCAGCATCTGCCACATCCAGCGCAGTTGGAAACTACTGCCATCGAAGCGGACCGCCAACGGCGCGTGACGCTGGAACATCCATTTAATCGCCTTCAACGGTACCCCAGGTGCTGCCCAAGGTGCAGCGTAACCCGGAGATATCTGCCCGGCATTGGCCGCACTGGTTTCCAAGGCTGGCCCAGGTTGACGATCGATCACCGTCACCTCATGGCCCGCTTTTGCCAAGTACCAGGCACTGGCAACCCCTACCACTCCGCTACCTAAAATAACCACTCTCATCGCTGACTCCAGCCCAAGGATCGATAAAGCACAATCTACCAATAACAGGAAATTAACTCAGTGGAAAAAACTACTCAACAACTCAATCATTAATCGTGACAATATTCACAATTATTTTATCGTTGATGCGCCCGGCTTTGGCAATAGCGTTCAAAAAATAACGATAAGATACTGTTAAAGCGCATTTTGCCGATAAAACAAGCTCTTCATCCCCCAAACACATCAGCGAAAATCCCCAGTGATACACTTAATGACAACCCACCCAGCCCGGAATATAAGTCTGTTTAATTAAATATTTCAGGCTAATAATTCCAACAACACCCCTTGCACATCAGTTTCCTCTACTCAACCGGTTGAATGCCTGATTGAGTGCCATCACGGGTCGAAAAGCCGGTTTTAGCAGAGCTGGCTCAATACTCAGCACGGATGATTTCAAACGATTTATTACGACTTGGACTATCATTGTTAAAGGGTCTGCCAAAAGAGCCGACGCCGTTCATAACGAGGGTGCGCTGATGACTACTTCGACACATAAAAAGGTTAAGGAAGATAAACGTCTGAGCGATGGACCAGACTGGACATTCGAGCTGTTGCAGGTGTATCTGGAACAGATCGACCGGGTTGCCAAGCATTATCGGCTCGACACCTACCCACATCAGATCGAGGTCATTACCTCCGAGCAGATGATGGATGCCTATTCCAGCGTCGGGATGCCGATCAACTATACCCACTGGTCATTCGGCAAGAAATTCATCGAAACCGAGCAGCGTTATAAGCATGGCCAGCAGGGGTTAGCCTATGAGATCGTGATCAACTCCAACCCCTGTATTGCCTATCTGATGGAAGAAAACACCATCACCATGCAAGCACTGGTGATGGCTCATGCCTGCTATGGACACAACTCGTTTTTCAAAAACAACTATTTATTCCGCAGTTGGACCGACGCCAGTTCAATCGTCGATTATCTGTTGTTTGCCCGCCATTACATCAGTGAGTGTGAAGAACGCTATGGCGTGGAAGAAGTAGAAAAGCTGCTGGACTCCTGCCATGCGCTGATGAATTACGGAGTCGATCGCTACAAACGGCCACAGAAAATCTCGCTGGTGGAAGAAAAAGCCCGCCAAAAGAGCCGTGAGGAGTATCTGCAAAGCCAGGTCAACTCGCTGTGGAAAACGCTGCCGCGAGTCGATCGCGAAGCCCTGCCGGAACAGGCCGTGCGTTTTCCACGAGAGCCGCAGGAAAACATTCTCTACTTTATGGAGAAAAATGCCCCGTTGTTGGAATCCTGGCAGCGTGAAGTGCTGCGCATCGTGCGTAAGGTAAGCCAATATTTCTACCCGCAAAAACAGACGCAGGTGATGAACGAAGGCTGGGCTACCTTCTGGCACTACAGCATCCTTAATCACCTGTATGACGAAGGGCGCGTGACGGATCGCTTTATGCTCGAGTTCTTGCACAGCCACACCAATGTGGTCTACCAGCCACCGTACAACAGCCAATACTACAGCGGCATCAACCCGTACGCACTGGGCTTTGCCATGTTCCAGGACATCAAACGGATCTGCCAGTCGCCGACCGAAGAAGATCGCTACTGGTTCCCGGATTTCGCCGGCAAAGACTGGTTGGATACCCTGCATTTCGCCATGCGTGACTTCAAGGATGAGAGCTTTATCAGCCAGTTCCTGTCACCGAAGGTGATGCGTGACTTCCGCTTGTTTACCGTGCTGGATGACGATCGCAACAATTATCTGGAGATTTCAGCGATCCACAACGAAGCGGGCTACCGGGCGATACGTCAGGAGCTGTCGGCTCAGTACAACCTGAGCAACCACGAGCCTAATATTCAGATCTGGAATGTGGATCTGCGTGGCGATCGCTCATTAACGCTGCGCTACATTCCGCAGGACCGGGCGCCATTGGACAAAAGTCGCCGAGAGGTCATGAAACACCTGCATCGTCTGTGGGGATTCGACATTATTCTGGAGCAGCAAAACGAAGATGGCAGCGTAGAATTGCTGGACCGCTGCCCACCAAGACCCAACGCATTATAAAGCGGTAAGATGACAAAGGGGCGCATGCAGCGCCCCTTCAACTCACTGATTACGGGAATGACACAAATTAACGACGCGCTTCGGTCAGATCGCTTGGCATAGTGCCCTGCATGCTCTGCCAAATGGCCCCGCTCTCTTTACCGTAGTTACGGACACAATCCATCACCTGATCGTACATCTTCTCATGACACAGGCTAGACAGCTTGTTGTAGAAGGTCAGTGCGAGTTTGCGCGCTTCAGGGTTGGAAAAGTAATAGCGGCCAACGCGGGTATACAGCCCTTTCAAGCCATTAAGGATCAGGCCATATATTGGGTTGCCCGAAGCAAAGGCCAAGCCACGGAAAATTTCATAGTCGAGTTGGTTGAAGGCATCCGCCTGATCGTCAACCAGCGCCGCTTTCGCCAACACTTCCTGCGCCTGCTCCGGGTGGTTACGCACCGCCGCACGGATAAAGATCGAGGCAATATTGGTACGCACCGACAGCAGATTATCGATCAGTTGCGGTACGCTGTTGTGATCGAGCCGGGCCAGGGTTTCCAGGATATTAAGGCCGGAGGTTTCCCAAAAATTGTTCACCTTGGTCGGTTTGCCATGCTGAATAGTCAGCCAGCCATCACGGGCCAATCGCTGTAGAACCTCACGTAATGTGGTGCGCGTGACGCCAATCAGTTCTGAAAGCTCACGTTCCGCGGGCAAAATAGAGCCGGGAGGGAAGCGGTTATTCCAAATACTTTCAATAATATACTCTTCCGCGAAACCGGCAGGACTCTGCGCCTTTATAACCATGTGTTTGATGTTCCGTAACGACGATAATCAGTAATTGTAATCGGCTGATCATACCAGATCGCCGGTGCATCACATAGCATGAGCAAAAAACAATAAACGAAAGTGTGCATAAGCTGGCAAAAAGATGAAAAAAACCACTTCGCCGAAATTTCAGGCTATTAGGGCCTCCTTATTTGCATCAGCCCCACTGCCGTTGTTAGGGTATGACGAGCCAACTCACTTAAAGGTTTCGCAAAAACAAGCATGGATATGACAATACGCTCGGCATTGGTAAAGAACTTTCTCGGGGCGTCCCCCGATTGGTACAAACTGGCCATCATCAGTTTTCTGGTGATCAATCCCTTGGTGTTTTTCCTGGTCAGCCCTTTCGTGGCGGGCTGGTTACTGGTTATCGAGTTTATCTTTACGCTGGCGATGGCGCTGAAATGCTACCCGTTGCAGCCCGGCGGGCTACTGGCCATTGAGGCAGTGTTGATCGGCATGACCAGCCCCGCACACGTCAGCGCGGAAATTGCCAGTAATCTTGAGGTGTTATTGCTGCTGGTGTTTATGGTGGCAGGCATCTACTTTATGAAGCAGTTACTGCTGTTTGTGTTTACCAAACTGCTGCTGAACATCCGCTCAAAGATGCTGCTGTCGCTGTCCTTCTGTGTTGCTGCAGCACTGCTCTCCGCATTTCTGGATGCCCTGACCGTGGTGGCGGTGGTGATCAGCGTCGGCACCGGATTTTACTCGATCTATCATAACGTCGCCTCCAATCAGGCGAGCGATATCAATGATGACAGCCATCTGGAAAATGCCGACCATAAACAGACGCTGGAACAGTTCCGTGGCTTTCTGCGCAGCCTGTTGATGCATGCGGGTGTCGGTACGGCTCTCGGCGGAGTAATGACCATGGTGGGCGAGCCGCAGAATCTGATCATCGCCAAAAGCGCCGGTTGGGGCTTTGGGGAGTTTTTCCTGCGCATGACCCCCGTTACACTGCCGGTGTTCGTTTGCGGTTTGTTGGTTTGCCTGCTGGTTGAACGTTTTGCGGTATTTGGCTACGGCACCAGACTGCCGGAACAGGTGCGTAACGTACTGAAAGAGTTCGATCGCCAGGCCACCGCCAAGCGTAGCCGCCAGGAAAAGATGAAGTTGGTGGTACAGGCGTTAATCGGCCTCTGGTTGGTGATTGCCTTGGCCTTCCACCTGGCGGAAGTGGGCCTGATTGGCCTCTCGGTGATCATTTTGGCAACCTCGCTGTGTGGCGTAACCGATGAGCATGCGATTGGTAAGGCTTTTCAGGAAGCCTTGCCCTTTACCGCGCTGCTGACGGTGTTCTTCACCGTCGTGGCAGTGATCATTGAACAACAGCTGTTTACTCCGGTGATCCACTATGTGTTACAGGCACCACCAAGCTCACAGCTTTCCCTGTTTTATCTGTTCAACGGCCTGCTCTCTTCCGTTTCTGATAACGTTTTTGTCGGTACGGTTTACATTAACGAAGCGCGGGCGGCACTGGCGGACGGCGCGATTTCACTGCAACAGTTCGAACTGTTGGCGGTAGCAATTAATACCGGCACCAATCTGCCATCGGTGGCTACCCCCAACGGGCAGGCTGCTTTCCTGTTCCTGTTGACCTCTGCCCTGGCGCCGTTGGTACGTCTGTCTTATGGCCGCATGGTCTGGATGGCGTTGCCTTACACCGTGGTATTGACCCTGGTTGGCCTGTTGTGTGTGCAGCATACCCTGGCACCGGTAACGGAGCTGTTTACCCAATGGCAGTGGTTAATGCCGCTACCACTTGACGCGACGGCCCCAATCGCTGCACATTAGCCGCCATATCCGTCCCCGCAAGTGACGATATTTTTCACTGAATCGTCTTTAGGTAGCTGGCAGCGGGGATGAATTGGTTTACACTGCCGGTTCAATTGCTTACTGCATGGAAGAATATAGATATGTTGCAATTCTTTAACCGCTGCTCGCAGGGGCGCGGTGCTTGGCTGTTGATGGCTCTGACTGCATTGGTACTGGAGTTGGCGGCCCTCTATTTTCAGCACGTGATGCTGTTACAGCCTTGCGTAATGTGTATCTACGAACGCGTCGCGCTGTTCGGGATTTTGGGAGCGTCGCTGCTTGGTGCATTGGCACCGAAGTCGCCGCTACGCTATGTGGCGATCTTGCTGTGGATTTACAGCGCCTGGGAAGGCCTGCAGTTAGCCTGGAAACATACGATGATCCAGCTGCATCCGTCGCCGTTTAATACCTGTGATTTCTTTGTCAGCTTCCCATCCTGGCTGCCGCTAGATAAATGGGTGCCTGCGGTATTCCACGCTTCGGGTGACTGCTCGGTGCGTCAGTGGCAATTCCTGTCGTTGGAAATGCCGCAGTGGTTGGTGGGGATCTTTGCTGCCTATTTGCTGATCGGGATTGTGGTTCTGCTCAGCCAATTTGTCCGCCAACGTAAACGCGATCTGTTTGGCCGTTAACGGTTTAACATCGCAAAAACGGCGCCTGAGGGCGCCGTTTTTTATGGCCGCTGACAACCATCTCCGGGCTCACAGCGTACGGAACTGCATGATGCTGCCCCCGTTAGGATAATCAATCGTATCGCGTGTGGTAAGCAAACAACATCAAGTATGGGTAAAGTAATACACGAGCACGATCAGTACTCCGGCCACGGCAAACAGGCGCACCATCTTCATCATCACATTCTCATCACAGGACGGAGGTACCGACAAGCTACCTAAGATTTCGTTTAAAAAGAAGCGTCCCCCAGGCGATTACGGCGTAATTTACATAACATTAAGTTTTGTTGCGGGTCTCCACCAATATACCGCCCCAATCTTTGGCAATTTACCCCTTTCAGGCACAGATATATTGGCTACACTTAATCACTGATTGGCCGTTATTCATTCACCACATTAATAGTTAAGGGAGGATCTTAAAGAAATGATGACGTATATAAGCCACTCCCCTCATCCGCCCTGATTTATTTACCCTATTGTTTAACTTCGGTTTAACTTGGCCATCCGGTTAGCACGCTATTTCGGCTATGCTCTGCATGATAAAACGCCTACGTCTACCAAGGCCGCAGGCGCTCAACCATTGAACAGTCGTAGCCAAATAAGATAGACAGGGTATTTTGAGCAAGGGATCACTATGTCAGAAAATAAAATCAATCTGCAATCGGCCATTACGACGCTGCCCTATTTAGACTGGAACGCCACTTCCTCTACCACTCTGGATGCCGTAGCCGAGTTGGAAAGCGGCAAGGTGCTGTATTTCCCTCATCTGGCCTTTAATCTGACCGACGCGGAAAAAACCTTACTCACCCCAGAATTAGTCGACCCCAAACGCAAGAATATTAGCTATCAGCCAGAGCAGCAAAAGCTGACGGGAGTTGCCATTGAGGCCAAACGCGAAGCGGTACATAAATTACTGGCCCGGCACTATCAGGCCTGCCAGCATTTAATCAATACCGTCCTGCCCGAATATCGGCACGCGGTGCAAATGCCCACTAATAGCCTGCGCCTGCACCCGATCTCTGCGTGGACCGCCGCGACCTCATGGCGCAAGGACGACCGCCGCCTGCATGTCGACGCGTTCCCTTCACGCCCCAACTATGGTAAACGCATTTTACGTATTTTCACCAATATCAATCCTCATGGTGAAAGCCGCCAGTGGCGCGTCGGGGAGCCGTTCCCTGAATTGGCGCAACGTTTTCTGCCACGCCTGAAGCGTTACTCGCCCTTTGCCAGCTGGTTGCAAAATAAAATTGGCATTACCAAAACGCGCCGTAGCCACTACGATCACCTGATGCTGCAAATGCACGATGCGATGAAGGCAGATAAAGACTATCAGGAAAGCGGCCCCCAGCAAGCTGTTGAATTCCCCTCAGGAAGCAGCTGGATCTGTTTTTCCGATCAAACCCCCCATGCAGCCATGGCCGGGCAGTATATGCTGGAACAGACCTTTATTTTACCGGTGAGCGCCATGAAAAACCCACAGTATGCGCCACTGAACGTCTTGCAGGATTTGTTACACAAGCCATTGATATAGAAGCCTGGCCTTTCAGCCGATCCGCGGGGTACTCGCTGGATCGGCCATAACTTCAATCTGTGTCACCCCAATGGGGCAGCAAGTTTGGTAGATTAATCGCGCAGTAGTATGCACATCACCTACTCATTAACGCCGATCTAATCGTTGTCGGTTCACGCAGACCAAGTATCACTACCTTCTTGCTCGGCACAACGGCATCATCGGTCGTCAGGTATGCCAAAACCTCGGTCTTGGTGGTGCGATAAGCCTACTGTCAAGACAGCCTTTAATACCGCGACACTTTAAGCTTAAGACAGGTGGGAGTCATTGCAGGTTAACCGACCGTTGAGCGCAGGGATGCGCGATACGAGCCCTCATAGGCGGGTTCACGGCGTGTCGGCGTTCTGCATGACTTCCGCCTGTAGCACTATGAATACAGCTAATTAGCTACAGGTTTTATTATTTACAGTAAAGTATTACCGTAAGGCGAGCCACTACTTATTAGCAGGTAGTCATCATTGCTATCCTATCGTTAACAAGTCGTAGCATCCAACCAGTAGAGAGCGTAGTAGCAACGCAAAAACCCACCGAAGTGGGCTAAGTACCGCGTATTGGCATTAAAAATTGGCTAGGCTATTTGCATGACTCACGCCAAATATTATCCATTCCTCCCACGGAAACTGAATTGCTTGGGTTTTCAATGGCTGGGCTTGAGTAATTGGCAGTCCTGCCGTTGTTAGATACTGTTATTCTAGAAAAGAATCGCACTCTTCCTGTATATGCGTTAAAGCTGTTTTTACCATTAACATAACCACATACTACGCCACTTATCACATCTCCTTGTGGGGTTTCATCTGGGTAAAACCTTACACTATCAAAAGTTGCTGAATCCGGGTCTTTCATCGCATTACGCACCCCTTTTTCAACAAAAAAGGTGGCATCGCTGGGTGATGGATCAGAAACGTTAGCCATCACCACCACTAATACAACAATTACAAATAAAGCAACGATTACATACCCGAAAACCTTCACATCCCTTCCTCCATCCGTAACAGTTTGTCACATGCTATCAGAGAATCTAGGTATGGTAACGCAAAAAACGCTCGCCGTAGGCATGGTTACCATAACAAAAAGCCCACCTGAGTGGGCTCCGATATCTGACAACATGACGCTACAGTAATTTAGTCAGCCCAACCTGATTTGGTTTCGACGACTGACTCAAACATGGTGTACTTCTCAACCACATCGCTAACGAAAAGGAGGGTTAGTTCTTTCTTCGTGCCGCTTGCCCCATTATGGAACAACCCATAGATCGGTATGAATGTAGAGCCGCTCATCTTCACTTTTACATGCACATACTTCCAAATTTCCTTGCCACCATCTGTAAAACTGACACTGTCAGGGGAGCCGAGCATTGTCTTGATTTGCGCTTTTGTAGTTACGCCTTCTTTAATCTTGCTTTAAGAGATACGGGCAATTCCCCACAGATGCACCAAGCATCTTTCAAGTGATTGAAATACCCTTCTAATTCAATCATCTACCTAGCCCAGCTAGGTTTGTTGAGAATGTGATCCTGCCAATCCACAACTTCACTTTCACGCACCGCGATATGGCGTACGGTAATGCGCTCACCGTGCATTGCCGCTTTTGAACCGCTGACCAACGGGTGCCAGTCAAACAAGGGTTTACCCTCACCGATCAGGCGATAGGCGCAGGTTGGCGGCAGCCAGTCGAACGTGGTGAGGTTTTCACGCGTCAGCTTGATGCAGTCTTCTTCCAGTTCAAAGCGGCGCTCGTAGTTGCGGCACTGGCAGGATTTGATATTGAGCTGATCGCAGGCCACGTTGGTGAAGTAAATCTCATCGGTATCTTCATCGATCAGCTTGTTCAGACAGCATTGCCCACATCCGTCGCACAGCGATTCCCACTCTGCCTCAGACATTTCGTCCAGCGTCTTCTGTTGCCAAAAAGGGAGTTGTGACATATCGACTTCCGAAAATAGGTAAATGAACAAACCACCTGCAAGCAGGTTCAAGGGGGCACACTATATAGACACTCAGCGCAAAAGGAAACGTTTCCCCGGCTGCCCCTGCCTGCCGCAACGACATCCAACGTGGATAGTTACAGTGTAAGGTACCAAAGAGGTTTCTGCCTGCAACACCCAGAAGGCCCGACAGGCAGAAAAATAAAGCGGGATTAAATCACTCGGGTGCTCAGGGTCTTACCGTTAAGCGAGATTTTCAGCATATCGCCGGAAACCATTGGCCCAACCCCTTGAGGAGTACCGGTCAGAATGATGTCGCCCGCACGCAGCGTAAAGAAACGGCTCATATAGGCAATCAGCGGCAAAATGGGGTTGATCATATCGCGAGTATTGCCCTGCTGGCGCAGTTCGTCATTGATCGACAAAGACAGCTCGGCATTTTGCGGATCGCCAAATTCAGCCACGGGAATAAAGCCGGAAATCGGGCAAGAGCCATCAAATGCCTTGGCTTTTTCCCAAGGTTGACCCGCCTTCTTGAACCCTGCCTGCAGATCGCGCAAGGTCAAATCCAGCGCCACTCCATAACCTGCAATGGCACGGGCCACGCGATCTTCATTGGCCTGCTTTAACGGGGTGCCAATCAGCACCGCCAACTCGACTTCATGATGAATCGAACCCAGCCCCTTGGGGATCGCTACCGGTTGACGAATATCACACAATGCCGTTTCAGGTTTGATAAACAACACCGGCTCAGGCGGGGTGACACTCCCCATCTCCTTGATGTGATCGCTGTAGTTGCTGCCTACACAAACCACTTTGCTTACCGGGAAATCAAGCAATGCTCCTTGCCAGTCTCTATGTTGATACATACCGCCTCTCCCAACCACAGTGTAGGGGCCAGATAACCTCAGCCCATGATACGTACGGGGCGCCATTCCAGGCACCGGGTAGTTACCGACCTATTGACCGATGCCGTCGGCCATCATTCCCACGCTGATCGCGAAATAATACGAACGATTCCAGTGCATGAGAGTACGAAAGTTATCATAAACCAGGAATGCGCGTCCTTGCATATCATCTGGAGCAATCACCCAACTACGCAAACCAGAGGCCGGTATGGGTGAACCATCCGCTAATACTACCCCTTTGGCCGCCCACTGTTCCTCTCGATGCCCCTGGGAGCCTTTCAACCCTAGTTGGTCAGCGTTAAATTGTGCGGGCAGTTTGACTTCACGGCCCCAACCAACCCCAGGCTGCCAACCCTCGGTAGCCAGGTAGTTGGCGGTGGAGGCAAACACATCGTCGAGATTATTCCAGATATCGATTTTGCCGTCGCCGTCCCCGTCAGCGGCATAGGTCAAAAACGAGGTTGGCATAAACTGGCTCTGCCCCATCGCCCCCGCCCAAGATCCCTTCAGGTTGCCCGCATCAACGTGGCCCTGCTCAATAATCTGTAAGGCCGCCATCAGCTGTTTGGTAAAGAACGCTTCACGCCGGCCCTCAAACGCCAGCGTCGCCAGGGCAGAAACAACATCTTCTTTACCCTGAATCTTGCCAAAGGCACTTTCCATACCCCATAGCGCGACAATATATTGTTCCGGGACGCCATAACGTGCCGTCACTCGCGCCAGCCTTGGCTGATATTGTTGACGCATCTCGCGCCCCCGCTGGATTTTCCACGCGGGTAGCACACGGCTGAGGTAATCATCCAGCGTGATTTTCTTTTCCAACTGATTGCGATCGGCATTAATCACCCGATCGACAAAATGCACGTTGGCAAAGGCGTTCTCAACGGTAGCCGCTGGGATGCCCTGCTTGATGGCCCGCCGCTTCAGTTGTTCCACATAGGCCGGGAACTCCGCCGGATCGCGCCCGGTTTCTGCCAGCGTACTCCCGACAGGCTGCGTAACAGGTGCGGGTGCTGGAGCCGCCCCCACCTGTTTAACGCAGCCTGCCATAAGGAGCAGCGTTAGCATCATCGACATTTTCTTCATGATTTTCCCTACCTGTGACGACCTGCCGCCAGTTGCAGACGGTTCTACACCGCTGGCGTTAACACAGGATTGAAAATCGACGCCCGGTTATTTTTGGCCGTCAGACAAATGAAGGTTTAATAGGTTTTCCACCGGTGGTGGGAACTGCAGATAAAACCCTTCCTGTATTAGGGCTTCTTTCACCTTCTCGATATCCGCTGATGCCAATTTCTTACGGCCGTCGAGCGATAGCATCATGGCATACTGCGGAGTGCCAAAACTTTTCATCAGTTCTTCCGGCACCCGAGAGAAATCGTCCTTTTTTTCGACATAAAGATAAGTCTGATCGCGCTTGGCGCTTCTATAGATGACACAAAACATTTTTAAAACTCTATTTAATTGAGGCGGCGACTTGCCTGGATATAACTCTGACTATAACATGCTTATAGTACTTCGGAATATCGCACCCCGAGTGGTATTCCGGGGATTTAAGTTGCTGAGACTGAGTCAGGATAGATGTCACAATCGCCAATTGAGCTAAAAGGCAGCAGTTTTACCCTATCGGTGGTTCATTTACATAATTGCGACCCCGAGGTAATACGCCAGGCACTGCAAGAAAAGGTGGAACAAGCGCCAGCTTTTCTCAAAAATGCCCCTGTTGTTATTAATGTTGCTACGCTGAACGGCGACGCAGACTGGAAAGAAATTCAACGGGCTGTCACAGCTGCTGGGCTGCGCGTGATAGGCATCAGCGGTTGCAAAGATGAGCGGCAAAAGCGGTCCATCGCCCGCGCCGGTTTGCCACTGCTCAATGAAGGCAAAGGCCAGAAGTCGGCCCCGCAGGCTCCAGTGATTGCGCCGGTACCTGATAATGCCCCAGCCAAAACGCGCATCATCAGTACCCCTGTCCGTTCAGGTCAACAGATTTACGCCCGTAACAGCGATTTGATCGTTACCAGCAGCGTCAGCGCCGGTGCCGAACTGATTGCCGACGGCAATATTCATATTTACGGTAGCATGCGTGGCCGCGCACTGGCTGGCGCCTCTGGCGATACCCAGTGTCAGATTTTTTGCACGCACCTGGGTGCTGAGCTAGTCTCTATCGCAGGGCAGTACTGGCTGAGCGATCAGATCCCGTCCGAGTTCCTCGGGCAGGCAGCAAGGCTTAGCCTGTTGGATAATGCTTTAACCATACAACCTTTAAATTAAGCCCTTTTGACAAGGAATCCATTTCATGGCACGCATTATTGTTGTTACATCGGGTAAAGGGGGCGTTGGCAAGACCACATCAAGTGCGGCCATTGCGACCGGCTTGGCCCAGAAAGGCAAGAAAACCGTGGTGATCGACTTTGATATCGGTCTGCGTAATCTTGACCTCATCATGGGGTGTGAACGCCGGGTAGTTTATGATTTTGTAAACGTTATCCAAGGTGACGCCACGCTGAATCAGGCGTTAATCAAAGACAAGCGTACCGACAACCTCTACATTCTGCCCGCTTCGCAAACCCGCGACAAAGACGCCCTGACCCGTGAAGGCGTGGAAAAAATCCTAGGCGATCTCGACGAGATGGCCTTTGAATTTGTGGTTTGCGACTCACCCGCAGGGATCGAATCCGGTGCCTTGATGGCACTGTATTTTGCCGATGAAGCCATCATCACCACCAACCCGGAAGTGTCTTCAGTACGTGACTCCGACCGTATTCTTGGCATTCTGGCTTCCAAATCGCGCCGTGCCGAGAGAGGCGAATCCCCGATCAAGGAGCATCTGCTGCTAACCCGTTACAACCCGGGCCGTGTCAGCCGTGGCGACATGTTGAGCATGGAAGACGTGCTGGAAATCCTGCGTATTCCGCTGCTTGGCGTGATCCCGGAAGATCAGTCGGTATTACGTGCCTCTAACCAGGGTGAACCTGTTATTCTTGATAGTGAGTCCGATGCCGGTAAGGCCTATGACGATACCGTTCACCGCCTGTTAGGGGAAGAACGCCCGTTCCGCTTCATCGAAGAAGAGAAAAAGGGCTTCCTGAAACGCCTTTTTGGGGGATAAACCATGGCTCTGTTAGACTTCTTTCTGTCCCGCAAAAAATCGACAGCCAGTGTAGCCAAGGAACGGCTGCAAATTATCGTCGCAGAACGTCGTCGTGGGGACAGCGAGCCCCACTATCTGCCTGATTTAAAGCGCGATATTCTTGCGGTAATTTGTAAATACATTCAGATCGACCCCGAAATGCTGCACGTACAATTCGAGCAAAAAGGGGACGATATTTCGGTACTTGAACTTAACGTGACGCTACCGGAATCGGAAGAAACGCCTAAATGATTGCGATGCAATGGGTGCCCCCTGTATATATTTATACAGGGGGAGGCTGTATATTCGTCCAGTTATTGGCGCGCCCGCAAAAATAAAAACTCCGCTCTATTGAGACAACTCTCAGTTCTTTTTGACGCACATTTCTTTATGGTGAATGCTGGCGGTTAAGATCCTCTTCGCATTATTTTTTGGCAAGTTCAAACGGAACAGTTTGATTTAAACTGCTCCGCCGGATCTTTAACGATTAATAATCCTGTAGGATTGCCTGCAACGGTGCTGCCAATAGCTCACCACGCCAACCACTGATTAACTCAGGCAACGACTCGCTCTCTTTCAATTTCCAGTGCCAATTCAGCAATTGGTTAATCTGCCGCCGCGAAGCCAACAGTTCGACGCTTAAGCCACTCTGCTCGCTCACCAACGTAATGGCGGCCTTAATATCCTTGAACACTTTCTTGTAGCCAGGATGATCGACCAGGTTGCTCAACGGCGCTGGCAAGGCCGATTCGTCCAGAACATTCGCTTGCGCCACCAGCGCCACCAGGGTTTTGCCATGATAGCGGATCTCCGGGCCACTCAGCCCCAGCGCCTCCAGCTCACCGAGCGAACCCGGCATATAGCGCGCCACGGCCCACAGGTTCTCTTCACGCACCACAAAGTTCACCGCCAGATCGCGTTCGCGTGCCTGGCGCAATCGCCATTCGGCCAGTATTTGCAGGCAAGCCAGCTGGCGCGGACGTAGCTGCCAGGCATTGGTGATTTCGCGATAGGCCAATTCCGGCGCCAGCGCCTCACTGCGCCGTTGGCAGAGCAAGAGGCACTCGTTATCAGCTGCAGCGGTCCAACCCGCCTCCTCGGTCTCCTGCACCAGTTGCTTGGCCATCGGCAACAGATAGAACACATCAGCTGCGGCATAAACGCATTGGCGCTCGGTCAATGGCCGCGCCAGCCAGTCGGTACGCGATTCACTCTTATCGAGATCGACCTGCATATACTCCGTCACCAGCTTGGCAAAACCGCAGGACAGCGTATGGCCGCTGAAGGCCGCCAGGATTTGGGTGTCGACCATCGGCGTCGGCAGCGTCTTGAAGGCGTTCAGAAACACCTCCAGATCCTCGCTACCGGCATGCAGGAATTTCACTACGGCGGTATCGGCCAGCAGGTCGATAAAGGGTTGCCACTGCTTGATGGGGAGCGGATCGATCAGGGAAAGTTGTTCACCATCGTATAACTGGATCAGGCCTAGCTGCGGATAATAGGTACGCGTGCGGACAAACTCGGTATCCAGCGCCACCTGGGCGTAGTTTCTTGCCTGCTCGCAGACCTGCTGCAATCCGGCGTCGGTAGTGATCAACTGATAATTCAAAACATCATTCTCTTGGTCGTTTTTATGATTCAAACACAACAACGCCGGCTTAATTCACCGGCGCGGTTGAAAAGGAGCAGTAACGATTGGCCTAGGCGGCATCGGCAGCCTTGGGCTTTTTCTGTTCGTCACGCAGTTCCCGTCGTAAGATCTTGCCGACGTTCGACTTCGGCAACTCGTCACGGAACTCAACAATTTTTGGCACTTTATACCCTGTCAGGTGCCGACGGCAATGGGTGAGCAACTCTTCTTTGGTGAGTGTCTGATCTTTCTTCACCACACAAATCTTCACCGCTTCACCCGAGGCATCGCTTGGCACCCCGATGGCCGCACATTCCAGCACTTTCGGATGCTGGCTGACTACCTCTTCGATCTCGTTCGGATAGACGTTAAAACCAGAAACCAGGATCATATCTTTCTTACGATCAACGATGCGGATAAAGCCCTGCTCATCCACGGTAACCACATCCCCGGTCGCCAACCAGCCGTCCTGCAACACTTCGTCCGTCGCCTCTGGCCGTTGCCAATAGCCTAACATAACTTGTGGCCCTTTAACCCAAAGTTCGCCTGGTTGACCGATTGGCACATCTTTACCTTCATCATCCACCAGCCGGATGTCGGTAGATGGCACCGGCAGGCCGATGCTGCCACTGTAATGCTTCAAATCATGTGGGTTGCCAGCAACCAGCGGAGAACACTCCGTCAGTCCATAGCCTTCCAGCAAATGATGGCCGGTCAGCTTTTCCCACTTTTCCGCCACCGATCTCTGCACCGACATCCCACCGCCGACCGAAAGCCGCAGCGAGGAGAAGTCGAGTTTCTGGAAATCCTCATTGTTCAATAACGCATTGAACAGGGTATTTACCCCGGTCATGGCGCTGAACGGGTATTTTGCCAGCTCCTTCACCAGGCCCGGGATATCACGCGGGTTGGTGATTAGCAGACTACGGCCGCCCAACTCGATAAACAGTAGGCAGTTCACCGTCAATGCAAAGATGTGATACAGCGGCAAGGCGGTGACCACCAACTCCTGCCCTTCACGCAGTAGCGGCACATAAGCCGCCTTGGCTTGTACCAGGTTGGCCTGCATGTTGCGGTGGGTCAGCATCGCGCCTTTCGCCACGCCGGTAGTGCCGCCGGTATACTGCAGGAACGCCAGATCGGTATTGATAATATCGGGCTTCACATACTGCAGGCGGCGGCCACGCTGCAACGCACTGCGAAACGAGATGGCATCCGGCAGGTCGTACTTCGGCACCAGCCGCTTGATGTACTTCACCACAAAGTTGACCAGCGTCCCCTTGGCTGCGGAGAGCTGGTCGCCCATGCGGGTCAGAATAACGTGTTTAACCTGCGTTTTGAACACCACCTTTTCCAAGGTGTGGGCAAAGTTAGAGACGATGACAATCGCACTGGCACCGCTGTCGTTCAGTTGATGTTCCAATTCACGGGGGGTGTATAGCGGGTTGACGTTAACCACCACCATCCCCGCCCGCAAAATACCGAACAGAGCGATCGGGTATTGCAACAGGTTGGGCATCATCAGCGCCACACGGTCGCCTTTCTTCAGCCCCAATTCGTTTTGCAGGTAGGCGGCAAACGCTCGGCTGCGCTCTTCCAGCTTGCGGAAGGTCATCACCTCACCCATGTTGATAAAGGCGGGTTGATCCGCGTAACGGGCAACCGCATTCTCAAACATTTCGATCAGGGATGAGTATTGATCGGCATCGATTTCTGCCGGAACATCCGCCGGGTAACGTTTTAACCAGACCTTTTCCAAGCTATTACTCCTGAAATCATTACTAATTATCATCGTAGCCCCCAAAATTGCAGCCAAACTTTAACAATATTTTAACTCAGCGTACCAGTTTGGGTTTTAAACAATATTCAGGTTGCGATGTGCGTCACTAATTGCCGACGCAACCGCACAACAAAAAAAGTTAAGGCGGCCATTAAGCCGCCTTAAATTGTAAAAACTAACCTACTTGCCGAGGCCTAAACCTGCGACCTTACTCCGTAACAAAAGTTTGCACCTGCGCCGGACCTGGATTATACCAGCCATAACCCCCGCCCCAACCTGGACCCCACGGGCCATGATGCCAGCCCCACGGCCCCATCGGCTGTGGCGGCATGACTATCTGCTGGGCGATGCGCCAACGCTTGAAGCCGGTTGCATCCATGGTGACAAAGCGGTAAGGCGTCATGCCAATCTTACCGTCCCGTAGGCCGGTGATCGGCCCAACCACGGTGACCAACTGCCCTCTGAAATCGACCGGGTCGAGGAAGCCATTAACCGAAGCCAGCAAACGCCCTTGCGATGGTTCCCCCAATATCGGGCGGGCGCCAGAATCGAGCGGCACCGCTGCAATCTCCAGTATGGTACGCCCACGTTCATTAGCCACCGCAACCACGGTACCGCCGAAGCGTGCCTCCGCACCGGTAAACTGTTTCGGCGCGTTTTGCACCATCGACAGTTGGCCGACCGGCGTGGGGCTGGTGCCTTGGATGGCATCCGGAATGGTCACACAGCCAGAGAGCGCCAATACGCTGCCTGCGATTGCCAGCGTTAACAACTTTTTACTCAAAGTACGGGTTAACATCATCGCAATCTCCTGAATTAGCTGTAACTTCGACAACACTCCTCAGCGCAAGTTGCAGGCGGATCGGTTTTCTCATCGGCAGCAACTTAAAATAACTATAGGAAACTATTCGCGTCCCGGCAGCTTCTTCCAGGTCACTTCGTTACGTAAATAGGTCGGCTCAGCATTTTCCACGCTGACCGCCAGACCTTGTTGCCAGGCCTGTAGCGCCAGAGGCAGCATATCTTCGGCCTGCGGCAACAGCATTTGCCCGTCGGTAACGTTCAGCGAAGAACCGGCAACCAAATCCGGATAGGTTTGCCAGCCGGTACCCACATGGGCCCAATCGCCTTGCAAATGCTGCGCACGCTCCAGAGCCTGCTGTGGAGACAGTACCGCTTCCCCTGCGCTTTCCAGCCACTGACCATCAAGCTGGCGTTCAAACTGGCCCCAATAGACCTCCCCCATCCGGGCGTCGATCGCCGCCAACACTCGTTGCGCGCCGGTCATACGCCAGGCACCTTGCGCCATGGTTTGCAGCGTGGAAATCCCGAGCATCGGCAGTTCAGCTCCAAGCGCTAGCCCTTGGGCAATACCAATGCCGATACGCACACCGGTAAAGCTACCGGGGCCACGGCCAAAGGCCAAGGCATCGAGTTGTGAAAGAGATAATCCGGATTCGGCCAGCACCTGCTGTACCAGCGGCAAAATGCGCTGGGTGTGCTCGCGCGGGCACAGTTCAAACAGGGCGTGGACTTCGCCTTGATTCCAGATAGCGACAGAACATGCTTCCGTCGCCGTATCGATCGCTAAAATTCGCGTGGACATGCCAAACCTCAGGCGGGAAATATCAGTGGTTTCATACAGGGCGCGCATTGTAGCACACCCCCGAAGTCGCGCCTATTCACCCTTGAGAAAGGCAATAGCCTGTGCCAGATCGCGGGTACGCGGCGTTGGTGGCAGGCTGTTGAGGAACACTTCACCATAAGGGCGCATCACCAGGCGGTTATCACAAATTACCAGCACGCCCCGATCGTCGGTATCGCGGATCAGACGGCCAACCCCCTGTTTCAGCGTAATCACCGCATCGGGCAGTTGCACATCGTTGAACGGATCACCGCCGCGCAAACGGCAATCCTCAATGCGCGCCTTCAGCAACGGATCGTCCGGCGAGGTAAACGGCAGCTTATCGATAATCACGCAGGAGAGCGCATCACCGCGCACATCTACCCCTTCCCAGAAGCTGCTGGTTGCCACCAGTAACGCATTGCCCGCCTCGACAAACTGCGCCAACAGTTGACCCTTGCTGGTTTCCCCTTGCAACAGCACCGGCAGCGTCAAGGTGGCGCGGAACTCTTCGGCCAGCTCACGCATCATCTGGTGCGAGGTGCAGAGGAAGAAACAGCGGCCCAGGTTGGCCTCAATCATTGGCCGCAGCATCCGGGCCAGTTGGCGTGCGCCACCAGGTTGATTCGGCGAAGGCAGGAAACGTGGCACGCACAACAGCGCCTGATTGGCATAATCAAACGGGCTGGGTAGCAGTAAGGTTTTGGCCTTATTCAGCCCCAAGCGATCGGTAAAGTGACCCATTTGCTCATTCACCGACAGCGTTGCCGAGGTGAAAATCCAACTGCCCGGCTTTTCATCCAGCATCTCGCGGAAGCGGTCTGATACCGTCAATGGCGTCAGCGCCAACACAAAACTGCGTGAGTTACATTCATACCAATAGCTGAAGCCGGGTTCGTTGACCTCTTTGAGCCGCTTCAGACGGGCGCGGAACTGCGTCGCACGCTCGAAGGCAGCATCCAGCAACGCCGAACGGCCAAGGGAAAGCTTGACCACGTCGTAACACAGCTCCAACGCATCATCGAGCAACAGCAAGGCGCGCTGGACGTTAGGCTGAGTAAGCACCTCGCGCAGGTTGCCGCGAAAACCCGGTTCTCCCAGCGCTAAACGGAAATCCTGCGTACTCTGGCTAAGGCGATCGGCGCTCTTTTGCAACTGTGCGCTGTCGCGTACCTCGGTGCGGTAGGCAATGGTGATGTCTTTGGCCAGATCCATCAGTTGGCGGCTGGTCAGCTGCTTGCCGAAGTATTGGCTGGCGATATCCGGGATCTGATGCGCTTCGTCGAAGATCATCACGTCCGCTTCCGGGATCAGTTCGGCAAAACCGCCCTCCTTGACCACCATATCCGCCAGAAACAGATGATGGTTGACCACCACCACGTCGGCGTCCATCGCCCGGCGTCGGGCCTTGACCACGAAACACTCTTTATACAGCGGGCAATCGCTTCCGAGACAGTTATCGTTGGTGCTGGTCACCAATGGCCAGACAAAGCTGTCTTCCGCCACATCGCTGCAGGAGCTGATATCCCCTTCTTCCGTCAGGGTTGACCAACTGCGCAGCCGCACCAGATCGATCAGCGTCTGGCCAGCCAGTTCGCCACCGGCCATGGATTGCTGCTCCAGACGTTCCAGGCACAGATAGTTGGAACGCCCCTTCAGCAGCGCCAGCTTGCCTTTATATTTTAATGCCTTGGCCACGGTGGGCAGATCGCGAGCGTAAAGCTGGTCCTGCAAGGCCTTGGAGCCAGTGGAAATAATCACCTTGCGCTTTGAACGCAGCGCCGGTGCCAGATAGGCGTAGGTTTTACCGGTGCCGGTTCCTGCCTCGACGACCAGTTCCTGTTTGAAATTGATGGCTTCCGTTACCGCCTCTGCCATCAATCTTTGCGGTTCACGGGGTTTGAACCCTTTAATTGCCTGCGCCAATGCGCCTTCTGGTGCGAAATCGTCTGCCACGCTATCTCTCTGCCGGTATCATTCAGCGGTGATTATGCCAAGCCTGCCACGCCGCTACCACCGACTTTATCCACACACACATCCGTTGCTAGCTGTGATACGCTTATGACGTTGATGATAAGGAGATAATTGCATGAATATCGAACGAATTGATCCGGCACAGCGCTGGTCAGAAGCGGTGATCCACAATGACACCGTTTATTACACCAGCGTCCCGGAAAATCTCGACGATGACGCTACGGCGCAAACTGCCAACACCTTGGCCGCTATCGATGTACTGTTGGAGCGAGTGGGTTCGGACAAGAGCCGGATTTTAGACGCCACCATTTTCCTGGCCAACGGCGATGATTTTGCCGCCATGAATGCCGCCTGGGATGCCTGGGTAGTTGCAGGCAACGCACCGGTACGTTGTACCGTAGAAGCACGTCTGATGAATCCTAAATACAAAGTTGAAATCAAGATCATCGCGGCGCTGTAAAACAAAAAACCGCAGGCCATACCCTTAATCCAAGAGTAGATACCTGCGGTTATTATTTGGCTGTTAAGCCAGTTTGATGATGACCATCCCCGTCAATAACAGGGCCAGCCCCATCCAGCCTTTGGCATTGAGCCGTTGACCGAACAGGATCCAACCGGCAGCGATGGTGGCAGCAATACCGAAACCGCCCCACAGCGCATAAGCGACCGAAAGATCGATCCCCTTCACCGCCTGCGCCAGCGCACTGAACGCCCCTAATACCGACACCAGAGACAACAGCCCCAGCCAAACTCGGCTAAAACCGTTAGACATCTTCAGAAAGATGTTGGCCACAATCTCCAGTACGATGGCCAAAGCCAGAAACCCAATGTGGTACAACTCAAGCTGTTGCATGGTTGTCACCTCGTGGGCTGACCTGTTTTCGTGGCTTGCGGGTGCCGGATTTCACCAGCAGGATCCCGGCAATCAACGCCACCAGACCCAGCACTTTCAGCGCCGAGATTGGCTCATCAAACAGCATCACGCTAAACAGGGTAATAAACAGGATGCCGATCCCTTCCCATAAGGCGTAAGCAACGCCCAGGGCCACGCGTTTTACCGCTAATGACAGCATGATGTAAGACAAGGTGATCATCACGTACATGACGATGTGTCCGGTCATACCGCCGCTGACGCTAGCGTATTTCATGGACAGGGTGCCGATAATTTCAGCGGTAATGGCAAAGCCTAAAAAGATCCAATAAATCATAATTTTTCTCCCAAACGGCGAATCACGCACGCTAAGGCGTATTTATCCCAATCTATCTCATCAAACAGGCGCACGGCGGCGCTTGAGATACAGAAATCTCTGGGGATAAACCTACCCAAACGTATTAAAGAAGTTTGTCCGGCAACGCCAAACGACGGGAAGTAAACCCTGTCATCAGCACCGGTTAAGGGAGAAAGACGCTATAGCTCGCTGCACCAGTGATGCTCACTGGCAAGAATGGCAGAAAGGAAAAGTTGGCAACAAGATGTTCTGAGAGGCGTTCCATTAAGTTTCATCATAATTATTCTCTATCTTCAGCCGCACACCGTGCGATTTGCCCAATATCCTCATGAATGTAAAATTTTCAACTGCATTAGTTTTACCATAGCGAAAATCAGAAAGCAAACCGCCGTTTTCACATTTAGCGAAAAAAAATGGTTTATAAATAAGAACGTTAATGTTTTCAAAAATTAAAAAAGGCTCGGATTTTCATCTGAGCCTTGCAAGAATGTCAGCAACCGGTAAGTGCGGCAGATTCAAGCGCCACGCGCCTTAGCGCAGGATCTGTTTGATGCCTTCCAGCAGCGATGCGACCTCTTCGGCACGGGTCTCTCCGCTGTGCGGATCGATGATGGAACTGTAAACGTGTGGCATCACCTTTGCGACTCCAGCGTCAAGGCAGGTTTCCAGTATTGGCAGGAAGTTTCGCGTATCGATCCCGCCGGTGGGTTCGATCATGGTCATGCCATTGCGTACGCAACTTTCCGCCAATGCGCGCAGTTCTGCCAACGACGATAAGCCGCCCATCGGGAAGAATTTGGCCGCGTGCCCCCCCAGATCGAGGATCATACGCACCGCGCTGTCACAACTCACCACGGCAGGCTCGCCTTGGCTGCTGTGAACCCCGGTGGAAATGATCACCTTCCCTGGCGTGCCGGTAGGCGAGATCAAGGCATTAATGCAGGTATTGCTGATGCCACGGGCTGCCAATGCACCCGCGGCAAAACCACAGCCGGTGAAGGTTTGGTTGACGTGTGCGGGCGCGGTGGCCGCCGCAATCATCGCCGCCTTATAAAACTGTGCCGCTGACCCCGCCCCCAGGCCAACGGAAATCGCCGGGATGTGCTCCATCCAGCGCTTCACCTCGGCCACACCCTGTTCCACGTTGGTAAACTGCGCCGAAATCACACCGATAGCAGCATGTCCTTCGGCGGCATGGTGTACCTGTAATGCGTTAGGAATATCTTTGGCCAGCACGTTGATGGCCACTCGCCCCTGGTAAAAATCAAGCTGTTGCATGTTGCCCCCTGGCCTGTTGCACAATTTCCGTCAGCCGCGCCACAATCAACGCAAAATCGTCGTCGCGCAGCGCCCGTGGATCGAAGCTGAAGACGCCCTGATTCAGCCAGTAATGGCGGGTGTAAATCGCCACCTCGCCAGTGCGCAGTTGCTCTTCCACCTGATAGGCGGTTAATCCTAGCCTGGAGGCGTCCACGTTTACCCGCACCCGATAAATCGCTCGCCCGGCTTCATCCTGTTCGATTTCAGCCTGTAGGCCAGGCAACGCGGATATCTGCTGTGCCAGATCGCGCAGCGCCGGTAATTGGCGGCTCCAGTCCGGCTGATGCTGCTGATAATGATCCAGTGCCATCACCAGCCCCACCATGTTCTCTTTACCGATCTTCATAGCGCGCGCAATGCCGTTATGCTGGGCCTTGCAGCAGGCGATCCAATGTCGATCGCCGGTGACAAAACCGGAGGTTGGTGCGTCCAACGCTTTAGCTCCACTGTAAACCACCATGTTGGCCCCGGCAGCCACGTAGGCCCGCAAATCTTCCTCTGCGGCCGCATCCACAATCAGCGGCAACCCGGCATCGCGGGCCACGGCAACAAAATCGCTTAGCGTCACCATGCCTTTTTGCACACAGTGATGCGACTTAACGTAAAACAGTGCCGCCGTCTGCGCTGTGACGGCTTTTGCCAGTTGCCAGCGGGCCGCCAGATTGCTTTGTCCCACCTCAACCACCTTACCGCCTCCTAACCGGATAGCGGTGGTGATCGGCGCGCCGTAGTCAATATTGTGGCCACGCAGCATGACGATCTCATTCGCCAGACCGTCACTGCACGGCATCTGCGCCACCCGGTCCGCTTCCCCTTGGGTAATAGCTGCCGCGACCGCAATCGCCACCCCGGCGGAAGCGCAGGAAGTCACATAGCTGTCTTGCGCACCGGTATGCCGAGAGATGAGTTCGCCAACGCGATCCACCAGCGCATCAATCTCCACAAAGGCTGACGCCGCCTCGGCCGTAGCGGCCATCACTTCTTTCGGCACCGAAGAAACACCAAGGATGGTCATCTTGCCACTGGCATTGATCACCCGTTTCAGCCCGAGCCGTTGATAAATATTCATCGTTGCTCCATTACAAAATGCCTAACAGGGAACACACCACGCTCAGTACCACCACCGAAAGCAGAATGGTGGTATAGCGCGGCCCTTTTTTGACCAGATAGAAGTAGATCGAGAACACCGCAGCCAGCGGCAACAGGCCGGGGGCGATGGAATCCAGGATCTGTTGCACCACCACTTCGGAGCCTTCCAACGCGCTGATTTTCAGCGGCGAGGTGATCTTGACGTAGCTGGCAGACAGCGCCCCCATCATGATCAGCCCGAGCACGTTGGCTCCGTAGATCAGCTCTTTTATCTTGCCCCCTTGCAACAGCCCGATGATTGACTCCCTTCCCAGCGTGTAACCTTTGTGGGCCAAGCCGTAGCTGATCGCCATGGTGATCACGGTATACAGCACTACCGGCATGATGCCGCCCATGGCGCTGCCGTTGGCCGCGAAGGGTATGAAGATGGCAATCAGCAGCGGCATGATCGCCGCCCAGACCACCGAGTCACCAATCCCGGCCAGCGGCCCCATCAGGCCGGTTTTGATCCCGGTGATGGACGAATCGGAAATCGGCTCGCCACGGGTTTTCTGTTCTTCCATGGCGATGGCTACGCCCTGGATCACTGCACCGAAGGTCTGTTCGCTGTTGAAGAAGTTCAGGTGGCGTTTCAGTGCCTCAACCTGCTCTTCTTTCTGCGGATAGAGCTTTTTGATAATCGGCGTCATTGAGGCGCAGAAAATCAGGCTCTGTAAACGCTCGTAAGAGTTGGAGACTTCGGCTCCCAGCCAGTAAATAAACCAGGCTTTGGTGATGTCCCGCTTGGTCAGCACGTTGGTTTGCCGTGCTCTTTCCACCAGTTCGTGTTGCATGATGTCGCTGCTCATGATCAGGCTCCCTCACCTTTGGCCATGTTTTTAACCAGGAATGCCGCGCAGGTACCGAAGATGGCCATCGCCATGATGTCGACCTTGAGGTACAGCACCGCGAAGAATCCGGCAATAAAGTAAGGCAGCAGGCTTTTCTTGCCGATCACCATGATGGTGATCGCAAAGCCCAGCGCAGGCAGAATGCCGCCCATGATTTCGAACGAGTGGGTCAGCCAGTGTGGCATCAGCGCCAGGAATTTCTCGACCACGCCCTGGCCGAAATAGTTGGCGGCAAACACCACCGGGAAGCGGATCACCAGGCCAAGCAGCGCCGGATACAGGAAGGCACAGCGCATGATCCCGCTGATATTGGCCTCTTCCGCATGCTTATCGGCCATATGTACCCAGACGGCGTTCACGGTGCGGCGTAACTGGTCAACGAACACGCCGATCACCCCAAACGGGATTGCCAACGCGATCGCCAGGTTAGGATCCATCCCCGCTTTCACGGCGATAGGCAGTGCGATACAAGCCGCCAGCGCCGGATCTGAAGGGACGTTGCCGCCCGGCGTAGAGGTGACGCCCAGATACACCAGCTGCATCCCGGCACCGATAATCATCGCCGTTTTCATATCCCCCAGCAGGAAGCCGACGAATACCGCGATGGCGATGGGTTGTACCAACATACCGGAGAGGGTGTAACCCAAACGCAGGCGGGCAAACCAGTAATACAGCCCCATACAGATGGCAACGGTCAAGTTATCCATGTTATTGCTCCTAATCGATCAGACGCCGAATATCAGAACTTCTTCAAAATATCTGCCAGTGCCTGCGGCTTGTCTTCCGGGATGGTCTGGAAGAACACCGTCACACCGCGTTGCTGGAGGTCACGCAGGATCGCCACATCAGCCTCATCCAGCGTAATGTTCTGGAATACCGCTTTACGGTTCGGCCCACCGCCCAGGCCACCCACCTGGATATTTTTGACGTCAAACCCGTCGACCACCGCTTGTTGCACCGCAGCCAGATTCGGGAACAGCACTAACACATTGCCCTCTCCCAGCTGGTTCTCCCGCCAAGCCGCCGCAAAGCTCTGGTTGCCATAGCAATCCACTTTCACATTCGGCGGAGCGGCCATCAGATAGATGCTTTTCATAAACGGATCGGCTTCCAGCTCATCACTCACTACCGCGATACGGTTGGCTTGTGACTGCCCAACCCATTTGGTGACGACCTGCCCGTGGATCAAACGGCTGTCAATGCGACATAAAACGATGTTAGCCATAATGATTATTCCCCTGATGTTATTGATTTAATTTGTTTAACTACGTCGAGGCAGCTGTTGCGCCCCAGTTCAACCAACTCATCGAGATGGCTGAGAAGATTGCCCTGCTCGCGTAAATCGATAGCGGCCAGCAGCAAGGTGGCGTTCAGGCCGGAAATCACACCGATGGCGTAGTCACGGCTCAATCGTGCCGCCACATTGGAGGTAGTGCCGCCGATAAAGTCGGTGAGGATCAATGAGCCCTCCGGCATGGTTTTCACCTGTTGTTCAACGCGCTCATGGAACTCCGCCAGCGTGTCGACCGGCATCAGCGCGATATCGAATACCCCACTGGTTTCTCCAATCACCATGCGGACGCTTTCACGCAGTTGTTGGCCCCAGCCGCCGTGGGTCAGTAGTAAAATCTGTGGTAATGCAGCCAAAATGGCCTCCTGGCAATCTATTGAAAGTCATCGAAAATTTCCGTTCCCTAGAGATATAGCAATGCCTGTGCCAACTTTGTGGCACGCCGGGAGGAGGTCAGTGGTGAGCGGGCCATCAAGGCCCGCCAGGGTGGGGTTTAGCGGTAGAGTAGCTCGTAGATATAAAAATATTCCGCATCGGACAGGCGGATAGAATAGGCACGTTCAATCGGTGAAAACGCGTCTTTGATGACAGAAAACGCCTGTTGATCGATATCCTGCTGGGCATCCAGAGCAATCTGTAACGGTTTGTGGCTTAAAACGATACGCTCCACCATGCAACAGCAGTGGATCAGGAAGCGAAGTGTCACTTGCCTTGAGGGCTGTAGATCCAACGTGCGGCAAATCTGATGCAACACCGCTTCGATCTCTTGCAGGATACGTTGGGGATTGAGCACGGAAATATGGTTGATGATGCTCTCCAGCGTCAGCGCACTGATGAAGCGCATTGAACAACGCTCCACCTGCAACTGGCGTTCGGCACTGCCAAGGTCCGGGTTCAACAAGCTGAGTACCAGCTCCGGCCCCTGTTCGGAGAACAGCTCTTCCAATGCGATAAACGGAATATCCGGCAAGCCGGGCTGGAAGGTGCCCACGATCCCCACCAGGCGTTCGTTGCCCCCAATCGCCTGACGCAACCGCTCCAGGCTACGCACTTCGTTGTAATCCACCAATACCATGCGAGTGTCTTCCGCCATCAGCTCACCGAAACTTTCCTCCAGCACCTTCTTGATCTTCACCGCCGTGCCCATCCCGGTAATACAGGAGATGGCCAACACCTTGCCGGTTTCGTCTTCACGCTGGTCATAAAGCTGATGGGCAATCCCTTTGCTGGCCATCAGTTCCATCAAGGGGGCGAAATCACTGGTTTCATAGGTCAGATCCAGCCCAATTTCCAGCAACGCCCCCATGGTGATGTTCTGGATCAGCAGCACATCGATGTGGAACAGTTTGCTGACGGTGCTGGCAAAGTGCACCAACGAGCCGATATCCACTATCAGGATCAAGCGCTGATAGCGCTTTTCCCGCAGTGTGGCGATCAGTAATTCCAATGTGTCATGCACCGACTGCTCAAACGGCATATCGATGGCGGTAAACAGCTCACATTCCAGCACCCGATTGACATAGTGCGCCATGCTGCTGGCCGTGGTGGTACCGTGGCCGATCAACATGGCACCACAATCGGGGTTAACCTCCTTGCGCTGCCGGAAACTGCGGCACTCCTTCAAAAACAGGCACAGGTAGACGATTTCAGTCGACGGGCATTGGATGTGGAAGATTTCATTGATTTTGCGGCATAGCTGGTTGGCGTTGTCGTACTCATCCTTGCAGTAATCCAGGATCAGGCTGGAGGAGTATAGGTTAGGGATCAGCCCTTTCTGCACATAGGAAAGCAGCGCCAGCAGGTGTTTGCGCAGATGGCCGGCCATATTCTGTGGCAGCGGGAAACCCAACACCTGTTCAATGCAGCCGATTAACAGGGTGATGCGTTGCTCAACCTGGCCGCCATAATAGCGTTCCTCGCTTTCCCCACCGTTGCGGCTGTACAGCCCATATTCAAAAATGGTACGTAGCTTGTTCTTCAGGATTGACAGGGTTTCCTGCGGCGGCACATTGCTGTTGCGCAGGTTGACGTATTCGCGCGTCAGATAGGTGTAAAACAGATCGCTGTCCTGCTCGCTGCTCAAGGCGCTCAGATGCTGCTTGAGCTGCTCCATAGGCTGTGAGCTGATGTCCAGATACTCCTGCTGACCAAATAGCGCATCCACCAGCAGGCGGCTGCTTGCGCTGGCTGAGTGCGGTACGTCCATCAGCCGCTTATCCAGCAGCAACCTTGGGCTACTGTGTCCCATCCCACTGGCCCAAGCCTGGGCACAAAAGAATTGGATATCGCTTTTGAGTTGGCCGATGTTGCCGCTCAGTGGTTTTTCCAGCAGATAGAGCAGCAACCCCTTATCCAGGCGGATAATGCGACCAATCTTGCGGCTCTCAAGCTGTAAGAAACCGGTAATGATTTCTACCAGTTCCTCCAGCGAGCGTTCCCGCAGCGCCGGTATGGCAATCGACACCTGAATACGCCGCAGGAAAGTGCGCAGCAGCGTAGAGTCTGGGCTTTCGGTGGTAGCACAAATCAACCGTACGCTGATAGGTCGGGCTTTATCGCTTGAACCCAGTGGCCGGTATTCGCCTTTATCGAGGATCGAAAACAGTTTCTCCTGCCCTTCGTAGGGCAAGCGGTGCACTTCATCGAGCAACAGAAAGCCACCATCCGCCTGTTCGATCAGACCACGTTTACTTTCAATCGCACCGGTAAACGCCCCCTGTTTGTGACCAAACAAATGGGATGAAAGCAGCTCCGGGTTATGGGCATACTCGGCACAGTTGAAATACACCAACGGGATTTGGCGCTGTGGCTGTTGCACCATGGCGAATTGGTGCATCACCTCGGCAAAGAAGGTTTTTCCCACCCCGGAAGGCCCGGTAAGCAACACATGCAATCCACCGGGATAAAGCACCGCCGCCTTGCCCTTCTCTACTGACAGCCGCAGACTGCGGTCATAACCAATTACCGTATGAAAAGGGTCATCACTGGCTGGCTGCGGCAAGGCTTTGGCGGGTAATAGATCCAGCAAGTCTTTGGCTTCCAGCCTGTCATCTGGCAACGACTGATCAATCAACTGCTCGCAGACTGCCCGGTGCAAAAACAGTACCGGGCGGGATTTAATCTTGATGACCAACCGCTCACCGTGCAACTCGTTGAGATCTTTACTGACGGAGTTACGCGCCAGCCCCAGGTTGAAAGCGATGGTTTCTGCGGCGAAACCACCAGCGCTTTGTTCCAGCGTTTCCCGGCTAAGCGTAAGGGTAAGACGTTCCAGCTCCTGGCGAACCGCATCTTTACGTTTCATTTTAACCTGTTGTTATTATTAATTATAAAGAAGAAAAAGACGGTGATTGGCAAGCGAACAGCCCATCAACCCGAAAACCATCCTAATACAGGGTTAGGGAAAACAACCACTGCAAAATGCGGAGTTGTGGTATTTGCAGGCAAAAAAACCCGATTTCTGTCTGAACCTTCGAATAACTTCAGCGACCTTAAAATGCGAAAATACAGGTAACACGTACCTAAGCAAGTGATAAAAACTTTCCCAGGCATCTTCTGTGCACGCATGGAGTGATATTTACCCTTGAGCAAATGCTACCTCCCCTGCTCCTTTCATCCGAGCCACAATGATCAATAATTATAGATACCAATAATATTTAGATGGTGTATCCACGCTCTCATCAATATAAAAACTGGCATTGGGCTGTCTGGGAAAGCCAGTATGGCGGGATATTCCATGTACCAACGGACTTAGTGAGGAATAATGACAATACTCTATTGACTTTTCATGATAATCGCTATAGCTTTATTTATTAAATGAGTATCATTGTCATTTGCATTATCATATTGGCAGCTCATTTTACTATTGTAGAAACAGAAAACGCTTAACTACGCGATGGTAATTACAACATCGGCAATTTATGGTTTTCCAATAGGATCTTGATGATACCTCTCATACGAAAGGAGTCTATATGAAACAATAAACGGGTATTGAACTATCGTTTCTCTATGGTTTTGAAGGTATCTCCGACGCCTTTGGTTTTCGGCTGCATAAACAAAATAGAAAATCACCGATGCCAAATTCATTAGCTGTCGAGTTACAACAGATACTGCTACCTAGTTGAGTCCTCAGATACTGGAAAAATGAAAATGAATAGCCTTTCTGCGCTTACTGAATATCTGGTTCCCTTTACGGCAAAAAAAATAGACACCCAGCTGCTTTGGAACAATCCCTTAGACAGTGATGTATTGGCTGAGCTGAAGACTGAGGCAAGTTACCTTATCGAGGATAATAAACGGCATTCGTGTTTCGATCCTCACAGCCAACTTTTAGCCGATGAAAAATTGTTTTATGCCGAACGCTATGGTGGCGGTGCGATCTCACACAACGGCGGTGGAGCCCGCTGCGGTTTTGATGGTCGCTGGCAGGTTAAAGGCATCGGTGCCAATGCATTAGTTGGCATAGGTTCCAAACAGGTCGACGGTGAACTGACGTTTACGGGCGCAGTGTTAGAAGCGCTGTGGGGAAATTTAATGGCTAAACTGCTGCCTTATGGTGCGGTGTCCAATAAAGCGATATTGCTAGCTGATAATGTCAGCATCTGCAACGCACCATTAACATCGTCGACGATACACGGCCGTCGGGCTTTATTAGTGCGAGAACCCGTTGTGCGCCCCGCCCATTTTTGCCGCGCTCCCTACTATCAACCCCATGCAGCAATGCTCTCGCAGCCAACGGATACTATCCGAGTAGAAAAATTGATCGCTGCCGTTCCCTCTTTGTTACCGCGCCCCTTGATGCTGGATGAGGAACAGTGGCTTGCATTAACGCAAGAAGAACGCGCCTTTTATGGCCTTTGTGAACTGGCCCAACGTCTTGCAACCCAGATTGCCTTTTGCCGCAGTCGTCATTTGGTGATGATGACGTCACCTTCCAATTGCGATATGCAGGGCCGGTTGCTCGATTTTCATGGTATGCGTAACGTTTTCCCCGGCGATCGGCAAGACGCTGGGCGCAGCTATATTCAACACAACAAGTTGAATCAAGATGCGCCATTGCTGCTGCGAGGCGTACAGGATCTCGGGTTCTATTTAGCCAAGTATCAATTCGGCACAGAATTTCTTTCTGCAACGCGGCAAAGTATCAGCGACTCCTTCAATAACGCCTATATACAGACACGCTTGCTGGAAAACCTTGAAATGGCGGGCTTTGATAAAACCTTTCTACAAGGCTTGATACTTACCAACGAGTGGGTAGTCTTTGGCGAGCGCCTGCAAAACATTTTCGACTTGTCCGCCGGCATCTTCACTCAGCGGCAAGGCCTAGGCCAGGGAAATACGCATCCGGCTATTATCCTGTTACACCAGTTGATCGACACTGGCGCGAGCGGCGTTGCTGCAAAAAATGCCACGACTGCGGGGGAGCAGTTCTCTCAAACTTTCCATCGGTTATGTGAGCAATATCTCCACGAATCACGGTCGCAGGGCATAACCGTTGCCGATCGACAAAAAACGATGAAAGATACCATCACCAGGAGACTGAGCCCTCGTGCTTTTATGACCCGTGAAACCATCTATCAGGAAATAGCCAGTTGGCACGGTGAAATAAATGAGGTCAGAGAACAGCTGCAGGCATACCAAATTAGTTTCGAGCACCAGGCAATAAGTATATTGCAATAATGAGCCTAAAGGGAGAGTTTAGTGAGCTTTATCAAAGATAAACAATATGGCAGAAATAAATTCAGCCGCTATGAGAGCCTGGGCTTTGCCGTAAGTTGCATGTTGATGAATCAAAATTACAGTTTGTATCATGTTAAAACACTGCAACTATGGACTCAGGAAGCCATTAATCAGAATCAGTTCAAGATCCTTTTTGATCACTTGGAAAACCCTTTAGGATATATTACCTGGGCCTATTTCAGACATGATACGTTAGCACGTTTCATCAACGATCCATCTTTCCTCCCCCATAGTTCTGAATGGAATGAAGGGGGGGCGTTATGTATTTTGGATTTCTGCTGTCAACCTGGTAGTGCCAGACTCTGTATGGATTACCTTAAAGACATAGCCCCGATAATAGATAGCGATTGCGTTTATTGGCGAGCAAAAAGATCCGGCAAACTAATGGTTGCGAAAAAATAAAAAGTACTAAATCAGGGATGAAACCATGAAAAAAAATAAATTACTGGATTCACAGTTTGGATTTTATTACGGTAACAAGATCAGCAATGACAAGTCCATTTACAACATCGCAGAATATGTTGAAATAAACCATCCACTCGATATCGAGCGAATGAAGCACGCCATTTATTTTGTGATCAGTCAAACACCTACGCTTCATGCGATGTTCTCGGAGGACAATGGGGTTCCTTATCAATCCACCATGGCGTGTAACACCATGGTGGAGTTAGTGGATCTCTCACTCCATGATAACAGCATGGCCGTCGCTCTTGCATTGATAAAGGAGGATGTCAGACACCCCTTTTCCTTGGATACGCCTCCGCTATTCAGACAAAAAATCTTGGTTCTGGGTGAAAACCATTTTCTTTGGTACTTCTGTAGTCATCACTTGCTGCTTGATGGCTATAGTGCCTATCTACTGATCCATCAAGTCGCTGAAACCTATCGAAATCAAATATTACAGCCGCAGAGTTTTTCTCTGACGCCAACGGTCGAGAAACTGCTCAAAGCAGAGTCTGAATACAAAAAGTCAGCAGACTATCAAGCGGACAAACAATTTTGGCAGATGACCAGCGCTTCGCTGCCCAACCCAACTACGTTAGCACGCGTCAACATACCGTCGGGATTAACTATCCGCCACGTAGAATCTTTTCCATGCTCGGCAGGCATCTTCACACTGCAAACCAATCAACCTTCCTGGCTGGCGAGAACCATTGCTGCCGTGGTGGTGTATCTGTACTTTTGTACCGGGGAAAACTCACAGGCGATCGGCATCCCCATGATGGCACGCACGGAGCATCTTGCACGTCAGGCGTTAGCCTGCAAAACCAACGTTCTTCCGCTGGCCCTCAACATCGAAGAAACCACCACCGGGCTACAGTTGGCACATGAAATAGAGCACAAACTAAAACAGATCAAAAAGCATCAGGCATTTCGTTCTGAAGAGATAAAAAGCATGCGGGGCAACGCCAGTCACTCTCCGCTATTCAACATAGTGGTCAATATTATTCCCTTCGAAGCATCGGCTTCGTTTTCTCCCTCGCAGCGCAGCATAGTACGCAACATACGCTCGGGGAGCGCTCAGGATCTGGTGTTCAATTTACGTCCCGATATTGATAGTCAGACGCTTCGGTTGGAAAGCGACGCCGACTCGGGGCTTTATGATCGGGCGAGCCTGGTTCGGCACAGTCTGGCGATACAAAAGCTTTGCTCATTACTGCACAGCGAACAGGAAAACGCCCCCGTTCAACAATTAAGGCAGCATTTCCCGCTTTCTCTGTGTGGTAAAGAACGCGATATCGATGTCGTCGATGTCATGCAACGCATTGAACACACTGTCACTCACGCACCACAGAGCCTAGCAATATGTACACCGGAGCATCCTTCAAAGTCTCTCAGGGAACTGTCTTACGCACTTTTGCAGCAGCACGTGCTCTCCTGGGCCAATTTGCTGGCCCCTGTCCGCACAATGAATACGGCTCTGTTGATCGACCTGCCCAAAGGGCCAGAGGCCGTGATCTTGATGTTGGCCTCACTGCAATTGAATATGCCATTCGTTAATCTGAACTCGAGCGCCAATGAAGCGGAATATTGCCGTTTACTCGAGCAATTTGACGATGCCATTTTGATAACCAAGCGCAAGTTTAATCGCCATTCACTGCTCCACGCCTCGATCCACTGGCAAAGTCTGGTGCTCGCTATACCAAAGGATTACACGAATTGCATCCTTTTCCGTCGTCGGATGCCGGTCAGCAATGCCGAGTTTCCCACCGGGATCGGCTATATCATGTTTACATCTGGCTCCACCGGGGTACCCAAGGGTGTTCTTTGCGGCAGGAATTCGCTCAACGTTTTCACCACCGCTGCAATTGAACGCTACAGCATCGGGCCGCATGACCGCATATTGCAGTTTGCCCCTCTGCATTTCGACGCCAGCATAGAAGAAATTTTCATGACGTTGGCAGTTGGTGCCAGTCTGTATGTAGCTTCCGACGCCTCGGCTCACAGTTTTCCTGACTTGTTAGAATTCTGCGCAACACATCACCTTAGCCTGTTGGATCTTCCCACCGCCTATTTTAACGAGTTGCTGTTTGCACTCGGCGGCGAACTGCAATTGCCGGAAACCGTCAAGACAGTGATCGTCGGCGGGGAAAGCCTTTCGTCACGAACCAGGGATCTCTGGTTCTTACAGTCTCCCTGTGGTAGACGATTAATCAATTCCTATGGCCCGACCGAGGCAACCGTGGTGGCTACAGCGGCAGAGGTCAAAAACGATGATGCCCCCATCACAATTGGCTCCCCACTCAACGGCGTATTCATTGCGATCGTCGGAGAGAATCTCACTCCGGTTCCACTGGGTTGCAATGGCGAACTGTTAATCGCCGGGCCTACCGTCTTTATGGGGTACCTAAATCAGCCAGCATTGACCGCGGAAAAATTCGTGAAGATAGAGGTAAACGGCCGACAGTTGCTTGCCTATCGCACCGGCGATATCGCCTGTTTGGATAATGATCGACAGTTGTTATTCCTTGGGCGAAAAGTTCACGAAACAAAAATCGCTGGGCAGCGGGTCAATATGAGCGAAATAGAAGCTTGCATCGCCAGACTACCCGGCATTGTCGAAGCCGCCGTGCTGGCAAAAAGTGGCGATGCGGGGACTGTGCTTTACGCGCATTATCACGGCCCGCAGCCGTTGGATGAGCTTACCCGACGCATGCTGTTTGGGGAACTGCCCAACTCGCACATCCCCAAAAGCTTCGTACATCATCAAACGCCGCTGGTAAAACTGCCTAACGGTAAGATCGATTATCGTACGCTTGAACGGCACTCCCTGGAATCAACGCCGAAAGATAAGGTGCATTCGACGACGTTCAAAGCGTTAGTCCAGGAAATTTGGCTGAGGACGCTGGGCTGTGATGATGGCGATTTTTTCACTCTCGGCGGTGAGTCCCTACAAGCGATAAAAATCATTAATGCACTTAACGCTTACTGTCAGTTCGATTTGAACCTGCGGGATATCTTTGAACACCCGAGCCTCGCAGACTTTTGCCAGCACCTCGTACAGCTGGCACATTCGCGTTACGGACTTAGTCAACACCATCTGGATATTCGCTGCGCCATCAGCCAATGTCTATCTATCGATGCAGACACGCCGAAAAGCCCGGTTCTGTTTTTCCAACAGCCCGAAGGCTCAGACGAACGGCGTTTGCTGGAGTCTCTTTCCTCCGAACATAACGCGCATATTCTCACGTCGCAGGAAGACGCTTATTGCTTTACAGGGCGGCTAGCCGCAGCGGTGTTCAACGTGCCAGAAGCACCTCTGCAATATGTGTGCTGGCTCAACACACTGCCTCCATTGCTGCACGCACTGTCGGGAAAAGTTCAGAAAATGATTTTTTTGTGTAACCCGTCAAGCAGCACCAAGCTCACACAAGATCTGTTGAATGGGTACCGACACGAAAAGCTGATGCTGCTGCGCAAGGCCGATCACAGTCTCAAATTCATCGATGATGGCTTAATCGAACTGATCGCCCTTTCAGCACAGTTGGGATACTTTCCCCACATTCGATTTGATACCACCAATGAGAGACTGCGCGGTTGCGTACTTAAAAGTATCGGCATCGACGATGGAGAGAGCACAGATCACCAAGCCGCTTTCGTTGCAGCACAACAAAGAAACCCTGGAGTACAACTTTGCGACTTGTCTTACTGGCTCAATTTGGTTGCCGCGAACAGCAAGCAACAGCCATGTAATGGACGCAGTGACAAGCAAGACGTAAATACCCTTCGGGAAGGAGTGAGTTTATGAGCGTGGCAGGCCTGATACATCTTATGGAAATGGCAAAAAAAGGCGCCAATTTTGGCAAGCTATCGTCACAACATCTGGAGATCGGCAATATCTCCGATGCCGAAATCGATGTCGCGCAAGTAGACATAGCAGCATTTCTATCTACATGCGCACCGGCTAAATCCGCGCAGGACGAAGGGAAAAAAGCGAACTATCTCGTCAACCGTTATGCGGGACAATACCTCTGGCTATACGACAACTTCACAAAAAATAGCCCCATGTATAATATCCCGATAGCCAAGGAGATCATCGGAACCTTTGAGCCCGAACGCTTGATTTCCGCGTTGAAAAAAATGCTTAAACGTCATGCTGCGCTGTGCGGTCACTACCAGCTTGACGGTGAAAACATCGCCGTCGACATCGTTTCCCCCGATACGACCATGTTTGAACGTTGCCTAGAAGATATCAACACACTTGATGACGAGGCGCAGCAAAACAGCGTGATGGCCGCTATGGAAGCACAGTGCAGCGTTCCGTTCAATCTTGGTTCAGAACTCCCACTACGTTGTCATATTCTGAGAAAAAACGCGCAGCACCACTACCTGTTTTTGACCTTCCACCACAGCGTAGTGGATGGCTGGACTGCCAACTTACTGGTTGACGAACTCACCCGTGACTACTGTTCTGATGAAGAACATCGCCCTCAATATGACGACAGTCATGCTTTTTTCCGCTTCCTTGAAGATCCTTTTCTTTCTGTCGCAAACGCCAATGATAGCCTTGAGTTTTGGCTCGATGAGTTGCGCTATGCTCCGGAAAAACACACATTGGACTATGACATCGCCATTACTGCAGCGGATAAAGCGCAAAACATCGTCAGAGAGTCGCTGGCGGGCGATTTGCAGCAAGCCTTGGCGCAACAGGCTAAATGCGCAGGTACGTCACTGTTTGCATTACTGCACACAGCCTTCGCTCTGCTGATCGCCAGAGAGTCTGCTTCGGAACGCGTGGTCATCGGCAGCCCGGTCGCCAACAGAACCGAGCCGGCGTTAAACGCCGCCGTTGGCAGTTTCGTTAACACCGTCGCTCACCAATTTCATATCGCCGCTGACGACAACTTCAGCACTTTATTGCAAAAAAGCGCCGGTAAATTTGCCCGCGCGTTTAAGCATCAGGGACTGCCTTTCTCCTATTTGGTTGAGCAATTGAAACCTGCACGCGGCAAGTTTCATCCCATTTTCCAGATCATGTTCGTTTGCCAACATCGCAAAAACAACGAACTGATTTTTGGTTCAGCGCAGGTTGATACTCTGTCGAGAAAGTATGCTCCACCTAAATTTGATCTGGTGTTGGAAGTCATCTCTACAGTGGACGGAATTCAATTTGAATGGCAATACAATGCCAAGCTGTTCGCACCTCAACGCATCAAAGCATTGTCGCAGACTTACATGCTACTGCTTGAGCAAATTGTACGCGATCCCTTGCTGGCCGTCGGCCGTTACTCCCTAACGCCAACTGCCGATATCGCGCAGTTGCGCAAGCTTTCTACGGGTGCGGAGATACCGGAATTCCTTCACCAAAACTTGTCGCAGCGGTTGTGGCGCGCCGGTAACGAACATGCTGCCCTGCCAGCATTGATCGAAGGTGAGCGCGTATGGAGCTACGAAAAACTGCTGCATCATGCTGGTACTGTCGCACATTGGTTAGCAGTTCATACTGTCCAGGAAGCCCTGATCGCTATAGATCTCCCTCGCGGTGCACTGCAGGCGATCGTGGCACTCGGTATCCTATTGGCTGGCCGAGCCTATTTGCCTCTGGCAGAGGGACTGCCGGACGCGCGCGCTGCTGACGTTATCCGGTTATCGGGATGCGATTGGGTAATCAATACCGCGTCGCATCAACACCCTCGCTATCCGTTCGGTACCCATTGTCAGGCTCTGGATGCAATATTTTCCACGTCCCACTTGCGCGATGAGTTTCATTTCACACAAGGAAAAGCGCATGATCTCGCCTATGTCATTTACACTTCGGGGACAACAGGAACGCCAAAAGGCGTGGCAATTGAGCATAGTGCCATCACCAACACACTGTTAACGATGAATAGGCTGTTCCATGTTTCTCCTCGGGACAACATATTAGCCATCGCGGATTTGGCTTTCGACCTGTCGGTTTACGACCTGTTCGGCAGTTGGTTAGCAGGTGCCACGGTCATCAGCTTATCGGCGCAAGACGCCAAAGAGCCAGCCTCATGGCTAAACACAATACGGCAACACCAGATTAGCATCTGGAACTCTGTCCCCGCCATGTTGCAAATGCTGCTGCAATATTGCGAGCAGGAAAACATCGCTTCCTTGCCTGAACTGCGGCAAATTTGGTTGAGCGGAGATCGCATATCACCACGGTTGATCGCCCAAGCATATAGACTATGTCCCAACGCGAGCATCACCAGCTTAGGCGGTGCGACCGAAGGAGCGATCTGGTCAATTTACCATCCCCTATCACGAGATACGCAATACAGAAACGCAATCCCTTATGGCGTAGCACTACCTAACCAGAATATGTGGGTATTAGATGAAGATCTCAAGCCGTGCGGCTATGGCGTAACGGGTGATATCTATATCGGTGGCACCGGGGTTGCGCGCGAATATTGGCACGACCGGCAAACTACTGCCGGCAGTTTTATAGCGTGCTCGGAGCTAGGTGGTCGTCTGTACCGCACTGGCGATCGCGGTCGTTGGAACCGTTGCGATTATATCGAGTTTCTTGGCCGCGAAGACCAACAGGTGAAATTACAAGGATTCCGTGTCGAACTGGGCGATATCGAGTTCGTGCTCAAAAACAACGCGCTGGTTGCGGAAGCATGCGTAGTATGCTGCAACGATCCAGACAGTGGCGCACGTCACCTAGAGGCCTATATCACATTGACGTCAGAGGGAAAATCGAGCGCGCAAGCGGAAGTGCAACTACGAGAACATGTGAGCACCGCGCTACCTGCCTATATGACACCAACGCGATACCACGTCATCGAACATTTCCCACTCTCGCGCAATGGAAAATTGGATCGTTCATTATTATTCTCAAACGATACTCCGTTACAGGCCCAACGTAATCCAATCCCTCAAACATTCACGGCAGAGTTGCTGCATTTGCAGATGCTGCTGGCGGAGACGCTGGGTTGCGAACCCAATCAGATAGATCCCCACGCTAGTTTCTTCGGCAACGGTGGTAGTTCGCTGTCCGGAATTACATTCTTAGGAAAAATTAAACATGCCTTAAACGTCGAGTTGACGCTAGCGGAAATTCTTGGTTACCAACAGCTCACTTCTCTTGCCAAACGCATTCGTCAGAATCCCCCATTAGCACTGTCGGTACTGTCCGAGCAGGTAAACAACCCATCGTTACCCACGCTGTATTTGGTACATGGTGCCGGTGGACAAGTTCACCAATACGCCCGATTGGTGGAGAAATTATCCCCCTATGCCAACATCATAACCATTGCCTGCCCAGAATTGGCAGGACCAGGAGACAGCGTATCCGTGACCTTGCCGCAGTTGGCCGCAGCTCATTTAACTGTCATTGCGAAAAACAAGCGTACCTCGGCCATGATCGCAGGCTGGTCATTAGGCGGCCAGTTAGCTATCCATATGGCAGCGTTAGCCACGCAGCAAGGCAAGCCATTTGCACATGCTGTCGTCATCGACAGCGGCTTACCTTCTTCTGACCCATTGAATAAACGCCAATTCAGCGTCACGCAGTGTTATCTGAATCTCTTCGACTCCCTCGGCATTGCACAACAATTATACCAGCATGGAAAAATGGCGCCTCAGTGCAATTTTATCGACGAAGTCAGAGAGCATTATGCTTCGAATCAGTCTGTCCTTGCCGAAAAAATTACGATTGAGCATGCCGAAGCCTTTTGTTTAGCGATAAAGAAATCATTTGAACTGACCGATAGCGCGGGTGAGCTCCCGCAACTCGATATTCCGCTAGCACTGTGCCTTAGCCAAGAACGTTTGTGCAAACAAGCCGATCTTTCATCAAGATGGAAAGCACAATCGTCGCAAAACGTTAGGCTCACCTATTGTGCAGAAACACATTATAGCATTATCGACAGTACGCCGCTTCACAATGCGCTGAGGTCTCTATTGTGTGAGTTGAAATGTTTGACAAAGCAAAGTCGATATAGTCCACACCAAATACTTAATGACTGAGCATTTATTTAATCAATATAGAACCTCACATAAACCAACACTATCTTAGAATAGGAGGGAGGTGCATCAAAAAATCAATCCTAACTGAAAAAAAGCCTAAGGCAACCTTTTTTATAACATATGGGTTATTCAAATCAAACCCAACAAACAGAATTAATATAGAGAGATTAACATGAAAGAATTGGACGAGAAGTTTCTAGAAAATGTTTCCGGTGGATATAGTGGTATTCTTGCTGGGGCATCTGGTTTAGGAGATAACAGTCCTAGTACAAATTCAGGTACTATTATGGGTTCAAGAGTACCTGGTAATAACGGCTCTTCAAATAACGACCCTTTTAACGATAACTGAAAAAATTAATCACTGAGCATGCCCTCCTTACAGGAGGGCATGATAACACATGAAAAAACTAAGCAAAAAAATAGCGATATTGAAAGAAAAGATCATTCATGGTGATAAAACCAAACTTATTGAAAAAGAAGGTAAACACAGAAATGAACTCTCTATTTTGTTAGACATGCTTAAAACCATTTATATTGATATAATACCAAAATCATCCTGCAAAAATAAAGAGGCCAACATAAACTCCATCGCTGACACATTTAGCTATGCCGCTATCTCATATGAGTCAGGAGTCGCAAAAAACATCTTAAAAAGTCTTATTTTTCTCGATGAATTACTTATTTGTATAGAAAGTAACTTTCAAGAACCTCCGGTGTGCACTCTGAGAGAAAAATTACTTTACTTGTACCAGTCAGCTCGCAACCTGCATGTATTCAAAAAATTAAATAGCAAAATAATTCACTTTATCTGGATTGGTAAAATGTCAAAAACCCAACTCAAACATGTAGAGTTATGGGCAAAGCATAATAATGACTACCGTATTATGTTATGGATAGACCCTAAAACGCTTTTAGCAGGTGAGTTATTGAAGGCAAAAAAAAACACATTGCGTTCCGATAGGACCGGAAAGCAAGAAGCATTGCGGATACAACGCGAATGTTGGTGCTTTTCACAAGAGAAACATGGAGTTAATGACGAAATAATAGCAGAATACCTTATTAAAACCCCAAGTAAAACAACACTAAATTCTTTACATAAAAAAAGAGAAAAAGCATACAGAGATTTTATTTATCTCAAGTCAAGCCATAACAACATAGAAATAATGGATATAAACAATCTGACTAGTAAAGTTAAAAACCGGATAGAATATGATATTTACAAGTTAGAAATATTTTACAGGACCAACCTCGCAGCTGCATCGGATGTAATAAGGCTACTGATATTACTAGAATTCGGCGGAATTTACATTGATATAGATACGCTACCTAAAATAAACATTAGCTTTCCAAATACGGAAAGATACTTAACCAACAATGACCGGCTTGAAGGAAACCATGAAAAAATAGAGGCAATGAAGAACACGATGGTATTTGAAAAGTTTTGGGGGATAAGATCCGAAGGAAAAAAATTTTTGGAGACCAATGATTATATCAATCGCCCAGCATTGTTCAATGCAATGAAAAAGGATTTGTGTAACATTGAAACCAACAGTATATTTAGTGGGTTGCAAGAAATAAAAATCCCTTTTGATATACCTCTAATCAGTAGAAACAATAAAAATATCAATGTGTTTTTCAGTAACGTTATAGTGGCTAATAGTCACTCCATGACGATAAATAGGGCCTTATGCATTATCAAAGAAAACTATAGAGAAATCACTTGCCTACTAGAAAAAAACAGTCAGAATGATTTTATTTCCAACTATACTCTTGATGGATACAAAAACAGTTCGAGGATAACGTTGAAAATCTCAGGCCCAGGGGTACTACTAAGGGCAATTATCTTAACAATAATTGACACACTAGAATTACCGAAAGATATCTCCGAGCCCGCATTATTAGGACTTATAAACACTCATCTATCCTTCACAGAACAGACGATGGAAACAGAAACGGGCCTGACATCATCATGGATGAAATAGAAAGCAGAGTCGCAACATTACGACTCTGCTTGTTTAGGTTATTTACTGTTTAACTTGTCTAGTTTTTTTTCACAATAATCATATGCGAAAAAAGCGACCATAAACTGTAAGGCCATAAGTATGACTAAAAGCATTAAACCTCCATTTCCTATTAATGGAGTAAAAAATATAACACTTCAAAGGTTATAATTCAAACAATAATCAATCGTTACAAGTGTTTTTTTGCCAACCTATTATACGCTTAACAATAGCTGGTCACATACCCAGCTTAAATTATATATTGTCAACCCAGTAACATCCCTCTATCCGTTGATAGCAATTATTGTCTGGGTGTGATAAGAAATTAGATAGTACTCTTGAGTACGATTAAACCTAAAGTAAAAATTAATTTACACTAGCGCTCTCAGATAAAAAATAAAGATACTGATTGTTCACTATTCTCTACTGCATTGCATAATACCCCATATCTATGAACAGGCACATTTAATAAAATTCACCACACGAATCAATATATTTTACGGCAAATTATCCACTTTACGCACGGTGTTGTACAACATGAAAAATATTTCTGTTACTTATCTTTATTAGTAAATCGTGAGATTACAGCTTACAAAATAAGGAGAAAATCCTAATCCAAAAAAGATATAACGACAGCTAAAACACCTTTCAAATTAAGCACTATAAAAATATAAATAAAATGACATATTTTCATCATCAATATCATGCTAATGGAATCACCCTATCCGCTGAAGCAATGGTCGAAGGACGGTGGGCAATAATGACACGTGTGATATTCAATTGCGCTATAGCGTTGTTGATATGCGCCTCATTTTCCAGATCCAAATGGCTGGTTGCTTCATCCATAAACAATATACTTGGCCTGCGGTACATCGCACGAGCGATCAACAACCTCTGTTTCTGTCCGCCAGATAAACTCCCCCCTAATTCCCCGATTAGGGTTTCATATCCCATCGGCATGCTTTGAATATCGTCATGTATATTACAGCGACGGGCACAGGCTTCAACACGCTTAAAATCCAACTCAGCATCAAACCCCGAAATATTTTCGGCAATGGAACCTGCCAACAACTTATCATCCTGTAACACGCAGGCAATACACTGACGATAATTATTTACACCGATATTGCTGATATCCAGACCATCAACCAGGATCGTACCTTCAACCGGTGTCAGCAATCCGCACATCAATTTCATCAACGTGGTTTTGCCCACACCGGATGGGCCGACGATCGCCACACTTTCACCCGCTGCGATACTGAGGTTTAAATCGGCAATAATAGGCTTCGTTAGATGATCGTATTGATAACGCAGATTTCTAACCTGAAGTTCCACTGCCTGACCTTTGGCGAATAACTGGCGAATTGGCATTTGCTGTTCCGGCGGAGATAATACGATGTCCGCCACCCTTTCGTTATGCAAACTTAGCATACGCAGCTGGAGTACCATGTCGATCAGGCTGCTGGCACGTTCAGAAAATTGACCTCGATAAGCGTTGAAAGCGACAAACATCCCGAGCGTCATTTGATTGTCGATCACTAATGCAGCCCCGAGCCACAGAATAATCACCTGATCGCAGGTGGCAATAAACGCGCCAAGCCCACCAAACATCATATTCAGCTTGGTTAACTTGATGCCAGCGTTAATCGTTTCCACATTCAGGTTTAACCAAAACTGTGCGCGAGTCTCGGATAATCCCAATGCTTTCAAGGTGCCAATACTATACAACGTCTCCATAAAGTGAGAACTTGCCCGCGCCCCCTTTACCAATTGCTCTTCCGACAGCTGCCGATGATATTGGTATGTCGATAGCCGCAAGATAATGTATGCCGCCGTGAAGCCGAGCACTACCCACACTAACCAACCGCCATAAAGCAGCATCATAATAAACACGCCGACTGACATGATGCTATCGATAATGCTGCTGACAATGCTGGTGGTAAACGTGGTTCTGATCGTATCCAGCGAGCCGAAGCGGGATTGAATATCACCCAACTTGCGCTTTTCGAAGAAAGAAAGCGGCAGTTTCAGCAGATGATCGAAAACCCCCGCCTTCCACTGCACGTCTATCAGCGCCCCCATAACAATCGAAATCCACGTTCTCAGCATGGATACGCCAGTACGGAATAAAATGAAGCACAACAATCCTATGCATATCAACGCCAAAAGGTCATGGTCACCAGCAAGGATGACATGATCCATAACCAACTGCGTGCCAACCGGAAGCAACAGATTGACGGCTTCAATCACTATCGAAAGACAGAAGATCTTAAGCAATGCCCCTTTGAGCCCATGCACGTTGGCCATGAGCTTGCGGAAACGCAACCTGCTCTTCTGCTTGATTGGTTGAAATTCGCTGTCGGGCCACAGTTCAAGTGCCACCCCGGTGAAGTGCCGCGAGATCTCATGCAACTCCATCACCTTACGCCCGAAGGCCGGATCGTGGATCACCGCTCGCCCGCGGCTGATACTGACCAGAACAACGAAGTGCTTCATATCCCAATGGAGGATACAGGGCAATTTCAACGCCTTGAGTTCGTCAATGTTCAATGACAGCGCGCGCGATTGCAATTTCAACGCACCAGCTATATCAATCAATGCGGATAACGTTGCACCACGCGACGAAAAACCGTAGCGGCTGCGCAAATTGAACAGATCGATTTGTAAGCCATGGTAATGACACACCATCGCCAAACTAGCCAAACCGCATTCAGATGCTTCGGTCTGTAGGATCTGCGGCACTTTCCTGCCAAATGCTAAATTCAATCTTCCCGTCAACGCTTCGAAATTGGAATCAGTCATTTATCGGTCCCATCAGACTTTTTTGCATATCGTAAAAAGGCGAGAACATCCATTGATATAATGGCCTTTTCTCCAGGAAAAGCGTCGACTGGGCATGCATGCCGTTAGTCAACTGCAGCACTTTGCCCTGATAACTGAGGCGCGTTTTTTCCAGCACAATGATAGCCTTATAATAAGATGCCGTCTGCGCGGCCATTTGATGCACTGGCGAACTGCTGTAAGTGGACATTTCTTGAACGGAGGCAGGAACATAAGCAATACTTTCGATCTTGCCAGGAAATTGCCCAAATTTTTCGTAGGGAAAAGCGTCGTAGCGAATATTGATGGTATCATTCGCAGAAACATAGGGTACGCTACTATTCGGCAACCACAGCACTAACTGATAAATCGCATCGCTACGAGGGATAATCTGCACCAAACTATCGCCACTATTGACCATTTGTCCTGGTGTAACGCTTAGAGACTCAATACGACCATCCGTTGGTGCGTTAACTATCAACGTCCCACTGGCATCTGCTTCAGTCAATTGACGCTGTAAATCATTACGCTGAAACTGGTACTGAGAAATCTGGTTATCAAAATCTGCGGCGCGCGTAACGATATCACTTTCAAGATTAGTGATTTGCAGTGATTCTTGGATATGCTGACTATACAAGTTTTGGAACAGACTCTGTTGTTGATAAAATGAATAAGTCTGCCCATTTAGTTGATCTTTGGTTATCAGGCCGCGCCGCTGATAGTCTTTATATGAGCGCATGTTATTCTGAGCAAAGTCGACTCCTTTCTGCGCATTATCCAACAACTTTTTGGATTGCAAATGGGCTGCTTCATACTGCTGTTTTTGCTGGTGTAGATTCTCCAACGTCATACGTTTATTGTCTTGTAGCTTCAAAATAATGCTATCGACATGCTGCACTTGATTTTCCAGCGCCAAACGCGTATTGGCGCTGACTTTACCGGTATCCGTCACACGACTGACATCAAGTTGATAAAGGCGCTGCCCCTTTTTGACCACATCTCCAATGCCAACAAAACGCTCTGCGATGAAGCCCTGTTGTGGCGCAAACACGTTTACCGAGCGAGGAAAGGTAGTTATTTCTCCATAAACATTGATGCGGCGGGTGTAACTACTGAATATAAGGAAGGCAAGCAAGATACTAAGAAACAGTAGCGACAAAACACAAAAAAACCAAGCTGGCATACCTGTTATCAATAACACTTTGCCCGCCCATTTGGCACGTTGGTGTTCCACGACTTCCTGTCGAAATAAATCCCGCATAAAATCTATTTACCGTAAAAATATTTCAAGCCAATCATGACCCGAAAATATATACGTTAAGATACTGGCAGAAATGTACCCAGCTGGTTAGATAAGCCGACTCTTTTCAAACAGCACCGTAAAGATAACCATTCTCATTATCATATATAACCATCTGCCATAATACAATCTTTTTCACATCCCATAACTGTAGACCCTATCTCCTCCGGAAAACCATTCAGTAAATAGATAACAACCACCGCAAAATGTGAAGTTGTGGTATTTGCAGGCAAAAAAAATGCCAATCACAGAGGATTGGCATCAGCAGGAGCGAACGCGGGTTTAGGCGGTAGCACCTTTGACGGCTTCACGTGCCAATTCGGTGATACGGGCATAGTCGCCGCTTTCCAGCGCATCCGCAGGCACTAACCAGGAACCGCCGATGCACAACACGCTTTTCAGCGCCAGATAATCACGGTAGTTGTTCGGCGTGATGCCGCCGGTTGGGCAGAAGCGCACCTGCGAGAACGGCCCGGCAATGGCTTGCAGCGCCTTGACGCCGCCGTTGGCTTCCGCTGGGAAGAATTTAAACTCGCGCAGGCCATAATCCATCCCCAACATCAGCTCGGAAACGGTGCTGATACCCGGGATCAACGGAATGCTGCCTGCGGTGGCGGCTTTCAGCAGCTCGGCGGTCAGGCCAGGGCTGATGGCAAACTGTGCACCAGCCTCGGTCACTTCCTGCAGTTGCTGTGGATTAATCACCGTACCGGCACCAATGATGGCATCAGGCACCTCTTTGGCGATCGCACGAATAGCGTCCATCGCACAGGCGGTACGCAGCGTCACTTCCAGCACGCGCACGCCACCCGCAACCAGCGCTTTGGCCAACGGCACTGCATATTCCAGCTTGTTAATCACAATCACCGGAACTACGGGGCCTGCCGTCAGGATCTGCTCTGCACTGGTTTTCCAGTTTTTCATCGTCATTATCTCCATTACTTTCGGTTGGTGTATGGCACGCCCCTGCCACAGGGCTCCGCATCACTGCAGATTCCGATCGCACCGCTAAAAGCCAGCAGACAGGCTGACGCCGGTCACCTAGGCTAATTCTGTTGACGTGTTCCCAGCCCCTCACCCCAGCCCTCTCCCAAAGGGAGAGGGAACTAAACGGTGCTCTCAATAAGCCTTTTCTGTTTCAGGAAGAAAACCAAATCTATCTACCTCTGCCGCTCCAGCAAGAAAACCAGAACAGCAGCAACTTCGATCTATCCCCTCTCCTTTTGGGAGAGGGTTAGGGTGAGGGAACAGGTAAACTGCTGCTTATTCGAACTCGTTCCACGAACGGCCATCGCGAGTAATCATCGCGACGGAAGCCACCGGCCCCCAAGTCCCAGACTGGTATGGCTTAGGCGCTTCGTTATCCGCTTTCCAGGCATCCATGATTGAGTCAACCCACTTCCAGGCCTCCTCCACTTCGTCACGGCGCACGAACAGCGCCTGAATGCCACGCATGGTTTCCAGCAGCAGGCGCTCATAGGCGTCGGCCACGTGTTCCTGATTGAAGGTTTCCGAGAAGCTCAGATCCAGCTTGGTGGTTTGCAGACGATGCTTGTGATCCAATCCCGGCACCTTGTTCAGGACCTGGATTTCGATCCCTTCGTCCGGCTGCAGGCGAATGGTCAGTTTGTTCTGCGGCAGTTGTTGATAGGAGTCACGGAACAGGTTCAATGGTGGGTTTTTAAAGTACACCACCACTTCTGAACATTTGGTCGGCAAACGCTTACCGGTACGCAGATAGAACGGCACCCCGGCCCATTGCCAGTTGTCGATATCGACGCGGATGGAAACAAACGTCTCGGTGTTACTGCTCTTGTTTGCCCCTTCCTCTTCCAGGTAGCCCGGCACTTTTTTACCCTGCACGAAACCTGCTGTGTACTGGCCGCGCACGGTGGTTTCCCGAACATTGGTCTGATTGATACGGCGCAGCGAGCGCAGCACTTTGACTTTCTCATCACGAATACGGTCAGTGGTCAGATCCGCCGGTGGCGACATGGCAATCATGGTCAGGATCTGCAACAGGTGGTTCTGGATCATGTCGCGCATCTGTCCGGCCTGATCGAAATATCCCCAGCGCCCTTCAATACCCACCTCTTCCGCCACGGTGATCTGCACGTGATCGATGGTGCGGTTATCCCAGTTGGAAGCAAACAGGGAGTTGGCAAAGCGCAGCGCCAGCAGGTTCAGTACCGTCTCTTTACCCAGATAGTGGTCGATGCGGTAAACCTGGGATTCGTTAAAGTACTCAGCGACCTGATCGTTGATCACCCGTGAGGACGCCAGATCAGTACCAAGTGGCTTTTCCATCACTACTCGCGCAGGTTCTTTATTCAGTTTGGCCTCGCCCAGACCCTTGCAAATGGCGCCAAAGGTGCTTGGCGGCATGGCGAAATAGTTGATGGTGGTACGATGTTTCTGGTCCAGCATCTTGCCCAACTCGGCGAAGTGCTTGCTGTCGTTGACGTCCAGATTGCAGAAGTCCAGGCGTGCGCTCAGCGTGGCCCAAAGCTCATCGTCCAGCTTTTCTTTCATAAAGGTGCCCAGGGCTTCCTTGACCACCTTGGTATAAGCTTCTTTATCCCACTCGGCACGGCCTACCCCGATGATACGGGTATCCGGGTGGATGTGACCGGCTTTCTCTAACTGGTACAGGGAAGGCAGCAGTTTACGACGCGCCAGATCGCCTTTTGCGCCGAAAATAACCAGGTCACAGGCCTGGGCTGTAGAAGTTACCGCCATGTTCATCTCCTCGATGCAGGATATTTGTAATTTTCTTACATTACTAATGTACTCTCTTTCGCTACAGCCAGTAAACCCGGATCAAAAGCAGAAAAAAAGCCCCAGAAACTACGGCGTTATCCCTGACGTAGCGCTAACGCTGCTGGCAACGGGGAAAACTGTAATTTTCTGTCTTTTTTGACACTCTTTTACCATTATGAAAGTTAGACACAGGTCATGTTCTGGTGAAAAAAGCCAGCTTATCCCTTGTCGACACTGCCAACGCTTACCAGCACGTAGTATATTTTCATTAAACCGGATTGATTTCTCCTTTGATTGAAATCGACATACCCGATGGATCGCCAGCGACAGCCGGTGTCCGGCAGGTATAAACCATGAGTGACTCTCGTTATATGAATACGCTGGAAAAAATCCAGAGCCATCTGGAGCTCCTGAGCAAATCGGAAAGGAAAGTCGCCGAGGTGATCCTGGCCTCCCCACAAACCGCCATTCACTCCAGCATCGCCCGGCTGGCCAAATTGGCCGATGTGAGTGAACCGACCGTTAACCGCTTTTGCCGCCGCCTTGAAACCAAAGGATTCCCCGATTTCAAACTGCATCTGGCACAAAGTCTGGCCAACGGCACGCCCTATGTAAACCGCAATGTCGAAGAAAACGACACCGTTGCCGCTTACACCGGTAAGATCTTTGAGTCGGTGATGGCCAACCTGGATACAGTAAAGGCAAATCTCGACATTACCGCAATCAATCGTGCGGTTGATCTGCTTACCCAGGCAAAAAAAATCTCGTTCTTCGGATTGGGGGCTTCTGCTGCCGTGGCGCACGATGCCATGAACAAATTTTTCCGCTTCAATATTCCGGTAGTCTATTTTGACGATATCGTCATGCAGCGCATGAGCTGTATGAACTCCGTCGAGGGGGATGTCGTGGTACTGATCTCCCATACCGGACGCACCAAGAATCTGGTCGAGATGGCGCACCTGGCGCGAGAGAACGACGCCACGGTCATCGCCATCACCTCGAAAGATACACCGCTGGCCCAGGCGGCAACCCTCCCGCTACTGCTGGACGTGCCGGAAGATACCGATGTTTATATGCCAATGGTATCCCGAATTGCGCAGTTAACCCTGATTGACGTGCTGGCCACCGGATTTACCTTGCGCCGAGGGGCTAAATTCAGAGATAACTTGAAGCGGGTCAAGGAAGCGTTGAAAGAATCGCGCTTTGATAAAGGGATCGTCCCTAATAGTTTCGACTGAAAACGGATTTAAAAACCGCCGGTCAGATCAGCAAGTTGACCCACGGGATTATAGTTGTACCCTGATAGCTCGTACATACAGATAGCCCAGGTGAAAATTGGCCAGGCAAACAGCGTCGGCCCCCTCATCCGGTTTCGTTATCTGACGTTCAGCAACACCAATACTTGCGTCACCAGTCAACGGAGTAATACATGACCAGACGGCTCAGAAGAACCAAAATCGTTACCACACTGGGTCCGGCTACCGACCGCGACAATAATCTGGAAAAGATTATTGCTGCTGGTGCGAACGTAGTTCGGCTTAACTTTTCCCACGGCAATGCAGAAGACCATCAGGCACGGGCAGATAAAGTGCGTGAGATTGCGGCCAAGCTGGGGCGTCATGTCGCTATCCTGGGCGATCTTCAAGGGCCAAAAATCCGCGTTTCCACCTTTAAGGAAGGCAAGATTTTCCTTAACATCGGCGATAAATTCCTGCTGGATGCCAACCTGACCAAGGGCGAAGGCGATAAAGAAAAAGTCGGTATCGACTATAAAGGCCTGCCTGCGGACGTGGTTCCTGGCGATGTGCTATTGCTGGACGATGGCCGCGTGCAGCTGAAAGTGCTGGAAGTTCAGGGCATGAAAGTGTTCACCGAAGTCACCGTGGGTGGCCCGCTGTCGAACAATAAAGGCATCAACAAACTGGGCGGCGGCCTTTCTGCCGAAGCACTGACCGAGAAAGACAAAGCCGATATCCTGATCGCCGCCAAAATTGGCGTCGACTACCTGGCCGTCTCCTTCCCGCGCACCGGCGAAGACCTGAACTATGCTCGCCGCCTGGCACGTGATGCAGGCTGCAACGCTAAAATCGTGTCAAAAGTAGAACGGGCCGAAGCCGTATGCAGCGACGAAGCGATGGATGACATTATCCTGGCCTCCGATGTGGTCATGGTTGCCCGTGGCGATCTGGGCGTCGAAATTGGCGACCCGGAGCTGGTGGGTATCCAGAAGAAACTGATCCGTCGCGCCCGTACGCTGAACCGTGCAGTGATCACCGCCACGCAGATGATGGAATCGATGATCACCAACCCGATGCCGACCCGTGCCGAAGTGATGGACGTGGCGAACGCCGTGCTGGATGGTACCGATGCGGTCATGCTGTCTGCCGAAACCGCTGCGGGCCAGTATCCAGCCGAAACGGTAGCCGCCATGGCGCGTGTTTGCCTGGGCGCAGAGAAGATCCCAAGCATCAACGTATCCAAGCACCGTCTGGACGTGCAGTTCGACAATATCGAAGAAGCCATCGCCATGTCGACCATGTATGCCGCTAACCACCTTAAAGGGGTTACCGCCATCATCGCCATGACCGAGTCTGGCCGCACCGCGCTGATGATGTCGCGTATCAGCTCCGGCTTGCCGATCTTCGCCATGTCACGCCATGAACACACTCTGAACCTGACGGCGCTGTATCGCGGTGTCACTCCGGTCTACTTCGGTAGCCACAGTGATGGTGTCGTCGCCGCTAATGATGCAATCGCCCGTCTACGTGATAAAGGCTATCTGGTGTCTGGCGATCTGGTGCTGGTTACCCAAGGTGACGTTATGGGTACCGTTGGCACCACCAATACCAACCGAATCCTGCGCGTAGACTGATTACCGCGCATTTAATGTTAAGGCCGGTCGGTTTACGCTGACTGGCTTTTTTATTGCTATTTGGGGAACCTCTTCATGCTGCATCAACATCATCAGCAATATACTCGTGGCTCGCTGGATCTTGATGGGCGGCAATTGGCCAATCTGGATAGTGAAGATCTCAGCGGTACCTTCCTGCAAAAAATCAGCCTGTACAATAATTGCCTGACCCGCTTCCCCGAGCAGATTTTTCACCATCGTAACCTGAAAGTGCTCAACATTTCCTGCAATCAGATTGCCGAACTGCCGACGGAAATCGGTTTGCTCCGCCAGTTGCAGATGTTCGATTTTGGTCACAACCAGGCAGCATCAATTCCCGCCGAAATCGGGGAATTGGGTAAATTAAAGTATCTGTATTTAAGTGATAACGGCTTCAGCCAGCTACCCGATTCACTTCGTCAGCTGCAAGCGTTGTGTTATCTGAATCTGACGGATAATCAGCTAGTGGAACTCCCCACGGCACTGTGCGCCCTGGCGGCGCTACAAGAGTTGCGTCTCTACAATAACGCCATCACCACATTACCCTGCGAGATCGGTTTGTTGGGCCAGTTGCGTGAATTACACCTGATGAAAAACCGACTCACTACCCTGCCCAGCGAGATCGCTCAGTTGTCGGAATTACAGGTGATGGATTTGGAAAATAACGCCATTGCGTACTTACCCGATCAATTTTGCCAATTACCCAAGCTGACTACGCTTAATTTACGTTTTAATCAGTTAACCCAGTTGCCAGAGAATTTTGGTGCGTTAAGTTCACTGGCCTCATTGGATTTACGTGCCAATCGGTTAAGCACATTACCGGCAAGCATGGCGCAGATGAAAAATCTGCGGCGGCTAGATCTGCGATGGAATGACTTTGACCACAGCCCTGCGGTGCTTGAACCGCTGATCCAGCAGGGCTGCATGGTGCATTGGTGATTTATCAAAAGCTGGGAATACTCGAATTGTGTACTGTTACGCAGAGTTGATAGGTTGTTGGCGTGTAACTCTATGAGCACCCTTGGTTTACAAAGTAAAACGACGGGCTTCATGTCCGTCGTTTTACTTTGCTGGTAACTATCTTAACGATATAAATCATCCCGCGAGTAAGGTTCAATCTCACCTTCCTTGCGAGTTTTCAGCAGCTTCAAAATCCAGGTATATTGCTCTGGATTAGGGCCCACCAGGTTTTCCACTTCTTCGTTCATGCGGCGCGCAATGCGAACATCGTCGGCTTCGGCCAGATCATCCATCGGTTCACGAATATAAATGTCCAGCATGCTGGTTTTACCGTCATAAACCGGGAATAGCGGCACGATCGCCGCTTTGCAGACTTTCATCAGGCGGCCGACCGCAGGCAATGTGGCTTTATAGGTCGCAAAGAAATCCACGAATTCACTGTGCTCGGCACCGTGATCCTGATCAGGCAGATAATAGCCCCAATAACCATGGCGCACCGAACTGATAAAAGGCTTGATGCCATCGTTGCGGGCGTGCATACGGCCACCAAACTTGCGGCGCACGCTATTCCACAGATAGTCGACCAATGGGTTGCTCTGGTTATGGAACATCGCCGCCATGGGTTGTCCGCGCGCAGCCATCAGCATCGCAGGCACATCGACGGCCCAGCCGTGCGGCACCAGGAAAATCACGTTGCGGCCTTCCTCACGGATTTTATCCAGCACGTCTTCACCGTGCCAACGCACGCGCTTGAGTACTTTCTCCGGTTTGGTACAGGCCAGTTCCGCCATCAGGATCATCGATTGCGGCGCGGTGGCAAACATCTCATCGATAATTTGTTCGCGTTGCTGTTCTGGCAGTTCCGGCATGCAATAGAGCAGATTGATACGGGCGCGGCGTCGTGCCCCTTTCGCAACCTTGCCAGCCAGTTTACCAATCGCACCCAGTAATGGGTCTCGCATTCGAGCAGGGACCAGAGAAATACCGGCCATCAGCCCGGTTCCCAACCAAACGCCCCAGTAGCGCGGATGATAGAAGGCTTTATCAAATTGTGGGATGAACTCTACGTTCGATTTTTTCTCGTTTTGCATGACCTGCTCTCACTCAACGTGTCTGCTCGCAAAATATATACCCGTCGTCTTTCAAGCTGCAACGTTGTTAACTGCGCTTGTTCACCCCAGTCACTGACTAAACAGATTAGAACCACGACCGTACGCTGACAATATAAGGTATTGTGACCTCGAGCAGGCACTAATAAAAACATCGGCCCGAAAACAGGCCGATGGGAAATTATAAATTATAAGGGATAGCGATGGTTAATCCAGCTGCAGCTGCGGCACCACTTCCTTCACCTGTGCCAGGTAATCGCTGCGATCTTTCCCCATCAGCCCTTCAGAGCGAGGCAATTTAGCCGTCAATGGGTTTACCGCTTGCTGGTTAGTCCACATTTCATAATGCAAATGTGGGCCAGTAGAGCGGCCAGTGTTACCGGAAAGCGCAATGCGATCGCCACGTTTCACCTTCTGCCCTGGCTTGACCAACAGCTTTTTCAAGTGCATATAACGCGTGGTGTATTGGCGTCCATGACGGATCGCCACATAGTTACCTGCCGCGCCACTGCGTTTGGCGATCAGCACTTCGCCGTCACCCACCGCCAGCACAGGCGTACCGACAGGCATGGCGAAGTCGACACCTTTATGCGGTGCAATGCGTCCGGTCACCGGATTTACGCGGCGCGGATTAAAGTTGGAAGAAATGCGGAACTGCTTCATGGTCGGGAAACGCATAAAGCCACGCGCCAACCCGGAACCCTGACGATCGTAGAACTTACCGTCATCGGCGCGGATGGCGAAGTAGTCTTTGCCACTGCTGCGCATGCGTACGCCCAACAGTTGGCTCTGCTCGCTCTTGCCGTCAAACTCTTCGCGCGACATTAACACCGCGAACTGATCGCCTTTACGCAGCTTGCGAAAATCAAGCTGCCATTGCAGGGCTTTGATCACCGCATTAATCTCGGCACGGCTCAGGCCAGCCGCCGAGGCGCTGCTGACAAAGCTGCCGTTCAGCTTGCCGGTCAGTACGCTGTTGCGCCATTCACCCTTCTGGGTTTCTTTGGTTTCTTTAAAAGCGTTGCCCACCCGATCATAGGTGCGGGTTTCGCGGCGGGAAACCTCCCAGGTCAGGCGCTTAAGATCGCCATCTTCGGTCAGTGTCCAGGAGAGTTGCTGGCCGATTTTCAGGTTACGCAAATCGCGGTTCTGTGAAGCCAGCAGCGAAACATCCGACATTTCGATGCCGTACTGGGTCAGAATACTGCCGAGCGTGTCACCGGTAGAAACCACATACTCATGCACACCTTCCTCTCCGGCGACCTTCTGGTCCAGCTCATCCTCAGGGATGTCATCATCGGGGGTAGGTTGGTCGGCATCTATAGGTTCACTGGCTTCGGGCTGCAATGCCCTTAACTGGTTGGCTTCCAACTCGACGCTTTTAACGATAGGGTTATGTTCTGGGTGATAAACGGAAGGCCGCCAAACAGCGACGGCCAACGTAACGACTGTCAACGACCCTAGCATAACGCGGTGGGGCCGAGGCAGGTTGTTATACGCCAGAGTGATAGTTCGGACTATCTTCTGCACTCAATAATATCCTCATAATCTTTACTTCAGGCAGCTCACGTACTGGTTGGACAGCGCTGTCAGGAAGTTCCCGTAGCTGTCTTTCCCCAGTGCGATGCCGATGCCCAGCGGGTCCAGCGTTCCTGAACGCACATTGGTCCCTTTGGCAACGGCATTAATTACGGCCGGCCTGAATTGTGGCTCAGCAAAAACACAGACTGCTTTCTGCTCAACCAACTGTGTTCGAATTTGGTGTAAACGCTGTGCGCCAGGTTGAATTTCGGGATTAACGGTAAAATGGCCCAGTGGGCTCAAGCCGAAGTGTTTTTCAAAGTAGCCATAAGCGTCATGAAAAACAAAATATCCCTTACCTTGCACAGGCGTTAGTATCTTAACAAGATTTTTATCAGTTTGCGCTAGCTGATCCTCGAACTGGCGCAGGTTTGCGTCTAATTTGTCCTTCTTTTGCGGCATAAGTTCCAATAATCTGTCGTGAATCGCGATCGCGGTCACTTTTGCCACCTCTGGCGACAGCCAAACGTGCATATTATAGTCACCATGATGATGGTCGTGCCCGTCGTCGCTATCCGCATGACTATGCGCTTCGGCTGCATGGTCATGGTCATGGTCATGGTCATGATCGTCATCGCCTTTCATCAACAACGGCTGTACCGCAGGCAGTTCACCGATCGCCAATTGCTGATTGGCAGGCAACTGAGTCAGGGTTTTGGTCAGAAAAGCCTCCATATCTGGCCCGACCCAAAGCACCAGGTCGGCGCTACGCAGCCGCTGAATGTCCGACGGGCGCAAGGCGAAGTCGTGGGGCGAGGCGCCGTCCGGTAATAAAATCTCGGTAGGCGTTACCCCATCTGCGATGGCGGATGCGATAAAGCCCAGCGGGCGGATAGAGGTCACTACGGCGGCCGTTGCATTGCCCGCCATTACCAAAGCCGCCGCCAGCAGTGTGCGTTGCAGCCATTTATTTTTCTGTACCATCATCAGTAATCCCGTCGTTTTCAGCAAAGAAGCGTGATATTATAACATTCGGTTAGTTCTGCAAAATGTAATCACGATATGTCTACACTGGCAACGCTAAAAAATATCTCTGTTTCTTTTGGTACCCGGCGGGTACTGACGAATATCTCTCTCAACCTGCAACCGGGTCGTATTCTGACGCTCCTCGGGCCTAACGGGGCCGGCAAATCAACGCTGGTTCGCGTAGTGCTGGGCTTAATTGCCCCAACGGAAGGCACGCTGGAACGTCTGCCTGGGCTGCGCATTGGCTATGTGCCGCAAAAGCTGCATCTCGATGCCACCCTACCCTTGACCGTCAACCGCTTTATGCGGCTCAAGCCCGGGGTGAAAAAGGCCGATATCCTGCCCGCACTCAAACGCGTACAGGCTGCGCATCTGCTGGAACAGCCCATGCAAAAACTGTCCGGCGGCGAAAACCAGCGGGTGTTGCTGGCGCGAGCTCTATTGAACCAACCGCAGCTGCTAGTGCTGGATGAACCCACGCAGGGGGTGGACGTCAACGGCCAGTTGGCGTTATACGACCTGATCGACCAATTGCGCAAAGAGCTGGGCTGCGCGGTGCTGATGGTTTCCCATGACCTGCATCTGGTGATGGCCAAAACCGACGACGTCCTGTGCCTGAACCAACATATCTGCTGCTCCGGCACACCGGAAGTGGTGTCAATGCACCCAGAGTTTATCGCCATGTTCGGCAACCGGGGCGCTGAGCAGTTGGCGATCTATCGCCATCACCATAATCACCGTCACGACCTGCAAGGCAGAATTGTGCTGAAAAAAACCGGGGGCCGTGAGGCATGATTGAACTGTTATTGCCCGGCTGGCTGGCCGGTGTGCTGTTGGCGGCGGCGGCGGGCCCGTTGGGTTCCTTTGTGGTCTGGCGCCGGATGTCTTACTTTGGCGATACGCTGGCACATGCTTCGCTGCTGGGTGTTGCCTTCGGCTTATTGCTGGACGTCAATCCGTTTTACGCCGTGATTGCCGTCACGTTGCTGTTGGCCCTGGTGCTGGTTTGGCTGGAGCGCCGCCCACAGCTGTCGATCGATACGCTGCTCGGTATTATGGCGCATAGTGCGCTATCGCTAGGTCTGGTGGTGGTCGCACTGATGTCCAACGTGCGCGTAGATCTGATGGCATATCTGTTTGGGGATTTGCTGTCGGTGACGATCAGCGATATCTGGATGATCGGTACTGGCGTGGTGATTGTGCTGCTGGTGCTCTGGTGGCAATGGCGCGACCTGTTATCGATGACCATCAGCCCGGAGATGGCACATGTCGATGGCGTTAACCTGCCCCGCGCACGCACCATCTTGATGCTGGTCACCGCCTTGACCATCGGGCTGGCCATGAAATTTGTCGGCGCGCTGATTATTACGTCACTACTGATTATCCCGGCGGCAACCGCACGGCGTTTTGCACGTACTCCGGAACAAATGGCCGGTTATGCGGTATTGGTAGGGATAATTGCGGTCACAGGTGGGCTGACCTTCTCGGCGTTTTACGATACGCCAGCGGGGCCTTCGGTAGTGTTAAGCGCTGCGGTGCTGTTTGTTCTGAGCCTGTCGAAAAAGCAGCAGGCTTGATCTCATTACGCCAGGGGCTCCCCTGGCGTAAATACTGGATTTCTACTTCTCTTCCCGCTCGATACCAAAGTGCTTATAGGCATGATTGGTCGCCATTCGGCCACGCGGAGTACGCTGAATAAACCCCTGCTGGATCAGGAAAGGCTCAATCACGTCTTCTATCGTTTCACGCTCTTCACCGATCGCCGCCGCCAGGTTATCCAAACCTACCGGGCCACCGGTAAACTTGTCGATAATCGCCAGCAACAGCTTGCGGTCCATATAGTCGAAACCTTCCGCATCGACGTTCAACATATCCAACGCCTGCATGGCCACTTCGCCATTGATCACCCCGTTGGCTCGCACTTCGGCAAAGTCGCGCACGCGGCGCAGCAGGCGGTTGGCAATACGTGGCGTACCGCGGGCGCGACGAGCCACTTCATGCGCCCCATCGGTAGACAGATCCAGCCCCAGGCAGTTGGCACTACGGGAAACGATATGCTCCAGATCGGCCACCTGATAGAACTCCAGGCGCTGCACGATACCGAAGCGATCGCGTAATGGAGAGGTCAAGGAACCGGCACGGGTGGTTGCCCCAACCAAGGTGAACGGTGGCAGATCGAGCTTGATTGAGCGTGCCGCCGGGCCTTCACCGATCATGATATCCAGCTGATAGTCTTCCATCGCTGGATACAGGATCTCTTCCACTACCGGCGAAAGGCGGTGGATTTCGTCGATAAACAGGACGTCATGCGGCTCCAGGTTGGTCAGCATTGCCGCCAGATCCCCAGCCTTTTCCAGCACTGGGCCAGAAGTGGTTCGCAGGTTAACGCCCATCTCATTGGCTACGATGTTGGCCAGGGTGGTTTTACCTAACCCCGGCGGCCCGAATATCAGCAGGTGATCCAGAGCATCGCCGCGTTGTTTGGCCGCCTGAATAAAGATTTCCATCTGCTCACGCACGTGTGGCTGACCGACGTACTCCGTCAGCAGCTTGGGACGGATCGCACGATCCAGCACCTCTTCTTCATTGAACGGCTCGGCAGAGATCAGGCGGTCGGCTTCAATCATGGTCTACCCCTTTCCGCCCTACAGTGCGGCACGTAATGCTTCGCGGATTAATGCCTCGCAATCCGCACCCGGCTTGGCAACCTTGCTGACCATACGGCTGGCTTCCTGCGGCTTATAGCCCAAGGCCACCAGCGCAGAGGCAGCTTCGGCTTCAATATCCATCTCCGCCGCTTTGGCCGCGCTGGCCGGCAGGGGGATTTCGCTGCTGTTATTGAACAGATCGCCGTTCAATCCTTTGAAGCGGTCTTTCATTTCAACGACCAGACGCTCGGCAGTTTTCTTGCCCACGCCTGGCAATTTAATCAATGTGGTGACCTCTTCACGCTCTACCGCACTGACAAACTGCTGGGCAGACATGCCGGAGAGGATAGCCAGTGCCAGTTTCGGCCCTACGCCGTTCACTTTGATCAGCTCACGGAACAGCGCACGCTCTTGTTTATCATTGAACCCATACAGCAGCTGTGCATCTTCACGCACCACGAATTGGGTAAACACGATAGCCTCTTGCCCCAGCTCCGGCAGTTCGTAAAAGCAGGTCATCGGCATATGCACTTCATACCCGACGCCATTGGTTTCAAGTAACACCAGCGGTGGCTGCTTTTCCAGAATAATTCCTCTGAGACGACCTATCATTACCCCTCCTGAATGGATCCCTGTACGTGGCGCACTGCCACGCAGTATTGATACAGCTTATACCATAAAAAAGGCTGGATGAATATCCAGCCTCAGATTACTGACATTTAGCAACATTGCCACATTTCAACGGCCCTAACGCAAACGCCCGCGCGCCAGATTCAACCGCCCTTCACTCATGCGCAGCACGTTCTGGCTGAGATGGCAGTGGGTAATGGCGATAGCCAACGCATCCGCAGCATCCGCCTGTGGATTGGCAGACAGCTTCAGCAATGAGCGCACCATATGCTGCACCTGAGACTTTTCTGCCGCACCGGTACCGACCACCGTCTGTTTTACCTGGCGCGCCGCGTACTCAAACACTTCCAGGTTCTGATTGACGGCGGCAACGATCGCCACGCCCCGCGCCTGCCCCAGCTTAAGCGCCGAGTCCGGGTTTTTGGCCATAAACACCTGTTCGATGGCAAAGAAGTCCGGTTGAAACTGGGTGATGATTTCGCTCACGCCGGCATAAATCAGCTTCAGGCGCGTTGGCATATCATCCACCACGGTACGAATACAACCGCTGGCAACATAGGTCAGTTGGCGGCCCTGCTGGCGGATCAGGCCATAGCCGGTGACGCGCGAGCCGGGATCGATACCCAGTATGATCGCCATTGCTACCACCACCCTGCATTGATTGTTGCCTGGCGTTGCCGGTTGGCAACGCCATCGTTCACCTGCATTACAACGTTGCAGCGATCTCGTCGGAGATCTCACCGTTATGGTAAACCTCCTGCACGTCGTCACAGTCTTCCAGCATGTCGATCAAGCGCAGTAACTTAGGCGCCGTTTCCGCATCCATATCCGCTTTGGTGGACGGGATCATGGAAACCTCGGCCGAGTCTGCCTCAAAACCTGCGGCGGTCAACGCATCTTTCACTTCACCCAGATTTTCCCAGGCGGTGAAGACGTCAATGGCACCATCGTCATAGGTCTGGATATCTTCGGCACCCGCTTCCAGCGCGGCTTCCATCACAGTGTCTTCATCCAGACCCGGTGCATAGGTGATCACGCCTTTTTTGGTGAACAGATAGGCCACGGAACCGTCGGTACCCAGGTTGCCACCACACTTGGTGAAGGCATGGCGCACTTCTGCCACGGTACGGTTACGGTTGTCACTCAGGCACTCGATCATTACCGCAGTGCCACCAGGGCCGTAACCTTCATAGATGATGGTTTCCATATTGGTATCATCATCGCCGCCTACGCCACGGGCGATAGCACGGTTCAGGGTATCGCGCGTCATGTTGTTAGACAGCGCTTTATCGATAGCCGCACGCAGACGCGGGTTCGCCCCCGGATCGCCGCCGCCCAATTTGGCGGCAGTCACCAACTCACGGATAATTTTAGTGAAAATCTTACCGCGTTTGGAATCTTGTGCAGCTTTGCGGTGTTTGGTGTTGGCCCATTTACTATGACCTGCCATAAAAATATCTCCAAAAAGAACTACTGGACAGAATGGATCACAAACTCTTCAATCGCCTGCTGATTACTCCAGGACTTGGTCAGTTTGACCGCCTCGGACGCCTCAAGCCATTGGTAAGCATGATGTTCGGTCAAGACCGGATCGCGCTCATCAGGTAACGCCAGACAGAACCAGTGCTCTTTATTACGCGTGGTTCCCGGCGCATAGCGGTGTCGCAAATGGACAAAGAGTTCAAATTCCACACAGCGCTGGCAATCGAACAACGGCAGCCCCTCTGCTGCGATATCGATGCCAATCTCTTCCATGACTTCGCGCTGCGCGGCATGCGGCGGCGATTCGGCCTCTTCGAGGCTGCCGGTCACCGACTGCCAGAACTCCGTATCGTCACGCCGCTGTAACATCAGCACCCGGCCACTGGATTTTGCATAAATCACTACCAGAATAGACTCGGGCCGCTTGTAATTCATCACTCGCTCTCTTGTTCGGCTGAGGCTTTCTTCACCACGCTGATCGCCAGTTCCTGCAACGAAGCCGGGTTGGCGAAGCTTGGTGCATCGGTCATCAGACAGGCTGCCGCGGTGGTTTTCGGGAAGGCGATAACGTCACGGATGTTCTCGGTACCGGTCACCAACATCACCAGACGATCCAGACCGAAGGCCAAACCGGCGTGCGGAGGCGTGCCGTACTTCAGCGCATCCAGCAGGAAGCCGAACTTCTCGCGTTGTTCTTGCTCATTGATGCCAAGAATGCCGAAGACGGTTTGCTGCATTTCACTGCGGTGAATACGCACGGAACCGCCACCCACTTCATAGCCGTTCAGCACCATATCGTAGGCATTGGCGATAGCTGAGGTAGGATCTTTTTGCAGCTCTTCCGGGCTCATATCGCGCGGTGCGGTAAACGGATGGTGCATCGCCGCCAGGCCACCTTCGCCGTCTTCTTCAAACATTGGGAAATCGACCACCCACAGCGGTGCCCAGCTGTCGAGCTTGGTCAGGCCCAGATCGCGGCCAATTTTCAAGCGCAGCGCGCCCATGGCATCGGTAACGATTTTAAAGCTGTCGGCACCGAAGAACAGAATGTCGCCGGTTTGCGCATTGGTACGCACCAGGATCGCTTCCAGCACTTCGGCACTAAGGAATTTGGCAATCGGGCTTTGCACGCCTTCCATACCCGCAGCACGATCGTTAACCTTCAGCCATGCCAAACCTTTGGCGCCGTAGATATTAACGAAAGCGCCGTATTCGTCGATCTGCTTACGGGTCAGCTGTGCGCCACCCGGAACACAAATCGCGGCCACGCGGCCTTTGGCATCGTTCGCCGGGCCAGAGAATACTTTGAACTCAACGTCTTTCACCAGATCGGCAACGTCCACCAGCTCCAGCGGGTTACGCAGGTCTGGCTTATCGGAACCGTAACGGCGCATCGCTTCGGCAAAGGTCATGATCGGGAATTTACCCAGATCGACGCCCTTCACGTCCAGCCACAGTTCATGCACCAGTTGCTCCATCACTTCACGCACCTGCTCGGCGCTCATGAAGGAGGTTTCCACGTCGATCTGGGTGAATTCCGGCTGGCGATCGGCGCGCAGGTCTTCGTCACGGAAACACTTGACGATCTGGTAGTAACGGTCGAAGCCAGACATCATCAGCAGTTGTTTGAACAACTGTGGGGACTGCGGCAACGCGTAGAATTTACCTTTATGTACGCGGCTTGGTACCAGATAGTCACGGGCACCTTCCGGCGTGGCTTTGGTCAGCATGGGGGTTTCGATATCCAGGAAACCGTGGCTGTCCATAAAGCGGCGCACAAAGCTGGTGATCTTGGCACGGGTTTTCAGGCGGTCGGCCATTTCCGGGCGACGCAGATCCAGGTAGCGATATTTCAGGCGCGCTTCTTCGCTGTTGGTCTGGTTCGAGTCCAACGGCAGTGGTTCGGAGCGGTTGATGATCTCCAGCGCGTGAGCAAACACCTCAACTTCGCCAGTTGCCATATCCTTGTTGACCTGGCTTTCCGGGCGCGCACGCACGGTACCGACGATCTGGATGCAGAACTCGTTACGCAGTTCGAAGGCTTTGTCGAAGGCCGCTTTCTGATCCGGATCGAAGAACACCTGCACGATGCCTTCGCGGTCACGCATATCAATAAAGATCAGGCCGCCCAGATCGCGGCGGCGGTTGACCCAACCACACAAAGTGACTTCCTGGCCGACGTGGGCCAGATTCAACTGCCCGCAATATTCAGTACGCATACGCTATCCTTTTGACTTAAGCCGATTCCGCCGGAGGTTGGCAACAGTTGCTGTTTCCGCACGGCGGTTATCTGACGAATTGTTATTTATCACCCGGTTTGAAGTCTGTTGCATACCAGCCAGTACCCTTTAACTGGAAACCGCTGGCAGAGATCAACTTGGTCAGTGCGGGCTGCCCACACGCCGGGCATTGAGTCAACGGCGCGTCGGAAAATTTTTGTAGTTTCTCTAATCGATGTTGGCATGAGCCACATGCATATTCATAAATCGGCATAGATCGCTGGATTAAAGATTGGTGAAAAAAGGCGGTCATTATAAAGGAAATTCCTGCGCCAGATAAGAGCGAACACGGCATTGTTGCAATGCTAAATCGCATCTATCGGTAGCAAACAACACATCGGTTAACAAATTTCCCATTAACCAGCAGCAGTTTTATCACGTAGCCTGTATACCCGTCGTCTTTCAAACCGTAGCGTTGTGATCGCCAAGCTGCGCCGTACAGGGATGTGCAAATGCCGCAAGCGCATGAATGCGCATCCATAAGGCATAACAGATGCTATCTGGATAGGCGTTTAACGACCAGCGACCAACAAAGATTTAAACCACTTTAACCCTGAGACGCTCCCAATGCTGAAACTTGATGCCCAAACCACCGCCCTGGTCCTGATCGACCTGCAAAACGGCATACTACCTTACGCCGCTGGTCCGCACAGTGCCAGCCAAGTCGTCACCCATGCGGCCCATCTGGCAGGGCGTTTCCGCGCGCTGAATGCCCCCGTGTTTCTGGTGCGTGTCGGCTGGTCTGATTCCTTTGCCGAAGCCCTCAAGCAGCCGGTAGATAGACCTTCGCCGTCTCCGGTCGGTGGGCTGCCAGCGTCCTGGTGGGAATTCCCCGAAGAGCTGGCAGTACAAGACAGCGATGTGTTGATCACCAAACGCCAATGGGGCGCATTCTATGGCACCGATCTGGACCTGCAACTGCGCCGTCGGGGTATCAAATCGGTGGTATTGGGCGGTATCGCCACCAATATTGGCGTGGAGTCTACCGCTCGTGCGGCCTGGGAACATGGCTACGAGCTGGTGATAGCCGAAGACATGTGCAGCACCTACGGCGCCGAGATGCACCAATTCGCCTTCGATAATATCTTCCCGCGTATCGCCCGTGTGCGCAGTACCAGTGAAATCCTTGCCGCACTGTAAGCCTGGTGTCACTTGAAAGGCGGCGCAGATACCGTTAACGTTGTTACCAGAAAGTAAAACATGGAAGGTGACCGTTGATTTATATTGGACTACCGCAATGGCAACATCCGGCCTGGAACCGCATCGGCCTGCGCGATCTGGCAGACTACAGCCGCTACTTCAACTGTGTGGAAGGCAACACCACCTTCTACGCCTTGCCAAAAGCAGAGATTGTACATCGCTGGCGCGACATGACCGGCGATGATTTCCGTTTTTGCTTTAAATTCCCGTCAGCGATCAGCCATAAAGCGGCACTGCGCGGCTGTGAAGCCGATATCAAGGCATTTTATGATTGCCTGCGCCCCATTGAAGGGCGTATTGGACAGCTGTGGTTGCAGTTACCCGCCGCCTTTGCACCCGAGCATCTCGGCATTCTCTGGGCTTTTCTTGATGCCTTACCGCCGGAGTTTACCTACGGAGTCGAGGTCCGCCATCTGGAATTTTTCGCCAAGGGTGACGCTGAACGCCAACTGAATCAGGGTTTGCACCAACGAGGCATTAACCGCACCATCCTCGATAGCCGCCCACTGCACCATGCCAAGCCACACAGCCCGGCGATCCGCGACGCACAACAGAAAAAGCCCAAGCTGCCGGTGCATGCAGTGGTAACGGCCAACAACCCGTTGATCCGCTTTATCGGCGGTGACGTGCTGGCGGACAATCAGCGCTGGTTCGAGTCCTGGCAACAGAGGCTGCCTGACTGGGCGCAACAACATCAGCCTTACCTGTTTATTCACACGCCAGATAACAGTGATTCACCGCAGCAGGCACAGAAAATCTGGCAACGGCTACACGGCATAATTCCGAATTTAGCAATGCCACCGGACTGGCCAGAGCAGGAAGCCTTGTTTTAACCGATTAATCTGCTGGATCTCATCGGATATTTCCTCGCGACAGTCGAGATAATGACGGTTATGATGCTCGTTGCCAGATTTGGTTACGAATGGAGTTAAGAATGGTAAGCGCGCTCTATGTGGTGCTTGGCGCATTGTTGTTGATCAAACTCTCTTTTGATGTAGTCAGGTTGAGAATGCAGTACCGGGTCGCCTATGGTGACGGCGGGTTCTACGAGCTGCAAACCGCGATCCGCGTACACGGTAACGCCGTGGAATACATCCCGATCGCTGCCATCCTGTTGGTGATCATGGAGATGAACGGTGCCGAAGTCTGGATGGTGCATCTGTGTGGTTTGCTGCTGATGGCAGGCCGGCTGGTTCACTACTATGGCTTGCGTAACCGTGAAGTCCGCTGGCGCCGTTCGGGTATGGCGGCTACCTATATTTCTTTGATACTGATGGTGATAGCCAATATCGTTTATCTGCCGTGGGACATTATCTTCAGTTTGCACTGATATCCCCTCTGTTCAGGCGGCCACGCCGCCTGCTTCTGCCTGCGCCGCTTTTCTGTTAGTATACGCCCCTTCGAATTCTGACCTGATTTGCCGCTATGCCAAACCGCGATACTCTTTTTTCCGCCCCGATCGCCAAACTGGGCGACTGGACCTTCGACGAGCGCGTTGCTGAAGTCTTCCCAGACATGATCCAGCGTTCCGTTCCGGGCTACTCCAATATCATTTCAATGATTGGCATGCTGGCCGAACGCTTTGTCCAGCCACACAGCCGGGTGTATGACCTGGGATGCTCGCTCGGCGCGGCCACGCTATCGATGCGCAGGAACATCAGCGTCGAAGGCTGTCAGATTATTGCGGTCGATAATTCTCCCGCGATGGTAGAGCGCTGCCGCCGTCACCTTGATGCGTTTCGCGCCGATACGCCGGTCGAGGTCATTGAAGCGGACATTTTAGACATTACCCTCGAAAACGCCTCGATGGTGGTGTTGAATTTCACCCTACAGTTTCTTGAACCGGCCGATCGGCTGCGCCTGCTCGAACAGGTTTATCGCGGGCTACGTCCAGGAGGTGCCTTGGTGCTTTCAGAGAAATTCAGCTTTGAGGATGCGGACGTCGGTGAACTGTTGTTCAACATGCACCACGACTTTAAACGAGCCAACGGCTACAGCGAGTTGGAAATCAGCCAAAAGCGCAGCATGCTGGAAAACGTGATGCTGACCGATTCGGTCGAAGCGCATAAAGCGCGCCTCCGGCAAGCCGGTTTTGAACATGCAGAAGTCTGGTTCCAATGTTTCAACTTCGGCTCGTTGATCGCCCTGAAATCAGGAGAAACCGCATGATCGAATTTGGCGACTTCTACCAGCGCATCGCCAAAAGCCCGCTGAGCCACTGGCTGGATACGCTGCCGGCGCAAATCACCGCCTGGCAACGTGAATCGCTGCATGGCAAGTTCAAGCAATGGTTCAATTCGGTAGAGCATCTACCATCCCTGACGCCGACCCAGTTGGATTTATTGCATGGCGTCCGTGCAGAGATGGAACAACCGCTGTCACCAGGCCAGCTCGAAGGCATTGAGAAAATGCTGCGTACGCTGATGCCATGGCGCAAAGGGCCATTCTCGCTTTACGGCATCGATATCGATACCGAATGGCACTCCGACTGGAAGTGGGATCGAGTGCTGCCGCATATCTCCCCGCTGGCTGGCCGTACCATTCTGGATGTGGGTTGCGGCAGCGGTTATCATCTGTGGCGCATGGTAGGTGCCGGGGCGCATCTGGCGGTGGGTATCGATCCGATGCAGCTGTTCCTGTGCCAGTTTGAAGCTGTACGTAAACTGCTGGGTGGCGATCAACGCGCCCATGTGTTGCCGCTGGGTATCGAACAACTGCCCGAACTGGCCGCTTTCGACACCGTTTTCTCTATGGGCGTACTTTATCACCGCCGTTCCCCGCTGGATCACCTGTATCAGTTGAAGAACCAGCTGGTTTCCGAGGGCGAGCTAGTGTTGGAAACGCTGGTAGTGCCAGGCGATCGCCATCAGGTGTTGGTACCTGGCGACCGCTACGCGCAGATGCGTAACGTCTACTTTATTCCGTCTGCAGAAGCGCTGAAGTGCTGGCTGGAGAAATGCGGATTTGTGGACGTCAGGATTGCCGATATCTGCCCGACCAGTACCGAAGAGCAGCGCCGTACCGACTGGATGACCAGCGAATCACTGGCCGAGTTTCTCGATCCCCAAGATCCAACCAAAACGGTTGAAGGCTACCCGGCACCGATCCGCGCCGTGCTGATCGCCAAAAAGCCCTAAGCCTTAGCCGACGCACCATGTAAGGGCGCAGCACACAGGCTACGCCCTTTTAGTCGCAAATGTTATTTTCTCAGTGCCTGTAGCAAATCCTTTTCAAACACCCCGCTGGATGAACACTCGAAAGGCTTGACCTTATCATTGCCATCGGCCGCCACCAGCCCCGCAACGCCATTGACTTGCACCATTACGTTAGTCCCTTCTCCGGCGCTAAAAATCTGCACCAGGATCCGGTAGGTCGTATTCAGATTTGACGGTCCTGGCTGGTCTGAACAAGTCAGATACAGGCTGGCCAGTTCGGCGTCATCGCCCGTCGTGCCAACGATCCCCAGATGTGGGTCGACAACCGTGGCCTTTAATCCCTTCTGGGCAAAAATTGCCTCAGTACGGGTTAACAACTCATCCGGCTTACGGTTGCCTATCAAGGTGGGCTTCGCACCAGCTGTCGGATCGCCAGCGGCAGTTTCAGCCGCACTGCCGGGTTGGTTACCGGTTTTAGTTGGGCCATACACCGAAACACAACCACTCAATGCCAATGTCAGCAAAAAAATAAAATATCTCATCATTCACCTGTAATACAGCGTGGCGCAAGCCGTTAACGACATGACAAGACCGACAATCAGTAAATAACGCATCTCCCCTCCTCCGTTAACGATAATAGGCCGCAACACAGCCCGACAATGAACAACAAACCAGCATTAACCACACAACGTAAACTCTCATGGACCCTCCTAACTGAAACCGGTTGATTTTGTATCGTGCAAGCACCGACAAACGGTATCGTCTCCACAGCAACATGTCGCTTCCTGTCATATGTATCAACGCTGACAATACAATCGCGGGGAAAACCGATCGGGGCCCAGCGTTGAGGATTGAACGCTTTCTCTGACGTGCTAGACTGGACAAAACTCAACAAATTCATAAGGGTGGTTAATGCGAGGTGCTGACAGGCTGTTGATGGCATTGCTTACCCTCATGCCTGGCATCTGGATCGCCGTCATATTTAATATCGGCGGCACCGTGCAAATGCTCTCTGTCATTTTTCACTGGATGGAGAGCCTGCTATAAGCGACAGCTGCCGGTTACATTTTATCAATATTTAAACTTAAGGCAGTGGCGCATCGTTAACTAGAGTTAAAGTGTTGGTATCGCGCCAACACCAGAGAAGTATTGAACCTGTTTGCCCTGAGCACCTCTACCCTGTTCAGGGCTTTTTTTGCGCACAGATGCAAAAAGCCCCGAATATTCGGGGCTTCAAACAGGTCTCGCAACCGGGCGCAGCATGCAGCGCCCCTACGATGGCGTCAGCATGGCCAACGCATTCTTCATCGCCTCTACCGTTTCACCATCCACGCAGTAGTGGCTGAATTCGTCAAACTCATTGTCGGCACACATGGTGACACCCGCCTTACGGTAGCGCATAGTGGAAGGCACCGTATGCCCGGCCGAGCTATGCAATTCCTGAATACCGATATCCACAAACTTATGCATATTGCTCAAACGCACACCGGCACCAGCCATGATCATCGGCCCCTGGCTGGCATGCTGCAGGTCGCGCAACAGTGGCAAGCCCAACTCGGCATTCTGCTGCTGCCCAGAGGTCAGAATACGCGCCACGCCAAGCTGTGTCAGTTGATCCAGAGCCATCATCGGGTTTTGACACATATCGAACGCGCGATGGAAGGTCACCGCCATATCACCGCTTGATTTCATCACCTCACGCATCCGCGCAAGATCGATATGCCCTTCGTCGTCCAACATACCGATAACCACACCGGCAAAGCCCATCTCGCGAATTTGCGCCACGTCGTTCTTCATAATCTCGAAATCGACGGCGCTGTAACAGAAATCGCCCCCACGCGGGCGTACTATTGGATGAACGGGTATCGTTACCCGCTCCCGTGCCAGCCGCAACGAACCAAAGCTCGGCGTCAACCCGCCCTCACTCTGGCTAGCACACAATTCTATGCGGTCAGCGCCCGCATGCTCTGCTGTTATGGCACAGTCGACGCTATAGCAACAAACTTCCAGCTTCATTATTGTTACCCCCAAATAACGGTCAAAAATGCTACAGCAAACGTTTACCCGTCGCCCTATAGGCTACAGGATGACAGCCTGATAGATGTCTTAACGGCACAAGATGCTAACTATGGCACTCAATTTTGATTAATGGATCGATCGCAGTCACAGTGGCGGCGTTAAGTAGGATAAATAACGTGAACGCACTATTTTTCCCCGTACCCCCCATTCGAAACCGGCAACGAACGACACGCTATGGTTTCGCCCGTTCGCTAGCCACGATGTCACGAATATGATGTGGATGGAATTTGATGGTGACATCGCCATCAGTGATCGCCAAGGTCGGATTGGCTAAGCGTTCGCCCTCACCTTTAGGTGAGCTCTGCTTGAGTTTGATGCCCGGTAGCAGCAAGGCCTCATCCGCCAGATGTTCCAGGGCACGGGCGTACAAGGTAGCGGGATCGACACTCAGCACCAGCTCCACATGTTCCCATCCTTCATGCGGATAGCGTTTCTCGCCGGGGTACGGCAGCTCTATACAGTCAATCTGCCAAGGGCCGACCTTCAGCGGTTCATGGAGATCAAACAGGCAAATCGGCCTGCCGTTAATCATTGTTTCCGAAAGCAGCGTTCCGCATTGCAGCAACCCCTGCCGCCAACGATCGGCGGTGCTGTTCTGGTGGCAACGCAGCGAAATATGGTCAGCGTTGAAGTTTGCCAGCTCGAGATGGAGCCGTTGTGCAAACTGCTCCAGCGCCAGTTCGAAGCGAGGTAAATCCAGCGTCAGGTCGTTAAGTTCGGCGATCGATGACAAAGTAGTCATAAGTTTCTCAGGTTCTCCAGGATTTTTGGCAGGCCAATAATCTACACGTCGAATAGCCTGGAGGCTATGGATCAGAGAATAAAAACCTGGCGGATGAACATAATGTTGCCTCTTTTGCGCTGGTGCCTATTCCAGCCCGAGCTATCCTTCACAAAAGAAGAAATAATAAAGAATCATCTTATATCATATTTAATCAATCCATTATTAAAACTCTTAAGACACCCTAATGCTTTATCATTTTACTTTCTCAAATCTAATGTATGAAAATCGATTGGAATAAAATTCAAAGACCAATCAAAGATAATTATAACACTATGTTTTTATGATAAAAAAACAGATTTAATGCGAGAAGTCCTAAACAGCAACAATGCAATTGATTAGATGACACTAATAAGTTAGGTTAGGAGGGCATTTGATTTTGGATAAATAAACATGACACTGTTAGGTATATCCCTTGTTTTAATGACCATTGCTGGCTACGCGATTTATCGCCATTTCAAAACTCGCCAGAATAGTGCGTTACGCTCTGGCCGAGGTAATAAAAAGCGTTAAAGCCACCATTAATCCGCTCCCATCAAACCAATGACAGAGGACGGTTTGATTCACCTACTTACCTTTTGGCCTTCACTTTTCTCTATCTTTCACCATACCAGCCCGCGTCAACTACTGACGCGGTGCCGTCAATCGGTTACAATTGCAGGCTGTTTTGTGGTTGAGCGTCGCCTGCGATATGCGGCGTCGTCCCTGCTGGACTGCAAGTTGTGCGCCAAGGCGTTTTGCAGGCCAACGGAGTAAAACCACCTTTTGATCCGGAGGGCGTACTGCACGGCCCTCGTTTGTCATTTAAGGTAACCCGGTGAATATTCAGGCTCTTCTATCAGATAAGGTCAGCCAGGCGCTGATTGCCGCAGGCGCACCTGCCGATTGCGAAGCTCAGGTTCGTCAGTCTGCGAAAGCACAGTTTGGTGACTATCAGGCCAACGGCGTGATGTCCGTTGCCAAAACTCTTGGTATGCCGCCACGACAACTGGCAGAGAAAGTCGTGCAACTGCTGGATCTGGGTGACATCAGCAGCAAAGTGGAAATTGCCGGCCCGGGCTTTATCAATATCTTCCTGAACAGCGAATGGGTTGCCCGCCAGGCCGATGCCACCCTGGGCGCAGCCAAGCTGGGCATTGCCCCCGTCAAGCCGCAAACCATCGTGATCGACTATTCTGCGCCCAACGTGGCAAAAGAAATGCACGTGGGCCACCTGCGCTCCACCATTATTGGTGATGCGGCAGCCCGTACTCAGGAATTTCTGGGCCACAAAGTGGTGCGCGCCAACCATGTGGGCGACTGGGGTACCCAGTTCGGCATGCTGATCGCCTATCTGGAAAAAATGCAAAACGAGCACGCCAGCGATATGGGGCTGTCGGATCTGGAGCAATTTTACCGCGAAGCCAAGAAAAACTACGACGAAGACGAAGATTTCGCCCTGCGCGCCCGTGGCTACGTGGTCAAACTGCAAGGCGGAGACGAATACTGCCTGAAGATGTGGCGCAAGCTGGTGGACATCACCATGGCGCAGAACCAACTGACCTATAACCGTCTGAATGTCACCCTGACCGAAGATGACGTCATGGGCGAAAGCCTGTACAACGCCATGCTGCCGGGCATCGTTGCCGATCTCAAGGCGAAAGGACTGGCGGTAGAAAGCGAAGGCGCCACCGTGGTGTTCCTGGATGAGTACAAAAATAAAGACGGCGATCCGATGGGTGTCATCATCCAGAAGAAAGATGGCGGCTACCTGTATACCACTACCGATATCGCCTGCGCCAAATATCGCTTCGAGACCCTGGGTGCCGATCGTGTTCTCTATTACATCGATTCGCGCCAGCATCAACACCTGATGCAGGCCTGGACCATCGTGCGCAAAGCGGGCTACGTACCAGACTCCGTCTCGCTGGAACACCACATGTTCGGCATGATGCTGGGTAAAGACGGCAAGCCGTTCAAGACCCGTTCAGGCGGCACCATCAAACTCTCCGATCTGCTGGATGAAGCCGTTGAACGCGCCAGCAAGCTGATTGCCGAGAAAAACCCGGATATGCCTGCCGATGAAATGCAGAACGTGGCTAACGCGGTCGGCATCGGTGCGGTGAAATATGCCGATCTGTCGAAAAGCCGTACCACGGACTACATCTTCGATTGGGATAACATGCTGACCTTCGAGGGCAACACCGCGCCATATATGCAGTATGCCTATACCCGCGTCGCCTCGGTGTTCAAGCGTGCTAACGTGGACGAAAGCAACCTGACGCTGCCGTTGGTGATGACCGAAGAACGTGAAGTCGCGCTGGCAACTCGCCTGCTACAGTTCGAAGAAACCCTCACCGTGGTCGCCCGTGAAGGTACACCGCACGTGATGTGTACCTATCTGTATGACCTGGCGGGGCTGTTCTCCGGCTTCTACGAGCATTGCCAGATCCTCAATGCAGAAAGCGAAGAGGCCCGTCAGAGCCGCCTGAAGTTGGCCCTGCTGACCGCCAAAACGTTGAAAACCGGTCTGGAAACGCTCGGGATTGAAACCGTCGAACGCATGTAACATGTAGGGCGCATTTGCGCCCGTTTAGTCTTTGTCATCAATCTGAAAAAGGTCGCGCTACCGACTTCTCAGGTTGCTGACAAAGTTCTTACCTGACGGCCAGAACTTGATTCTACTAAAGTCAGTGCAAATAACGGACTGGCCTCCATATAAAAAACTCTCACTCATCAGTACCAATTTTAACTCATGATCCTTGATGTTAATGACACCCCCAAGGACTTCTGATATATACCATTGATACTATCATCAGCCTTGATCCTCCGCGCTGTTGGCGCGTTTTTCAATAAGCCCAGTCAGTTTTAACCTAATTGCTCAATTTCGCAGGATAGCTTAGTGTGTTTATCTTCCTCAATAGCCAGGTTGGTGGTTAGCCCGGCGAAATGCCGGGCTAGTATGCAAAAATTAGAATTAGAATTTATTTAAAATGGTATTTCGTTATTTTTTGAACCATTCTTTAATATAATCCTATCAGTTTACGTTCGTTTGATTAAGCTCCTCTCAATTTCCCCATATGGGGTCAGACGAACCCATATTTCCTCCTACACAAGTCCCGGAACCTGTTGCTACAGAAGTACCTGGGCCATAAAATCCACCAGGTAATGAACAACTATAACCTAACCCATCCATAACTCCGGCCCAAGCCCCTGCAGCTCCAGTTTCCCATTGCCCACTGCCACCACCACTGCCACCAACGGACATCAATTCAATTTCATCTGTTATTTCTCTTAAAACTAAATCATGATATTTATTCATTACTTATTTCCCTTATTCGTTTAACAACAGGATTAATATTGTTGCTCACATATTCCATTGTACTAAGATAAATAATATTTTTTTTATCAAAACCATTACGATATAACTGGAAGCGTAATCCAGGTGCGCAAACCAGCAATTGAGCATTTTTCTCGATAAGTTTCTCTATATCTGATTCAGTATCATCCCGCTCAACGATCCAGTTGAGATTTTTTTTATTTAGATAATCCTGCAAAGCTGTAATATATTTATCTTCTTTGTAAAAACCGAACAAACCGCCACCTGCACCTTGGATAGGAGACCGACCAAATGTCGGGCTGGGTCTGTAAATAAAGTAAATTCTTTTACTTACCATTATCATCCTCATAATTTAGTGTGTTTGTATTGTTCAAGTATTGATTAACAATTTCCGGTGAAAATCCATTATCCCTAACACTTAGCAATAGCTTTCTTGCCTGTTTCACCATACCAATCTCATTAAGATAAAATGAAAGCGCAGCATCAATATGTAGCCCCTCTGAATGAACCATTCCCTCATAGGCTTTTTTATTCTTTCTTTTATATTCTATAATTTCTTTGATTGATGCTCTACACTTGCATTTCCATTTCAATAACTCATAAATAAGTTTATAGTAAAAACCATTGCTATTATAAGGAATGATAGCATCCATGAGATCAATCACCTCATAAAATTCGTTATCATTATCCATCATACTTAGTTTTGCTTTCGCCATCAGATTAAGGATGGAAAAGGTATAGGCTACCATCTTTATATTTGTCATGCTTAACGATTCTAACTCTTCGCATTTTATTGCTTTCGCTAAGCCTTTATAAATTTCATCGGGTGGAGTCCCCTCAAAGCAGTCTCGGTAGTAAAAAAATTTCCAACGAAGATACAAAGGCTCTTTAGATAAGTTTTTTATATTCAGCCGATTATTTCTATTGTATTTTTCCTTGGATTTTACAACATCATGAGTATAACCATCGTGATTGATAATAATATCAACACTGATGTCAATAATTCTATGTCTGTCTTTTCGCCTTAACTCTTCATGGACATATCCAAAATAGAAAAACCCTCCATTATTAGCAAATCCTCTTCGTATAGCCTTTGATATATCACCATCATGATTTTTAATTTTTGGACAAATTGCAATAAAGTTTCTATTGTTATTTTTATTTCTGCAAATATTTTTGATACTTCATGCTTTGAAGAAACAACATACTTATCTGCATCAACAAAAAAATATAATTAGATATTAACTTGCTTATGGCAAGATTTCTTGGTTTTGAAAAACTATCTTCCCATTCCATATGAAATATTTTAACTCCATCAGCTAAATAGCCATTTAATATTCTAAGCGTATTATCTGTTGATCCTGTATCAACAACGATTATTTCTTGAAAAAGTGGAAGTAAGCTGTCGATGCAGCGAGCAATACAGCGCTCTTCATTTTTGACAATAATCGCCGCTGCTACTGTCACGTTGCTTTCAAAGTCATTCATTCAAGCCTCCCTTTATTGATTCCTATCGCCCTCCGTAGATGATATCTATTATCAATAACACTGTGTGAAATACACATAAAAGCGCATTTTAAGGTCAAAAACGTGATGCGCTTCATGTTATTGCATTTTTTTTCTAACAATGAACACATCATTAACAGCTATTCTGACTTATAAAACTACTATCCTCCTAACGTCGAGCTCGCCATCCTTCATAAACACATACCCAATTGAATATTGGTCAAAATACGCTATTTTAAGCAAAGCGATTTAGATCCCGGCATGAGTAATATTCTCAGTCATTAGCTTATTTAACCCCCCTATTCTCCATTAAAAATTTAATGGTCTTCAAAAGTCTGGTTTCTACATGATCAACATAGTGTATGTGAAAGAATAATCCGTGCGTATTAACTCAGCATTACCGTTCAGATCCTACAGTGTGTCAACGGTGTGAGCAGACGCAGCAGTGTACGCAGAACAGCAAAGTACAGAAAACGATAACGCGGCCCGTCTGGGAGGCGTCGAAAGAGGAGACCAATAGGTTGCGGCTGACAAAATGGGGCAAAAAGGTCTACGCACGGCGTAAGGAAACGCTGGTGAGAAGCTTCGCGGATGCGAAACAACATCATGGGCAGAGATATGCGCGGTTCCGTGGTCTGTTAAAAGTGCAGATGCCGTGTCTGCTTGCAGTCACGGCGCAGAATATGAAGAAGATGGCGCTGTTGGCGCTTCTTTAGCGTCTTTATATGTGGCTGAACGAGGTTCAGAAGGAACAGAAGGCTTCTATAGACGAGAATACAGATCAACTAATGTGGTTATGGAAATTATCGCGATCGCAACCTGCGGTCACTAAAAAGAAGAACCCCACCTGAAAAAGTGGGGTTAGTCACCTGTCTGAGGTCGCATTAGCGACCTTTTTGTTATCTGGTGATTAGCGGTTGGAAGTCAATCTACCCGCCGAGCGAAGTCTCTAGGGCGGAACCCAAGGATCCCCAACACCGCGAAGTAGGCAACAATCCCCGCGGCCACCACGACCGCCAGACGCAGCAAGCGAGCCAGCATATTGCCCTGATCCCATTCCGGCATCAGCCACATCACACCAAGCAGTACCGCTGCCATCACTAGTACGGCCACTATCAGCTTGAACAGGAACATCGCCCAACCGGGTTGCGGTTGGAAAATATCCTGCTTGCGCAGTTGCCAATACAACAGTGAAGCATTCAGACAGGCCCCCAGACCAATCGACAGCGAAAGCCCGGCATGTTTCAGTGGGCCAATAAATATCAGGTTCATCACCTGGGTCAGGATCAGCGTAATGATGGCAATCTTGACCGGCGTTTTGATGTCCTGGCGCGAGTAGAAACCCGGTGCCAACACTTTCACCACGATCAGGCCCATCAAGCCAACCGAATAGGCCACCAGCGCACGCTGGGTCATCGCCGCATCAAAGGCGGAGAACTTGCCGTACTGAAACAGCGAAACGGTTAACGGCTTGGCCAGGATGCCTAACGCAATGGCACTCGGCAAAGCCAGCACAAAGCACAGACGCAGGCCCCAGTCCATCAGGCGGTTATATTGGTCATGGTTACCACTGGAGAAGCTCTTCGCCAAGGACGGGAGCAGGATGGTTCCCAAAGCCACACCCAACACCCCAGACGGGAACTCCATCAGGCGATCGGCATAATACATCCACGAAACCGAACCGGAGACCAGGAATGAGGCGAAGATGGTGTTGATGATCAGCGAGATCTGGCTGACCGAAACCCCCAGGATCGCCGGCCCCATCTGACGCATCACGCGCCATACGCCCGCGTCATTCAACTTCAGACGCGGCAATACCAGCATGCCGATTTTCTTGAGGTGAGGTAATTGATAGCCCAGTTGCAGCACGCCCCCCGCCACCACCGCCCACGCCAAAGCCAGCACCGGCGGATTGAAATACGGCGCGGCAAACAGCGCAAAGCCGATCATGCTGACGTTCAACAACGTTGGCGCAAAGGCCGGAATGGAGAAACGGTTCCAGGTGTTAAGGATCGCCCCCACCAGCGAGGCCAACGAAATCAGCAGGATATAAGGGAAGGTGATACGCAACAGCGACGAGGTCAGGGCAAACTTATCCGGCGTATCGGTAAAACCAGGGGCCGTAACGAAGATCACCCAGGGCGCGGCCAGCATGCCAAGCACGGTCACCACCGCCAGCACCAGCGTCAACAGCCCGGAAACGTAGGCAACAAAGGTGCGCGTCGCCTCTTCTCCCTGCTGGTTTTTGTATTCTGCCAGGATCGGCACAAACGCCTGGGAGAAAGCCCCTTCCGCAAAGATGCGGCGTAAAAGGTTTGGCAGCTTGAATGCCACGAAGAAAGCATCCGTGGCCATTCCTGCCCCAAAAACGCGTGCCACGATGGCATCACGCGCAAAGCCCAGCACCCGTGAAAACATGGTCATCGAGCTAACGGCTGCCAGTGATTTAAGTAGATTCATGTGGTTTTTCTGATGAGTACGACGGGTAAATATCAACGCCTGCATCGGCAGGCGTCAGTTGAGTGGCGTTAGTCTACGGCTCCACGCCGCTAATAGCTACCGCCATATGTTACATGGGGTTAACTGGCATCACGCAGCATTTTCTCGATCAATCGCTGGGCGTAAATGGCCTGTTCTCCGGCGGTGTCCGGCACGGTCTGGTTGCTGATGGACTGAATAAAATGCTGCACCGCACCGGAAAAACCGCGTTGTTCCAACGAGGTTTGCCAGCCTGGGGCGGGTTTCTCGACCACGCCTTGCGGGTCTTCCCGCAGCCATTGACGCATATCGTTCAGCTGATAGATCGCGCCGTTGGTGACTGCCTGCACACTCTCCCGTTGGCTGCCTGCACGCCGGTGCATACTGGTCGTAACGTTGGTATCGCCGCAGGCAAAGTGGTGTTCCGCGTAGAGCATCTCACCCGCTTCGTTTGTACGCAGTTGGCCACTCTGCAAGCTGGTGCTACCGCCTCCCAGCCACAGCGCAGTATCCACCACGTGCAGATAGTCATCCAGCAAGGTGAATCGCAGATCCTTTGGCCCCACGCTATCGGCGCGGTGTTTGTCCATGCGGATCGAGGCCGGTAGCTGCATTTGCTGTTTCAGTTGGCGATACAGTGGCGCAAAACGGCGGTTGAAGCCCACCATCAGTGCCACGCCCTGCTTTGCGGCCAGCTCGATCAACTGCTCGCCCTGCTCCAACGTTTCCGCCAGCGGTTTATCGACATAGACGTGTACGCCCTGCGCCAGCAGTTCACCCACTACCTGAAAATGGCTGGCGGTGCTGCTGTGTACGAACACCGCATCACACTGTTGCGCCAGACTATCAAGGCGAGAGAAATAGGGCATACGATAGCTGTCGCATACCGGCCGGGCCTTTTGCTGATTCGGTGAGAAGCCGCCGATAAGCTGCCAGTCCACCGCCTGAGAGAGAATTGGCAGGTAAGCCTTTTGCGCGATACCGCCCAAACCCACTACCCCGATACGCAGTTTACTCATGTTGACCCCGCGCCAACAGTTGCTGTATCTGTTGCTTCAATTCGGCGACTTCGGCCTCCAAGCGCACCACGCGTTCAGCCAGTTCACCCGCGTTTGCCTCCTCGGCTTCGGCCGGAGCCGCATCAATCTGGCCGCTGAACAGATGCATAAACCGGCTCTCACGTTTGCCTGGCTCGCGTGGCAAACGCACGACGAACGGCCCATCTTCACGGGTCGTCAACTGTTGCAACACCTCTTCCACTTCGCTGACGTCGTTGAATTCATGCATCCGGTTGGTGCGGGTACGCAGTTCACCCGGCGTCTGTGCGCCACGTAATAGCAGGGTTGCAATCACCGCCAGTTCGGCCGGTGACAGCTTCAGGTGGCCGAACTCGGAGTTGCAAAAACGCTGCTCATACTTCACGACGCGGTTGCCAAAGCCACTCAGGGTGCGCAAGAAGTGCCTTCTTAACAGCAAGTCAAGCTGCTGTTGGACTTCACTTTCCGACAGCTCCATTACCGGCTCGCGGTTGGTTTTTTGATTACAGGCCAGCGTAATGGCATTAAGAGAAAGGGGATATTGGTCAGGCGTGGTCACCTGCTTTTCCAACATGCAGCCGATCACTCTGGCTTCTTTGGCATTTAATTCATATTTCATTGTTACGGCCTCAGCGTGGCGGTTGCCACTCTTTATTGGTCAATGCGGTCAGCACATGATCCTGCCACTGTCCGTCGATCAGCAGGTAATCCTTGGCATAGCCTTCGCGTTCAAAACCGAGCCGGGTCAGCAACGCACCGCTGCGTTGGTTATGCGGCATATAGTTGGCCATAATGCGATGCATCCGCTGTTGGCGCTGCATATAACGGATGGCCGTTTGCAATGCCTCGTACATCAACCCCTGCCCTTGCCACTTTTCACCCAGGGAATACCCCAGGAAACAGGCATGGAACGAGCCGCGAAGCACATTGCTGAAGTTGGCGACGCCGCACACATGAAGTTCTTCCGGATCTAGCAGGATAAAATAGTAGGCACTGCCCTGCTTTTGCATTTCCGTGATCATAGCCAGGCGGGCTTGCCAGCCAGAGGGGTAACAGTGGCTATCATCGCGCACCGGCTCCCAGGGCTTCAGGAACGCCCGATTTTCGGCATAGTATTCGGCCAGGCGGTAGGCGTCGCGTTCGTGAACTAAACGGACAACCAGCCGGTCGGTGGTAAGGCGTACTTTCGGTGATGCAGAGCGATAGCCAAACATCATTTCCCCCGCGGTCAGAACGGTTCGATAAGAAGTATTGATGGGGTCAACGTCTCCAGGCTCAGGCGTTATCTCGCATGACTCATGGCAGACTATCGGCGCAGAACCGCGCATTCCCCCGGTAATATAACCGTAGCCCGCCCGGCAGGTAAGCCCCTGAGCGCTCAGTAAATAGCCAGTCAGTCGTTTGGCCCATTTTTAAGTGTAGTTTTGCCACTCAGGTAACGTATTGACGATTAAAAAATATTATCTATCACCCCCCTATCAGTCATTACATATTGGGTAGAGAATAACCTGGTAGTCTTCCTCTCCTTTTAATTGCTCGTGGTGAAGCATGTCTCTGGTATCGCAAGCTCGCAGCTTGGGTAAGTATTTTTTATTGTTCGATAACCTGTTGGTGGTTTTAGGCTTTTTCGTCGTCTTCCCACTTATTTCCATTCGCTTTGTCGATCAACTTGGCTGGGCGGCCGTCGTCGTGGGCCTGGCCCTGGGGTTACGCCAACTCATTCAGCAGGGATTGGGGATCTTTGGCGGGGCGATTGCCGACCGTTTTGGCGCCAAACCGATGATCGTCACCGGCATGCTGCTGCGTGCCGCGGGCTTTGCCACCATGGCGATGGCCGATCAACCCTGGATACTGTGGTTTTCCTGCGCGCTGTCCGCCATTGGCGGCACCCTGTTCGATCCGCCCCGCACCGCGCTGGTGATCAAACTGACTCGCCCACATGAGCGCAGCCGTTTCTATTCGCTGCTGATGATGCAAGACAGCGCCGGTGCCGTGATCGGTGCGTTAATCGGCAGTTGGCTGTTGCAGTACGATTTCCATTTCGTCTGCTGGGTAGGTGCCGGTATTTTCGTGCTGGCCGCAGGTTGGAACGCCTGGCTGTTACCCAATTACCGGATCTCTACCATACGGGCACCGATGAAGGAAGGTATGATGCGCGTGCTGCGCGATCGCCGCTTCCTGACCTATGTGTTGACGTTGACCGGGTATTACATGCTGTCGGTGCAGGTGATGCTGATGCTGCCAATCGTGGTCAACGAGATCGCCGGTTCGCCGTCGGCGGTCAAATGGATGTATGCCATCGAAGCCGCGCTATCGCTCTCATTGCTATACCCGCTGGCCCGCTGGAGTGAAAAGCACTTCCGGCTGGAGCAACGCCTGATGGCCGGCTTGCTGCTGATGACACTCAGCCTGCTGCCCGTCGGCTTTGCCACCAGTCTGCAAGCGGTGTTTACTCTGATCTGCTGCTTCTACCTGGGATCGATCATCGCCGAACCGGCACGTGAGACCCTGAGCGCCTCGCTGGCCGATTCACGGGCGCGCGGCAGCTATATGGGCTTTAGCCGCCTGGGGTTGGCGCTCGGTGGTGCATTGGGTTATACCGGCGGTGGCTGGATGTATGACACCGGTAATACGATGGGCATGCCGGAGTTACCCTGGTTCCTGCTGGGGCTGGTGGGCTTTATCACGCTGTTTGCCCTGTACTGGCAGTTTAATCCGCGTGCCACTGCCCCCGCAATCCTCCGTGGTGGCTGATTTTTGCCCGGGCGCATCCCTTGCGCCCAGTCTCTGGCGACCAAATCTGCCAAAGTTGCTATCCTGATAGTACAAAAAACGGCGCGGAAAGGCTTATGATGGCCCATCATCCCACTACAACCTGCGCAGCGGCCCAGACTGGCTGCTAAACCTGACAACAGGAGCATGCATGAAACTGTTTATTTACGATCACTGCCCATTCTGCGTAAAGGCCCGCATGATATTCGGCCTCAAGGATTTACCGGTGCGTTTTGTGACCCTGCTAAGCGATGACGAAATCACTCCCACCAGCATGATCGGCAAGAAAATGGCGCCAATCCTGCAAAAAGACGACGGCAGCTATCTGCCCGAAAGCATGGATATCGTGCATTACATCGATAACCTGGACGGCAAACCGTTACTGACGGGGAAAACCAATCCGGCCATCGCCGCGTGGTTGCAACACACCGCCACCTACGTCAACAAACTGCTGTTACCGCGCTTTGCCAATGCCGATTTCGAAGAGTTCGCCACTGACAACGCGCGCCGCTATTTCAGCGACAAAAAACAGGCAGCCAGCGGTGATTTTGCCGTGCTACTGGCCGACAGTGCCGACCTGATCGCCCAGTTGGAAAAAGATCTGGCCACGCTCTCCCCACTGATCCAGTCATCGGAAGCGGTCAACGGCACTCTCAGTGACGATGACATCCATCTGTTCCCACTGTTACGCTCGCTGTCGATCGTGGCCGGTGTCGCCCTGCCGGACAACGTGGAGGCTTACCGCAACCACATGGCGCAGCGCGTTGATATTCCGTTGTTGTTCGATATGGAGCAATGATCCGCAACGGCGATAAGGGAGTCGCGCGCAGATGTTAAAAATGTTTTTTGTCACCGCTCGTGACCGCACCAGGCTGCAAGAAATCTCATCCGTACTGATCCGCTACGGTTTGCAGGACGTTATCAGGCTGCTCGGGTTAGGCAAATTGCTGGGCGGCCTGAGCAGCGGCGGCGTGGAGGTCGATAATCAGACATTGCCAGAACGCCTGCGCGCGGCCCTGGAAGCCCTGGGGCCAACCTTCGTTAAATTCGGCCAGATCCTGGCCACCCGCACCGACCTGCTGGAACAACGCTGGACCGACGAGCTTGAGCGCCTGCATAGCCAGGCGACAACCCTCCCCTGGGAAAAGCTGGTCGCGCAGATCACCGCCGATCTGGACGGCGACCCTCAGCAGGTGTTTGCCCAGTTCGATCCGATCCCGCTAGCCGCCGCCTCCATGGCGCAAATCTACCGCGCCCGCCTGCACAGTGGCGAGTCGGTGGTGGTGAAAGTGTTGCGCCCTGGATTAGCCAAAACCATTCATGCCGACCTGCGCCTGTTAGCCTATCTGGCGGAAACCGTGGAACAACAAAGCCCGGCGCTGGCGCGTTATCGCCCACACCAGATGGTGCAAACGCTGGCCACCGCGCTTAACCACGAGCTGGATCTGACGCATGAAGGTAATAATTGCGATCGGGTTGCGGAACACTTTGCCAAACAGCCCGAAGTGGTAATACCGAAAATTTATTGGCAGCACTCGTCAAAACGCCTGCTGGTACAACAATATCTGCCCGGCATTGCCCCCGAAAATCCACAGCAATTAGCCGCTGCCGGTTTCGACGGCCCGTTGCTGGCACAGCGTGGCGCGCAGGCTTTTATGACCATGGTGCTGGAACATCGGCTTTATCACGCCGATCCTCACCCCGGTAACGTGATGGCCCTGGGCGACAACCACGTCGGGTTTATCGACTTTGGCATGGTTGGCCAACTGTCGGAGCGGCGGCGTAACCAGCTTCTGCTGTTGCTGCAGGCCATTGCGGAGCGCCAGAGCGACGGCATCGTCAATACGCTGATCGCCTGGTCTGACAGCCAGGAACTGGATCTGACCGATCTGGAACAGGCAGCGCAAAACTTTCTTGATAAACAGGCTTCGACCACCCTGACGCTAGGCAAGGCACTCACCGATCTGTTGGTGATGGCCCGCGAGCACCAACTACCGTTACCTCCCGATCTGGTGCTGTTATTTAAGGCATTGATCACCGCAGATGGCGTTTTGCACCGCCTGGATCCCGCCTTCGATATCGTTGCCACCCTGAAACCGATGTTGCGTCAGGTAATGCTCCAGCGCTATACACCCGAAGCGCTGCGCCGTCGTGCTCTATTGCTGGGGGGGGAGGCACTGGATGCCGGAGAGGAACTGCCGCAGGCCATTCGCTTGCTGATGCGCCGGTTAAAGCAGGGCAAGATCGATGCCGAAATCAACGTCAAGAACCTTAACCAACTCAGCAAGGCTCTGGAACGCGCAGCGGTCACGCTGGCCATTGCGATCGTCACGGCGGCATTCGCTCTGGGGCTGGCTCCCTATCTGATGCGTTCCACCAGCCAGCTGTGGGGCATTCCTCTGTTCCCTGCGCTCGGCGGGCTAACCTGTCTGGGAGGCGTGATGCTGCTGGTATGGCGGTTGCGGCGATAGGTAATTTCAGCCTTATCCGACTAGGTAAAAAACCCTTTGCGCCGCGTCATCTGTTATCCTGCGAGCTGAAATTTTTCTTTGTTGGCAGTCACCTTTGGTTTGCAACAGGCAAAGTCTGCCGCATTTTCGTTTTACGAGGTTTGAATGAAGAAGATCCTGATGGGCGTGACCGCCCTGGTCGTTGCCGGTACGCTTATCGGCTGTAACCAGCTTACCCAATACAGCGTCAGCGAGCAGGAAGTGAATAATTACCTGCAAAAACACAACGACTACCAAAAGCAGATCGGCGTGCCGGGGTTGGTTGATGCCAATATCGTGTTAACCCAGTTGCAGAGCCAGATTGGCCGCACTGAGCCTAATAAGGTAACGCTTTCCGGTAATGCCAAGGTCAACATTACTTCGATCCTCGGGCCACAGGCCGCGGATTTACAACTGACGTTGAAGGCGCAACCGGTCTATGACCGTGAAAAGGGGGCGATCTTCCTCAAGGACATGGAGTTGGTCGATTACCAGGTGCAGCCGGAGAAGATGGATACGGTGATGAAGGCCCTGTCGCCCTACCTGAATCAGTCGTTGAAATCGTATTTCAATCAGAAGCCGGTGTATGTTCTTAATGCAGATAAGAGCAAAACGGAAGCCATGGCACTCAAACTGGCTAAAGGGTTGGAAGTGAAGCCGGGTCAGTTGGTGATCCCGTTTACCGACTAATCGCTCTTAGGGGCGCAGTGCTTGCTGCGCCCTCGTTCATTTACTCTTCTTCGTCCTTCCCTTCTTCATCCTGCTCATACTCTGCTAGCTCATCGCACATAGCCGCGATGGCATGGCGAGCGATCTCTGCCAGGGTACGGTAAAAACCGCTGGTGGCGTGTGCTTCAACCTTACCCAGGAAGCGGCCACACCAAGGCAGCAAGAACTCGTTAAACAGCGTGATTTGCGCCTGGACTTCATCTTCCTGCGACTGATCTTCCAGCCAGGAGGCGGCCAACAGCAGTGAGCCGAAATGATCGGCTGGCGCTTCGCCTAATGGCATCCCACGCTGTTGGAGAAATACCCGCACGTCCGCTTCGCTGGCACCTTCAACATAGGACGAACGCAGTGGTGAAACACTGCATTCGCTGCCGACAAACAGAGCGTTAAAATCGGCGGCCAACTGTGGATCGGTACAATGCTGTTGCAAACGAGTCAGCAGTTCGTCCTGCTCGAGCGGCCAGTGCTGTTGCAGTTTACCCTCTTTGATCAAGGTAAACAGCGGCTCCAACAACGGATCCTGCGGCTGGCGGTAAAACAGCGTGCCTAAAACCCGGCAGACAACGGAAAACTCATTCATGATAACACCCTATAAAAACAGAAAATTTGCCGTGACGATGTCACAGATCGGCTAATTCCGCAATTGCCGGTCTGCCACGCTGTTCAAGAAAGTTCAGGATCCGGCGCGGTGAGACATTTAAAATGCGCTCCTGCGGGAAATTCACCTCCTCAAGGATACGCTCGCAGTGTTCAAAACCACCGAGAGCAAAAGCCACGTGCGAGTCTGAGCCTAATGCCAGCCAGCCGCCAGCGTCACGCACTGCGGCAGCTATCGCACGGCAATTTGATTCACTGCCCTTGCGGGAATGAATAAACGAAGAGTTATTCAGTTCCAGCGCTACCTGATATTTGGCTGCTGCTGCGGCTATCGCCGGGATATCGACCGGATATTTGGGGTTGCCCGGATGGCTGATGATATGGACATCGCCCTGCGCCATGGCGGCTATCATCGCCTCGGTGTTGGCGGCCCGATCCTGCGGTGCAAATACCGGTTCATGGAACCCGGCAATAATCAGATCGATTTCGTTGAGCATGGGTCCGGTGCAGTCGATATCACCGGCCAGGTTTTTGATATTGGCCTCAATGCCGCGCAGAATGCCAATGCCATCCACCAGGCGTGGCCACACACGCATGTTCATAAAGTGCCAGTAGTGTGGTGCATCGGCCATATCCGGCCCGTGGTCGGTGATGGCGAACAGTTTGATGCCTTTGTGTTTCGCTTCGGCTATATAGTCGTGCAGGGTGCTATAGGCATGGGTGCTGGCTACGGTATGCATATGTAAATCAACGGGGTACATTCTTTCTCCTTCTTGGGCGCTTGCCAGGGTCAGCGGATGGCAGGCCGATCCTTGTTCATGATAGCAGTTAACACCACTAGCGGCATGTTAACGGATTGGGAAAGCATCAATAGCCACGCTGAATATCAACCCGGCCAGCAGGCTGTTCACCCGCCTCAAGCCGCAGGAGATTGGCGCTAACCTGATCCATGGCCTGTTCCGGCAGGGTAACAGCAGCAATATGCGGCGTAATCGTGACACGAGGATGACGCCAGAAGGCATGAGCGGAAGGTAAAGGTTCGCTGACAAAGACGTCAAGCATGGCAGCCGCCAGCTGCCCTTGTGCCAACATCGCCAGCAGATCGTCTTCCACCAGATGGGCACCGCGTGCAATGTTGATCAGGTAAGCGCCTGGCACCAAACGGCTAAACAGTTGGCGGTTGAGGATACCTGCCGTTTCAGGCGTATTGGGCAGCAGGTTGATCAGCAGCCGCGTGCCGGCAAGAAACGCCGCTAGCTGAGGTTGCCCGGCGAAACTCTGCACGTGCTCAATCTGCTTGGGGCTGCGGCTCCAGCAGCGGACGTTAAAACCGAACGCCACCAGCTTTTGCGCCACGCTTTTCCCCAACACCCCGGCGCCCAGAATGCCGATGGTGAAATCACTCTGCTGATGAGGCTCAAGCGGCAACCAGTTCTGCTGCTGTTGCTGCAACTGATACTCATCAAAACGACGGAAATAGCGCAACACGCCGGCCAACGCATATTCATCCATCTGCTGCGCCATGCCGGTATCCTCCAACCGGATTAGCGGCACTCCCGCCGGTAGGCTACCTGGATGTTGGCGTTCCTGCTCAAGGATGGCGTCTACACCAGCACCCAGGGCAAAGATCCCTTTCAGATCGCGGCGGTTGGCCAGCATCTCATAAGGTGGCCGCCATACCAGCGCGTAGTCCGCCGGGCGATCGTCCCCCGGCTGCCATGCCCGGATATTCGCCTGTGGTAAGCGCTTCGCCATCCCTGCCAGCCAATCTTGCGCATCAAAAAACGGGTGATAGAAAATGATATTCACTGCCGGTTCCCTTCTTGAGTGGATTTTTAGCTATCCTTTCGCGCTTTGCCGCACTATGCAAGGATAAATTGACGCTGAAAAGGCGGGATGATCGTGCGACAAATCAGCAGATTGCTGGAAGTTTGGCTAAACGCACACGGTAATGACACAAGGCTATTGACGCTGGGATCAGATTCTCCTACATTAGCGCCCGTCGACAGCGTAAACCGTTGCCGATGACAAAACGGTGAGGTGTCTGAGTGGCTGAAGGAGCACGCCTGGAAAGTGTGTATACGCGTAAGTGTATCGAGGGTTCGAACCCCTCCCTCACCGCCATCTTTAAAAAAGAAGTCTGAGCTAACGTTCAGACTTTTTTTTTGCATATTCCCCAGCCTGGGAGGGTGAGAAGCCTCGACAGGGTTCGACAAAATGGCTCGCATCGCAGAGACATTTTGGACGGCCGACCGGCCGCCCGCAGGGTGAGCTTGCGAATCAAGCCCTCCCTCACCGCCATCTTTAAAAAAGAAGTCTGAGCTAACGTTCAGACTTTTTTTTTGCATATCCCCCAAGCCGGGAGGAGTGAGAAGCCTCGACAGGGTTCGACAAAAAGGCTCGCAGCGCAGAGACATTTTGGACGGCCGGCAGGCCGCCCGCAAGGTGAGCTTGCGAATATAATCCATGTCGGCTACGAGCGAAGAGCAGACATGAAGTGAGAGATTGACAAAGCCGCTAGCTTAATGGTTGTATGTTACAACTATTGTTGTTGGGGTAAGCAAATGACTTCAGAACTACAGACCATAAAAAGCATACGCGCGGCTTCACGTTTAATGGTGCGTGAACTGGGTTTCATGAACCAAAATCTTGCTGCAACCAATTATCCTCCCTCAGCTGTTCACTCTATGCTTGAAGTTGAAACTCATGGGGCAATGACAGCCGCTCAACTGGTGCATATTTTGGGGCTGGAGAAGTCCAGCATCAGCCGTATGCTCGCTAAACTTGTCGAGGCCGGAGAACTTGAAGAAACCCCTTCCGCTGACGATGCCAGGACGAAGCTATTAAGCCTCACCGGTAAGGGTAGAGAGACAGTACAGAACATAAACACTTACGCTGACCAACGGGTAGCCGCAGCACTCGGTAAGCTCGATCCGTTTACCCAAGAGGCTGTATCAAAGAACCTTTCTTCATATGCCATCGCGTTGAAAGCCTGTCGCGAAAACTCCGCAGGAAAAGTGCAGAACAGCTTCAAAATAGTCTCGGGTTATCATGCAGGTATGATTGGCCGCATTACTGAAATGCATGGCAGTTATTACGCCAGAGAGTATGACTTCGGCAATTTTTTTGAAGCGAAGGTTGCCGCAGGTCTTGCAGATTTTTCGATGCGACTAGATAAGCCATGTAATCAGATCTGGCTGGCAATGGTGAACGAGCGCATAGTCGGCTCAGTTGCTATTGACGGTGAGGATCTGGGAAATAATGAGGCGCATCTGCGCTGGTTCATCCTTGACGATGGCTGTCGTGGCAGCGGACTGGGCAGAAAACTCATTGCAGAAGCAATGAGTTTTTGTGATGAGCAGAAGTTCACTTCGGTACAATTATGGACGTTTAATAAACTTATCGCGGCAAGACGATTGTACGAATCATTCGGATTTGAATTGTCGAAAGAATGGGAAGGCGATCAGTGGGGCAGTACCATTACTGAGCAACAATTTACTCGAAAATTATCTAAACATCGCTAACCACTTATTCTTTTGGACATGATGTTTTTGCGCAATTGCTTCGACTAGTCACTCATTCCAAACTGGTCATGTCCGCTCCTGGCACTAAGCAGACTGCCAGACCAGAATAAGAGACCGATGCGTTGGACAATACCTGCCACTACCAGTGGTCTGCGCAGGGAGCATTGGACGAGGTGCAATACCCGGATGGCAGCCGCGAGCGCTTCGTTCGCGACGCCTTTAGCCAAGTGCTGGAGCACCATCAACGCAACGGACTGACCCACTACTACCGTTACAACCTGCTGGGGCAGGTGATCCACCACAACGACAGCCCACTCGCGAGATGAGTTTCTCGCATGCATAGAAACTGATGAAGAAGAAGTTTATGTATGTGTAGGTAGCAATGAAAAAGGAAGGATAGGGAATATCGCTGACATTCCAGATGAGCAAATAAGTATTCGATGTAGAGGATCTTACGCGGATATTAATACAGCGCAGGATACTGAAGAGTATTATAGAAAAAATCTGAAACATTTTTGATTGTAGGCGGGCGCAGCATGCAGCGCCCCTACGTTTGTACCCAGTGAGAAACCTCAACAGAGTTTGGAAAAATGGCACCTCCTCAAATCAGCTTCGCTTCCCTCAGTTCACTTTTCAGATAGGCATAATAGATAGGAGCGGCAACCACGCCAGCCAGGCCGAATGCAGCCTCAAAGACCAACATCGCCAGCAAAATCTCCCAAGAATTGGCCTTGATTTTAGTGCCGACAATACGGGCATTGAGGAAATACTCAAACTTGTGGATCACGATCAGGTAGAGCAGCGCAATCAGTGCCACTCCGAGTGAAACCGACAGGCCAGAGATGAAAACAATGGTATTGGAGATCAGATTGCCGATCACCGGCAGCAGACCAAAGATAAAGGTAAACACCACCAGCGTTTTCGCCAACGGGATATGGATCCCACACAGCGGTAACACACCAAGGATAAAGATAGCCGAGAAGAAGGTATTGATTGCCGATATTTTAACCTGAGCAAACACAATATTGCGGAACGCCTGAGACAGCAGCGAAATCCTTTTCATCAGCTCACTTTTCAGTAATGGCCGATCCTCGCTGCTATCAATGTTATACAGTGAGACTATGGCACCGAGCACCATCCCGATCAGCATGGTCACCAGGCCATGCAGTACGCTCTTGCCCATCGTCTGTAACAGAGCTATGTGCTGTTGCAATCGGCTCAGGATCTCGTTCTTCAGCTCTTCCACACTCAACGGCAGATAGCCCGGCATATATTTTGCCACCTCTTGCTGGACATCCTGCAGGATGAACGCAATACGGGTGTTGATGCCAGAGATGTTCTTCATATCCTGCATCAGATAGCCGACGATACTCCCCACAATAGTGATCAACAGGCCGACCACCAAAGTACTGATCACCGCCACAACCAGCCATCTTGCCCGATGACCGCCAATCACCTTCTGAAAATGTGGCGTAAGGATATTCACGATCTCGTAAACCAGAAAACCCGCCATAAAGCAGGTAAGAAGATGCAACGGTAACAGCAGCAGGATCCCCCCCATCACAAAGATGAAACTGATTATCCTGGCCTGTTTGACATTCATTATCTGCATTGTTACTCGCTTGTCCTGGAGAGGATAGAATTTTTAAGCACCTGTTTAGTATTCTATTTCATTATCATGTCAAACAGTACACGACAACCTAAATTCCCCCTCCCAAGCCGTAGGATTAGGTTTTTTCCCTAATAGCTCTCAGGCTCTGCCGAAAGGCTGTCCCCCTAAAATATGTGGCGACTTTACGCCCCCCCTCCTCTAAAGGCCGGGAGCCTTCCACATTGACGTCGTCAAACCGTGATCGACCAAACCAAGTTGATCCAGATACACCTCCTGCCATTTTTGACGTGCCTGTTGATAAATCTCGCTGTTTTCTGGATTCGGGACATGTTCCCTATCCCAACGCACCAGGTTCTCCCCCGCATCTGCCAACGACGAATAGACCCCTACCCCCACGCCAGCCGCAATAGCACATCCCAGCGCGGTCGCTTCCTTAACCACCGGGACTCGTACGGTCAGTCCGGTGACATCGGCCAGGATCTGGCTCCAAAGCGTGCCTTTTGAACCGCCACCTGCAAACACCAGTGAATCGGCTTTGACACCTGAGAATTCGGCGATTTGTTGTAGGTTACAGGCCGACACGATAGCCGCATTCTCTTCCAGGGCACGAAACAACGTAGCTTTGTTGCACTTTTCCGGGTCGATCGACAGGTTGATAAATGAGGGAGCGGCGTGATACCAGTTCTTAAAGCGCATGACATCGGAGAAGATGGGCATAACGCCATGAGCACCCGATGGTACCCGCCTGGCCATATCCTCCAGCAAGGCATAGGTATCCACGCCCAGACGTTCACCAATCAGCTTCTCCTCGGCGCAGAAGGCATCACGGAACCAGCGCATGGTCAGCCCGGTAAAAAAGCTGATGGATTCAGCCTGAACCATGCCCGGGATCACATGGGGGTTAATGCGCACATTCATATTGGGATCGGTAACCGGCGCAGGAAGGTTCACCACCTGCTGCCAGAACGTTCCTCCTAATACGGCGGTCTGCGCTGGTCTGACGATGCCTAGACCCACGCATCCCAATTGAACATCACCGCCCCCGACAATCACCGGTGTGCCAGCCCGCAGGCCGGACAGTGCGGCAGCGTTGTCCGTCACTGCCCCCAGCAGCGTTCCCGTCTCTTTTACCGGTGAAAGAATGTCCGAACGCAGACCTGCCATTTCCAACAGGCCTTTTCTCCAGTCTCGCGTGACCAGATCAAGCAACCCGGTAGTCCCGGCATTTGACGGATCGACCGCAAGCTCACCGCTGAGCATATAAGCCAGCCAGTCACTGATCATGGTGACCGCGGCTGCCTGGCGATAGATATCAGGACGGTAGTGTGCCAACCACAGCAGCCGGGGCATTGCGCTGAGTGCCAGCGTCTGCCCTGAACAGCGGTAAACCTCATCTTCAAAAGTATGGTGGTGGATCTCTTTTAACTCGCTGACCTCACGCGTAGCCCGTGCATCTACGTTGGCACATGCCCAGATCGGCTGACCTTCTGCATCATAGATCACAATCCCTTCACGCATTGAACACGCAGCCACGGACACAATCGCCTCCGGCGCAATGGCCGCCATCTTTAACGCCTGCTGGATGCATTGGCAGGTGAGGTGCCAGTTTTTGGCAAGATCGAATTCCATTGAGCCCGGTACATCAGGGACCGCCAAATGTAGCCATTCGGCTTGCCCTACTGAGACTTGATTGCCTTCCAAATCAAAAATTACCGCTCTAATGCTGCCGGTGCCGGCATCCAGAGCCATCAGGTATTGGCCTGATGTGACAGGAGTACAGAGTCGAGCCATGTGTTTGTCCTCGGCTGATGTTGCTTCAAGGTGTGGCAGTGAGACAGTCTGTTACATCGCTAATGACCTTTACTTTCCAATAAGTTTAAGCATTTCTGCCGCCGTGTCCTGATCGGTGACTAACGCGTTGATATAACCGCCCTTCAATGCCGCCACGATCGCCTCGGCTTTTAGTCTTCCCCCCGCTACCCCGACGACGGTAGGTATGGTGGCGAGCGAGCTCAAGCTCAGCCCTATCAATTCTTGATGAATTTGCATATCGGGAATGACTTCGCCGCTGGCATCAAAAAAGTAGCCGAGAATATCGCCAACGGCACCTTTGCGGCCAATCATCAGCTGCTCGCCTTCGGTGATATAGCCAGCGCGTAAGATGGTGGCGGCATCTTTTTGACTCACCGCACCGATCCCAACGACGGCGACATCAGCAGCCTGAGCCGCCAGCAGCACGTCCCTGACGCTATTTTCATCCCGCAGGGTGCGGGCAATATCGGCAGAAGAGGCGCGCAACGGGGCTGGGATCATACTGACGCTGCAGGCGGCATCCAACTGCCCAATCCCGGCCATATAAGGCCCTACCCCCCCGGAAAGCGTAACCAGACGAATTTGCTGCGCAGAAATGAAGCCGTTCAGTCTTTTCAGCGTGCTCATGGTGGCCTCGCCAAACCCCGCCGCCAACAGTTGCCGCGGCTCCAGGGATTCCATCAGCATATGTGCCGCACCGATCCCCAACCTTGCACTGTCGTCAGCCCCGGCCAAGGCGGGCAATATGCGAATGTTTTTCAAGTCAAAATGCTTTTTCAGTGCATCTTCATACTGCAGGCAACCTTCAAAGCGAGAATTAATCTGCACCCAAATGATCCCTGATTGATGCCCTTTCTCCAGCAGACGTGAAACCTTAAGGCGCGTCAGCCCGAGCCGGGCGCTGATCTCACTTTGCGTCAACCCATCGTGATAGTAGAACCAGGCGATACGGGCGACCTGCTCCTCCTCACACATGCCATGTTCGATTATCAATGCACTGTCATTTATCGTCATAAACCCGCTTCTCTTTGAACATTTTTAAATCTTGAACGCAATTGTTCCGCCAGTGCTCAACAATAACCGTGAGTCATGCCACAAATATACACCAAATTTGAACATCGGTTTTTACAGCGGACAAATATTCAAAAAACGTGATCGTAGTGATGGTTTTATCGCCAAAGCCTGACTAAGGTTATGAACAATTAGTTTTCTAAAAAAGATTTGTTCAACTCTATCGCACCGATTTTTTGGAGAGAGTAATACAATGGCTGATTTAGATGACATCAAAGATGGCAAAGACTTCCATATTGACCAACCGCAGCAAAATGCCCTGTTTAGTTTAAAAGGGTGCGGTGCGCTGGATTGGGGCATGCAGTCCCGCCTGGCTCGCATTTTCAATCCCCGCACTAACAGAACCGTGATGCTGGCCTTTGATCACGGCTATTTCCAGGGGCCGACGACCGGGCTGGAGCGTATTGATATCAATATTGCGCCGCTGTTTCAGCATGCAGACGTGTTGATGTGTACCCGGGGTATTCTGCGTAGCGTGATCCCACCTGCCACCAACAAACCCATCGTCCTGCGCGCTTCAGGGGCAAACTCCATTCTGACCGAGTTGAGCAATGAGGCGGTGGCTGTCGCCATGGACGACGCGGTGCGTCTGAATAGCTGCGCCGTCGCCGCACAGGTTTATATCGGCACAGAACATGAACACCAGTCGATTAAAAACATCATCCAACTGATCGATGCGGGTCTGAAAGTCGGTATGCCCACCATGGCGGTGACCGGGGTGGGGAAAGATATGGCGCGCGATCAGCGCTATTTCTCACTGGCCACGCGTATCGCTGCCGAGATGGGGGCGCAAATCATCAAGACTTATTACGTGGATAAAGGATTCGAACGCATTGTGGCCGGTTGCCCGGTCCCCATCGTCATCGCCGGTGGGAAGAAGCTGCCAGAGCGCGAGGCACTGGATATGTGCTTCCAGGCAATCGATCAAGGGGCGTCCGGGGTAGATATGGGGCGAAATATTTTCCAGTCAGAAAGCCCGGTTGCCATGATCAAGGCGGTACACGCCATCGTTCATCAGAACGAGTCGGTAGAACGCGCCTACGAACTATTCCTCAGCGAAAAAGGCTGATGCGGCTGAAATGCAGGCCGATTTTCCAGGCTCGCCCCATCCAAGGAGGCTTTTATGCACGTTACCCTGGTCGAAATTAACGTCCATAACGACAAGGTTGAACGGTTTATCGAAGTGTTTCGTCAAAACCATCTGGGCGCGATCCAGGAAAAGGGCAACCTGCGCTTTGATGTGTTACAGGACCCAGACATCCCCACGCGCTTTTATATTTACGAGGCCTACGCCGATGAGCAGGCCGTAGCTTTCCATAAAACGACCCCGCACTACCAAGCCTGCGTCGAAGAGCTGGAATCGCTGATGACCGGTCCACGTAAAAAGACGGTCTTTATTGGTTTGATGCCCTGAAGGCTTGCCCCACCTTTCTGGTGGGCAAGCCATGAAAGACATCGCCTCGCTGGCGGCCAACGCCTACCCACCAGTGCAGCGCTCAACAAACGTGGCATTCCGGTCTTGATTTACGGCAAAGCGACCACGGCTTAACCACCTGAGCTAAAACCGTAAAAATATTCTTGACCGGTTAGCCGACACTCCCTATAGTAGCGCCCCGTTGCACGGAGTAACGCGCAACATACGGTGAGGTGTCTGAGTGGCTGAAGGAGCACGCCTGGAAAGTGTGTATACGCGAAAGTGTATCGAGGGTTCGAACCCCTCTCTCACCGCCATATTAAAATGAGAAAGCCTGAATTCACGTTCAGGCTTTTTTATTGCATATACCCCAAGCCAGGAGGGGTGAGAAGCCTCGACAGGGTTCGACAAAACGGCAATGTCGCTTCGACCGTGGGGCGCAGTTGCCCCCTAAGCCTGCAAGCCGCTTGAGGGTTGTCTGCCATCTCGCCTAAAGCTTCTTCGCCGCCATAGGGCTAAACCCCTTCCCCAACGGTGATAGCGACATCAAACGGCTGCTGACCACACGGTTTTTACCCTCACGCTTGGCGTCATACAGCGCTTCATCCGTCATCTCTATCGCTTTTTCTACCGACATACCGGCCAGATAGAGCGAGGTCCCAATGGAGATGGTCAACCGGATCACCTCCCCACTCTCGGTAATAAAATCAAATCCTTCCACCCGGCTGCGAATGCGTTCCGCCACGGCCGCAATATGCTGCGGTTCATAGCTGGAAGTGATGACCATAAACTCCTCGCCGCCGTAACGCCCGACAAAGTCCTCAACGCGTACGCAATCTTTCAGAATGGCCCCCACGCTGGCCAACACGCCGTCGCCAGCCAAATGGCCATAGGTGTCATTCACCTGTTTGAAGTTGTCTAAATCCAGCAGCATCAGGCCACAAGACTCCCGTTGGGCATGTTGCAGCATCATTTTGTAATCCACACTGGCTCGGTTGCTGATGTGGGTCAGGCTGTCGGTCGTCGCCTTGTTGCGCATGGAGAAAAAGGCGTGAATATGGCGCTCTTTAAAGCTCAGGGCGTGGTAGCAAATCGCCAGACAAAGCGCCGATGCAACCTGATACAACAGGGTATCCAGCCACAGTTCACGGAAGTTGACCAACGAGCCGACCACGGCAATCCGGTAGAGCGCAATGATGCCGATGGTAAGGTAAAACACCCGGTTCGATTTTTTCCGCCAGACTCCCGATAGCAGCATCGGCAAGATGATCGAACCGATAAACAGATTATCCAGCGTAAAGCCGCCGTTAAAGCCAAAACTCACCAGATAGCACACTATCCCACTGACTGCACCACCGAAAAACAGCACCAGAATCATCGGGATCATGGCAAAGCTGTAGTAAATGTCACCGGTAAGCAACAGCCGAGTCTGATTCAGATACAGCACAGCCAGCCCCGCCAGCACACCAAACAATACCCGTTTCCACAGGGCCGACTGGTAGGAGAAAGGGGCATTTTTGCTAAGCGCAAAGTAGGAAACCGACAGCGTGGCATAGGTGATGCACGCGTCACTGTAAAAAGACGATATCGACGCAATATATGTCATAACTATTCGGCATACTCCAGGATGCGGCAATGTTGTTTTTCGAGTCACTACTGATTATCCAGACGGGTACAGCATGCAGCGCCCCTATGATACTCAAAATGATAATGGCTAGGCGGGTATATATTATTGCCAGGCAATCTATGACCTATCTTCAGTTCAGGATAGTCTGTTATCCATCACACCACGGAGAAAATCTGATGAATATCGATGATGAATTGCAAGCGCTGGTTGCGCAAGAAACGGAGCTCACCTTCCACCATTTCAACCATGCCACCGCCTGGGAGTTGGGGATAGCCCTCAAAAATGCCGCAGAACATCGCCAATTACCCATCGCTATTGAAATCCAGCTGAACGGACAAACGCTGTTTTATTACGCCATGCCAGGGGCAACACCAGACATTGCCGACTGGGTGCGGCGCAAGCGCAACGTGGTCAACCATTTCCAGAAAAGCTCTTATGCCGTGGGTTTACGCCTGCAACAGCGGCAAGTCACGCTGGAGGAAAGATATGGCCTTAGCGTACGCGATTACGCCGCCCACGGCGGTGCATTCCCCATCAACCTGCTCAATGTGGGCTGCGTCGGCTCCATATCCCTTTCTGGCTCCCCGCAGCTCGAAGACCATCATCTGCTGGTCAGCACTCTTGCTCATTTTCTAGGTTTATCCTTGCCCGCAGTACACTAAGCGATAAAAATTGCACTTTTCCCCACATCCACAGCGGGCGATCTGCACAGGCTGGCGCTTGGCGAAAATAATCCGTTGAACAAATATAAATTAATCACAATCCTGATGCCTTGATGCAAATCTAGGTATCGGCGGACAGAAAGGGGTATGGTATCTACCAGCTATTCCGAGACGGACCTCCATGGCCCGCCATTCCGTTCTCTTTTATAGACTTGGTTTGCAACTTAGATGAAAACGCACGAAATCAACGGTATCCGTCCTTTTAGCGCCCTGATAGAAGCCTGCTGGCGTGAGCCCTATTCTCTTCAACGTCTGCTGAAAGATACCATTGCCGGGGTCACCGTCGGCATCATTGCCATTCCGCTGGCGATGGCACTGGCCATTGCCAGCGGCGTTCCCCCACAGTATGGGCTGTATACCGCCGCGATTGCTGGCATCGTGATCGCCGTCAGCGGCGGTTCGCGCTACAGCGTTTCCGGCCCCACCGCAGCGTTTGTGGTGATCCTGTTCCCCGTTTCACAGCAATTTGGGCTCTCTGGCTTATTGATTGCCACCATGCTGTCCGGCGTGTTCCTGCTGATTATGGGGTTAGCGCGGCTAGGCCGCCTGATCGAGTACATTCCACTTTCGGTCACACTTGGGTTTACCTCTGGGATCGCCATCACCATCGCCACCATGCAGGTGAAGGATTTCTTTGGCTTAGGGCTGGCGGAAGTACCGGAAAACTACATCGGCAAGGTCAATGCGCTGTTGCATGCCTTGCCCACCTTAGATTATGGCGACACGCTGATTGGCGCGGTCACCCTGGTGGTCCTGCTGCTGTGGCCGAAGCTGGGGCTGCGTATTCCTGGCCACCTGCCCGCCTTGTTGGCCGGTACCGCGGTGATGGCTATTCTGGCACAGTTCGATCATCAGGTGGCAACCATTGGCTCCCGCTTCAGTTTCGAACTGGCCGACGGCAGCCAGGGCCAAGGCATCCCACCGATCCTGCCGCAGTGGTTGTTACCCTGGCATTTGCCTGCTGGCGACGGCAAACCGACGGAGCTGAGCTGGCAGCTGCTTTCCGCCCTGTTACCAGCAGCATTTTCCATGGCGATGCTTGGGGCAATCGAATCGCTGCTGTGCGCGGTAGTGTTGGATGGCATGACGGGCAAAAAACACCACTCCAACGCCGAACTGATTGGCCAGGGCGCAGGCAACATCATCGCACCATTCTTCGGTGGCATCACCGCGACCGCCGCCATTGCCCGCTCGGCAGCCAACGTGCGTGCAGGGGCGACCTCACCGGTTTCTGCAATCATCCACTCGTTAATGGTACTGCTTGCCTTGCTGGTGCTGGCACCATGGTTGTCCTACTTACCGTTGGCAGCAATGGCTTCGCTGTTGCTATTGGTCGCCTGGAACATGAGTGAGGCACATAAAGTGGTTTATCTGCTGCGCCGGGCGCCGAAAGACGACATTCTGGTGATGCTGCTGTGTATGTCGCTGACGGTACTGTTTGATATGGTGATTGCCATTACCGTTGGCATTGTGCTGGCCTCACTGCTGTTTATGCGCCGAATCGCACGCATGACTCGCCTGAGCGAGCTGAGCACCGATGATGGCCGTCTGGTGTTGCGCGTCAACGGGCCGCTGTTTTTCGCCGCTGCCGAACGCGTGTTCAACGATCTGCTGGTACGCGGTGAAAACTACCGCACCATCGTACTGCAATGGGATGCCGTGCCAGTGCTGGATGCTGGGGGGCTCAACGCGTTGCAACGTTACATCGACGCCCTGCCCGCCGAAAAACAGCTGGTGATCACCGACATCCCGTTCCAGCCGCTAAAAACCCTGGCTCGTGCACGCATGCAGCCAATCGAGGGCAAACTGCATTTCTATCCCACCCTGCCAGAAGCGCTCACCGCGCTGAATGCCCAATAAGCAAAAGGCCCGACAAGTTAATGTCGGGCCTCCAGATTGGCGGGCGCGGCATGCGGCGCCCCTACACAGCGATTTGTCAGCAGCCGTTAGTTGCTGGTATCCAGCTCGGCAAAGCTTTTCACCAGATCGTCGATGGCTTTCATCTGTACCAGGAATGGTTCCAGCTTATCCAGCGGCAACGCCGAAGGACCATCGCATTTGGCATGGCTTGGATCTGGGTGCGCCTCGATAAACAGGCCAGCCAAACCTACCGCCATACCGGCACGAGCCAGCTCGGCAACCTGCGCGCGGCGGCCGCCTGAAGCTGCACCAAACGGATCGCGGGTTTGCAGGGCGTGGGTCACGTCGAAGATCACCGGATGGCCACCGGTCACATTCTTCATCACGTTGATACCCAACATGTCGACCACCAGGTTGTCATAACCAAAGTTGCTGCCACGATCGCACAGGATAACCTGATCGTTGCCGCCTTCTTTGAATTTATCGACAATATTACCCATCTGGCCCGGGCTGACGAACTGCGGTTTCTTGACGTTGATCACCGCACCGGTTTTCGCCATGGCTTCAACCAGGTCGGTCTGGCGTGCCAGGAAGGCGGGCAGCTGGATCACATCAACCACTTCGGAAACTGGCTGCGCCTGTGCGGCTTCGTGTACATCGGTGATCACTTTCACGCCGAAGGTGCTTTTGATTTCCTGGAAGATCTTCATCCCTTCTTCCAGGCCTGGACCACGGTAAGAATGGATAGATGAACGGTTGGCTTTATCAAAAGAGGCTTTGAAAACGTAAGGGATGCCCAGTTTTTGCGTCACGGTGACGTAGTGTTCGCAGATGCGCATCGCCAAATCGCGTGATTCCAGTACGTTCATACCGCCGAACAGTACAAACGGCAGATCGTTCGCTACCTTGATGTCGCCAATGCTGACTACTTTCTGTTCCATGCTTGCACCTTATTGATTAATAAATCGGAATCAGTGAATTAATGCAGCGTGACCTGCTTGAGCTCGATGGCGTGGATTTGAATTTTTATCACTTCACTCACCGGATCTTCAGGGCACTGCTCGACAAAATAGTTGAGATCGGAAATGGCGATATGGTTGCATTCCAACTGGGCATAAATCAAGCCACGGTCGCGGATCTCGTAAGGATCATCTGGGTCAAAACTCAGCACTGCCTCGCTGGCTCGCAACGCAATTTCCATCTGTTTTTCTTCCATCAGCGCGGCTTTCAGCGTATCGAGCATCTTACGCACCACCAGAATATTTTCCGATTCGTCCAGATCGTCATCTTCCAGTTCAGCACCCAGGCCCAGATTACCCTTGAGCCAAACCTGCAACTGATGTTCGTTAAGCGTTTCCCCGTTCAGCGGGTTGACCAGCCACATCTCCTCATCCAGCCAATCGGCACGCATGATCAGCTGAGTGGGGAAAATCACCGGCATCAGCGGCAGGCCCAACTGGTGGGCAATATGCAGGAAAATGGTTCCCAGAGAGACTGGCGTACCCTGGCGGGCTTCCAAAACCTTATCCAGCCAGATGGCGTCAGAGAGCCGATAAACGCCGCTGGCACCACCGAATCCCCAGGTTTTAAAAAATAATTCGATGAGCGCTTCCAACTGCTGATCCTGGTTGAGCTCGCCCGGGATGGTTGCACGCGCTTCTTCAGTCAACTGCTGTAACTTGCGTTCAACTTCCACCACCGGAAAATCCCGCCGGATGATCTTTGATACCAGGATCACCCCCTCACTCAGTGAGGAAGTGTTAAATTCGAAATCGGCAATGCTGCTCATAGGTATCCCATCAAGAACGGTATTTTGGTCGTGGCAAGTGTAACGATCAGATACAGACAGCCCAGTGCCAGAACGAATGCCAAGGTGCGAATGTTCCAGCTTGGCGTCTTCTTGCCCAATGCGACATAGCCCAACAGGATATAGATAATAACGCCAAACAACTTCTCGGTCAGCCACGAGTCCATACCAAGCAGTGGGTAAAGTTTGAACATCACCACCAGGGCAATACCGGTGGCAAACAGCACCGTGTCATTAATATGCGGTGTGATCTTTACCCAGCGTTTGTTGATCATCGGCGATGCACGCCACTTCCAGAAGAAACGCAGTACAAACAACGTAATGCTGATGGCTACCGTTAATAAATGTAGATGTTTTAGCGCCATGTAAGCGGCCATAGTGGTTTCCTTGGTTTCTTATAGTGGTTTTTGGCCCAGAGTCACACGATCGTTGCCGCCATAGTCGCGATGCGTTGCCACCGCGATAAACCCCTCAGCATTCAACAACGTACGTACATTTTCACCCTGTTGCCAACCGTGCTCAAGCAGCAGCCAACCCTGTGGCTCTAAATAATCGGCGGCCTGCTGCACGATCGCCGCCAGATCGGCCAGACCCTGTTCGGCGGCCACCAGCGCACTACCGGGTTCAAAGCGGACATCGCCCTGTACAAGGTGAGGATCGGCTTCATCAATATAGGGAGGATTACTGGCGATCAGCGCAAACTTTTGCCCGGCCACCGGGGTAAACCAGTTCCCTTGCAAAAAGCGTGTATTGTTAATCGCCAGCTTTTGCGCGTTATGCTGCGCCAGTGCCACGGCTTCCGGTTGCAGATCGATGCCGGTAAGCTGGCAGTCTGGCCGTTCGCTGGCTAACGCCAGAGCAATCGCGCCGGTGCCGGTGCCAAGATCCAGAATGGCACACGGTGCCGCTGGCAAACGCTCCAGGGCCAATTCCACCAAACATTCGGTATCCGGACGCGGGATCAGCGTAGCAGGCGAAACCGACAGCGGGAGCGACCAGAACTCACGTTCACCAACCAGATACGCCACCGGTTCCCCGCGTTCACGGCGAGCCAGCAATAGCGTTAACTGCTCAACCTGCTCCGCCGTCAGTGGGGTTTCGCCAAATGCCAACAAATAGGTTCTGGCCCGGCCGGTCACGAAACCCAACAGGATCTCCGCATCACGTTTGGCGCTGTCACTGTGCGTCAGGCGTAAGGTCGCGGTTTTCAGCCAGGTCTGATAATCCATTACTCAGGCTCGGCAGAGAGTGCAGCCAACTGATCGGCCTGGTATTCCTGCACGATTGGTTGGATTAGCATATCCAGCTTGCCTTCCATCACCTCATCCAGACGGTACAGCGTCAGGTTGATGCGGTGGTCGGTCACGCGCCCCTGCGGGAAGTTATAGGTGCGGTTACGATCGGAACGATCGCCGGTGCCCAGCAGGTTGCGGCGGGTAGAAGCCTCTGCCAACTGGCGTTTTGCCATCTCTGCCGCGCGGATACGTGCCCCAAGCACCGACATCGCTTTGGCTTTGTTCTTGTGCTGTGAACGTTCGTCCTGGCATTCGACCACAATGCCGGTTGGCAAGTGGGTAATACGGATCGCCGAATCGGTGGTGTTAACGTGCTGGCCACCGGCCCCGGAGGAACGGAAGGTATCGATTTTCAGATCGCCCGCGTTGATTTCTGGCAGCTCCGCCTCTGGCACCGCTGGCATCACCGCCACCGTGCAGGCAGAGGTATGAATACGACCCTGGGATTCGGTTTCCGGCACGCGCTGAACGCGGTGACCGCCGGATTCAAACTTCAGTTGACCGTAAACGCCGTCGCCAGACACTTTGGCAATCACTTCTTTGTAACCGCCGTGTTCACCCACGTTTTCGCTCATGATCTCAACCCGCCAGCGGCGAGTTTCAGCGTAACGGCTATACATACGGAACAGATCGCCAGCAAAAATAGCCGCCTCGTCGCCACCGGTTCCGGCACGCACTTCCAGGAAGCAGTCACGCTCATCGTCCGGATCCTTCGGCAGCAATAGCACCTGCAGCTGCTGTTCCAGCTCTTCCGTCGCCGCTTTGGCCTGTTTCAACTCTTCCTGCGCCATTTCACGCATTTCCGGATCGTCCAGCATCATTTCAGCCGTGGCAAGATCGTCCTGCACCTGACGCCATTCCAGAAAACAACGGCTGACATCAGTCAACTGCGCATATTCGCGCGACAGACCACGGAACCGATCCTGATCGGCAATAACACCGGCATCGCCAAGCAACGCCTGAACTTCTTCATGGCGCTCTTGTAACGCTTCCAGTTTGGCAACAATAGAAGGCTTCATGCGTGGTTTTAAACCCTGTTAATAAAAGAGAACTAATGCTGATCCAGCCCGAGGCTGTCGCGTAAAATGTGCAACCGCTCCATGTCGCCGTCGCCGGCGGCCTGCTGGAGGGATTTGGTAGGGGCATGAATAAGACGATTGGTTAATCTGTGGGCCAGCTCATGGATCACCTGCTCCACGTTAGCGCCTTGAGCAATGGCTGCCAGTGCTTTTGACTCCATTTCCGCCCGGATCTGATCGGCCTGCGAACGGTAGTCTCTGATGGTATCTGTCGCGCCCTGTGAGCGCAGCCAGGTCATGAAATTGCTGCTTTCCTGCTGCACAATGGTCTCGGCCTGTACGGCCGCCGCCTGCCGTTGCGCCATATTGCTCTGAATAATGGCTTGCAGGTCATCCACGGTGTAAAGATAGGCGTTCGCCAGTTTGCCCACTTCCGGCTCGATATCGCGCGGAACGGCAATATCCACCAGCAACATGGGCTGGTTACGGCGCGCTTTCAATGCCCGCTCGACCATGCCTTTGCCGATGATGGGCAACGGGCTGGCGGTGGAGCTGATAATGATATCGGCATCTGCCAGACGTGCATCGATCTCCGGCAATGAGATCACCTCTGCCCCCACCTCTTGCGCCAATACCTGAGCGCGTTCACGGGTGCGGTTAGCGATCATCATATGCTGCACTTTATGCTCGCGCAGATGGCGGGCGACCAACTCGATCGTTTCCCCAGCACCAACCAACAGCACATTCAGTTCGGCAAGGGATTCAAAGATTTGACGCGCCAGCGCACAGGCGGCGAAGGCAACGGATACCGCGCTGGCACCGATTTCGGTTTCAGTGCGTACACGCTTGGCAACGGAGAAGGATTTCTGGAACAGGCGCTCCAGCTCTCCGGAAAGTGACTGGCCACGCTGGGATTCGGCAAAGGCTTTCTTTACCTGCCCGAGGATCTGGGGTTCACCCAGTACCAAAGAGTCTAACCCGCTGGCAACGCGCATCAGGTGGCTGACGGCCTCGTCGCCATGGTGCCAATACAGGCTCTTGCGCACGTCTTCCGGACGCAGATGGTGATAATCACATAACCAGGCTACCAGCTGTTCATGCAGATGATCCTGCTGCTCCACGCTGAGGTACAGCTCGGTACGGTTACAGGTAGACAGCACAACGCCGCCCTGCACCAATGGCTGTTGCAGCAAGCTATTCAGCGCCTTGTCGATCGACTCTGGGGAGAAGGTCACCCGTTCTCGCAGAGAAACCGGAGCGGTCTTGTGATTAATACCTAACGCCAGAAGGGTCATTGCTTCGAGTAATACTTCTCTTGGTACGGGTTCTCGTTGATCGGCATTCTACTTGATGCGCGACATCAATTAAAGTGACAACCGCATCTTCCGGCCAATCGCTGGTATTGCCGAGACAAATAAGTCAGCAGGACAAAACTCGGTATGTTTCAAACTCATTAGAAACCGCAGGGGGAAAACGCTGAAATGCCATGCCAACCCTTGCAGACTCCCCCCTTTCAGCCTGCCTGGCGACATCCTTCGTATCCCGGCCGCTTAATATTACACATCACTGATAGTCGCGATACGTTACGGTTTATCTTGTTTTAATTGCATTTTTTTCGACAGGTTCTCATAAAAAACCGTGGACGACGCCGATATCTACGCCGCTTACCTGTTCAACGATGACGAATACCTGCCTGGTACCGGCCTGCGCTACAAGCGTAAGGGCGGCGGTTCACTCGGTGTGGGTTATCACCTGAGCAAAGATTTGACCTGGGGCACCGCCTGGAACTACACCAGCGCCGAGATGCGCAACCCCAATAACGACGACAGCAAAGACTACAATCAGAACATGTTAGGTACTGCGCTGAACTGGAAACCGGACAACTGGACACTCAGCTTCGGCGGTGGCTGGTATGACAATTTCCTGACTACCAAGAAAAAACAGGTTAATGACTATTTCGCTGGGGATGCCTGGGGGATTGAATATTTCGCCGGTTATAGCTTCCCGGTAGGCGAATACGCGGTGAAATCCATCATGCCTTACTTTACTGCAGTACATCACTGGCCGCGATTACCAGCGTATTGATAATGGCTTGGGCATCTCCTGCCAGTTCGACTACGGTTTGCGCGCCGACGTTAAACACGTGCTGACATCCAGCACCGATAATCTGGGCGATATGACGGTTGTGCGTTTGCGTTACGATTTCTGATCCACCAAAGTGCGCCCTTAAATGGAGCGCTCAGACGGCAGACTCACTCTGTAGTGGGCGTCGCATACTGCGCCCACAGATTTCCAGCCCAAAAAGCTTTGCCATCGTTTACAATCCTCCACATGCCAGACGCCACCCTTGCTGCACGGCTTTTGCGCCATTGTATTATTGACGTTACGCCACTCGCCCGTTAGCGTGGTGGCAGAAATGCTAACCCGCACCGCCCCGCAAGGACAAAAGGACAACAAAACGATATGCCTATCCGCAAAGTCAGTTTGCTTCGCCTGATCCCATTAGCCAGCCTGGTGTTGACGGCCTGTACCCTCACCAAGCCAGGCCCGGCCACCAACCCGACTTCTCCGCAATGGCTCGCTCATGAGCAAGCGGTGCAACAGCTTGAGCAGTATCAGACCCGGGGCGCTTTCGCCTACCTAACCGAACAGAAGAAAGTCTACGCCCGCTTCTTCTGGCAACAATACACGCCCGATCGCTACCGCCTGCTGCTGACCAACCCGCTTGGCAGCACCGAGCTGGAGCTGAACGTGCAAAAAAGCGTGGTGCAGCTCACCGATAACCAGGGTAAACGCTATGTCAGCGACAACCCGGAAGAGATGATCCACAAGCTGACCGGTATGCAGATCCCACTGGATAACCTGCGCCAATGGATGCTTGGCCTGCCAGGGCAAGCCACCGATTTCAGCCTCGACTCCCAGTACCGCCTGAACAAGCTGACCTACAAACAGGGCGATCTGACCTGGGTCGTCACCTATCAGGACTACAACACCGATCTAAAAATCCCGTTACCGAGCCGCCTTGAACTGCAACAGGGCGATCAACGCATCAAGCTGAAAATGGATAACTGGACGCTCAAGTGATGATCCGTCAATGGCCCTCCCCGGCAAAGCTGAACCTGTTTCTCTATATCACCGGCCGTCGTGCAGACGGCTACCATCAGTTGCAAACGCTGTTCCAGTTTCTGGATTACGGCGATACGCTGACCATCGTTCCCCGCCAGGATGAACAAATCCAGTTGCTAACGCCCGTAGAAGGGGTGCCAGACGAGCAGAACCTGATTGTCCGGGCCGCCCGTCTGTTACAGCAACATTGCACAACCCACGCCATTACCACCCTTCCCCGTGGGGCAGATATCAGTATCGACAAGCGCTTGCCGATGGGCGGCGGCCTTGGCGGCGGCTCATCCAACGCGGCGACGGTACTGGTCGCGCTGAATGAACTTTGGCAATGTGGCCTGAGCGACGATCAATTGGCCGATATGGGGCTAACTCTCGGTGCCGATGTCCCGGTATTTGTGCGCGGCCATGCGGCATTTGCCGAAGGGATCGGCGAGCAGCTACAGCCGGCAAATCCGGCAGAAAAGTGGTATTTGGTCGCTCATCCCGGTGTCAGCATCCCCACACCGGTGATTTTTGCCGATGCAGAATTAAAAAGAGACACCCCGGTTCGCCCCCTGAGCGCCCTATTACAGGCGCCTTACGCAAATGATTGCGAACCGATCGCAAGAAAACGTTTTCGCGAGGTTGAACAGCTTCTTTCATGGCTGTTACAATACGCGCCGTCACGCCTGACTGGCACAGGTGCTTGTGTGTTTGCAGAATTCGACTCCGAGCCCGCCGCTCTTCAGGTGTTAAATCAAGCCCCGGCCTGGTTGCGTGGATTTGTAGCGCGTGGCGTTAACGTCTCACCACTACATCGCATCCGTTCCGGGCAGTTTGAGCCGTAGCTCAACGTGTCGTTGCGCAGGGTCGTCTACCTGGCCCTGTCATCTCTGCGCTGCTCTGCAGTTCAAGTTAGTTTTACACACCCGTATGTATATTGCGTCGGCGTCGCCAACTGCCCCTTGGCGAAGACCGTATGACAATATCTTCTCTGGACGCATGCTGAGGTTCTTCTCGTGCCTGATATGAAGCTTTTTGCTGGTAACGCCACCCCGGAACTAGCACAACGTATTGCCAACCGTTTGTACACCAGCCTTGGTGACGCCGCTGTGGGTCGTTTTAGCGACGGCGAAGTGAGCGTGCAAATCAACGAAAATGTACGCGGCGGTGATATTTTCATCATCCAGTCCACCTGTGCCCCCACCAACGACAACCTGATGGAACTGGTTGTTATGGTTGATGCCCTGCGTCGCGCCTCCGCAGGTCGTATTACTGCTGTAATTCCTTACTTCGGCTATGCCCGTCAGGATCGCCGCGTGCGTTCTGCGCGTGTGCCAATCACTGCCAAAGTTGTTGCCGACTTCCTCTCCAGCGTAGGGGTTGACCGCGTATTGACAGTCGATCTGCATGCCGAGCAGATCCAAGGCTTCTTCGATGTTCCGGTAGATAACGTATTCGGTAGCCCGATCCTGCTGGAAGACATGCTGCAACAGAACCTGGAAAACCCGATCGTGGTTTCCCCAGACATCGGTGGTGTTGTGCGCGCCCGCGCGATCGCCAAACTGCTTAACGATACCGACATGGCCATCATCGATAAACGTCGCCCTCGCGCAAACGTTTCTCAGGTGATGCATATTATCGGTGACGTGGCAGGCCGTGACTGCGTGCTGGTCGATGACATGATCGATACCGGTGGTACCTTGTGTAAAGCAGCCGAAGCGTTGAAAGAACGCGGTGCCAAGCGCGTATTTGCCTACGCCACGCACCCGATCTTCTCCGGTAACGCCGTAGATAACATCAGGAACTCGGTGATTGATGAAGTGATCGTCTGTGACACTATCCCACTGTCAGCAGAAATCAAGGCGTTGAAAAACGTTCGTACTCTGACCTTGTCCGGTATGTTGGCTGAAGCTATCCGCCGTATCAGCAATGAAGAGTCAATTTCCGCGATGTTTGAACATTAATCCCTTCTCTGGCGCGGTTTACCTCCACTGCGCCAGGCTGTTCGGGTGAACATCCCAGAAAACAAAAAACCCGTTGCTGCTTGCGCTTCAACGGGTTTTTTACGGGATGTGGGACATAACCTTAAACCTTATACGACCAGGCTCCCTTGCCTTTGTTCGCCAGATCATTGGTTGCGGTTAATCAATGTGACGGGCGGCGCGGGTTGTTTTGGCAGCGTTTGTCAAAGTGTTTTACCCACCAATAACGATCTGCTACCCGCTCGCGGCCACCAATACGTGCACCGGCCAACCACAACAAGGCGCCAATAAAGATACTCATGATGGCGCCGTGGGCAAAGAACTGCGGCAAATTGAACTGTGATACTTCAGCCAGGATGGAGTATCCCACCCCGCCAACCATCACCACCATACCCATTCCCATTAAAACGTTGCCAATGATCTCGGCGTTTTTACGTTTCATATGCCACCTCCAAAGTGCCATGTGCCAATAGAGGGAAAACCCTAACTCGTTATCCCACTTTGATTAGTTAAGTATAGTCATTAATTCAGCATGGGTATTGCGTGGCCGATCACAAATGGCGACAAAAGGCTGACAATTCTTTACGTTATGTTAAAAGTTAGCGAGATAACTGAATTATTTTACTAATGTATTATTCAGTTTTCAGCTATTCAGGAGGGAGGGTGCCAGATTTTTGTCATTCAGCACGCAGGCAGGTACACTAACGGCCTATAAATTTCGAGCTGTGCCGCTGTGAATCCTTGGGCGATCGCAACTTGGCAGGCAACGGGCACGCCCTTTCCATTTTTCTAGCATAGTGAATCTCTTGTGAGCAGTATCAAACTGATTGTTGGCCTGGCCAACCCGGGCGCAGAGTATGCCCAGACACGGCACAATGCCGGCGCATGGTATGTTGACCTACTGGCGCAACGCCACAACCAACCGTTGAAGGAAGAGAGTAAGTTCTTCGGTTACACCGCACGCCTGAATTTGGCCGGTAACGACGTTCGGCTGCTGGTTCCTACCACCTTTATGAATCTGAGTGGTAAAGCCGTTGGCGCCTTGGCTACCTTCTACCGCATTTTGCCGGAAGAGATCCTGGTAGCCCACGACGAGTTGGATCTGCCACCAGGGGTGGCGAAGCTCAAATTAGGCGGCAGCAACGGTGGCCACAACGGCCTCAAGGATATCCAGAGCAAGCTGGGCAATAACCCGAACTTTTATCGCTTGCGCCTTGGCATCGGCCACCCTGGTGATAAAAACAAGGTGGTAGGCTTTGTGCTGGGTAAACCGCCAGCATCAGAACAAACGCTGATTGATGATGCTATCGATGAGTCGCTGCGTTGCACAGAGATCTTGCTGAAGGATGGTATGACTAAAGCCATGAATCGTTTGCATGCGTTTAAAGCGACTAGCTAGACGGTTAGGCCAAGTAATGGATTTTCACTTGCTTGGCCTCCTGCTACTTATCGGGCAATAGCGGCACAGTTTACGAGTACAGCATGGCTGCACACTGTCTTGTATAGCAACATCAACGACATCCAACGTAGTTTTCTTTTTCAAGTCCTCACTTCCAGTGAAAAAAGGCCGCTCAATCAGGCTTTTCCTCCGCTCGTTCCGGAAATGAATAATGAAAGCAATAACCGAGAGTAATAATAAAATAGGTGCAGAAAGCACATCAATTCCATTCATGGAATAAATCCCTCCTTGAATTCAAATAGCAAAATGAATAACCCGCGGATAATAACTTAAAAAAATACGCTCAACAACACTTGCAGATAAATTTATCGCCAACCACCTCAAGCTACCTCAATATAATTAAGATAACGCCCAGTAATAATAAGTAATATCCTATCTAAAAAATAGGATTTATCTACCAATATGGTGTGATAAATCTCAATAACCAAATGTATTTATCAAAATATATTAAATACATTAACCATTTAAATCAAGTACAGAGAAAAACCTCAAAAAACAAATGCCTATAAAAACAATATGATAGAGATATGATTTATTGAAAAAAATGCTCATGAAACGGTTGTGTGATTAAATCACAATCATATTTACAACAATAGTTGGCGTAAAATTAATGGTTTTTTCTAACCTACGTAGATGGCCCCAAATAAGACAAGTAACGTATTGCGACTTTACGTTCTGTAACGCTTTATCCGCTATAAGACACCAGCTTTTATTTTGATATGTTGCCACGCTGTTTCATTGAATCATAACGAGCAAAATCCAGGAGTACCCCCATACAAAAAGTGCCTTTATAACTAAACATGCATTTAACATAACGTATTCACTCACCTTTAGTACTCAATATCCGATGACAGATAGCAGATCCCCCCCGATATTAGCGTCACATTACCCGATCTGCTCAACTTGGATCCGCACTTTACCTGCAGAACACATCGACGGGCGTTGATTTGAATCCATCCGGGCGTTAGCAGCATAGGGAACGCCTCGGGCGATAGCGCCAGCAACGGGCAGATCGAGATAACAGCCCATTACGTGTATAATGGCGGGATAATTTCGTCCTTTATGCAGCAGGTTGATGTTAACCTGTTGATAGTCAAGATATTTAAGGTGATATAAACATGGGATTCAAATGCGGTATCGTCGGTCTGCCTAACGTCGGCAAATCCACCCTGTTCAATGCGTTGACCAAAGCGGGTATTGAAGCGGCCAACTTCCCGTTCTGCACCATTGAGCCCAATACCGGCGTGGTACCAATGCCCGATGCACGTCTGGATCGGTTAGCCGAGATCGTCAAACCACAACGCATTCTGCCCACCACCATGGAATTCGTTGATATCGCTGGCCTGGTAAAAGGGGCTTCCAAAGGCGAAGGCCTGGGTAACCAGTTCCTGACCAACATCCGTGAAACCGAAGCTATCGGCCACGTGGTACGCTGTTTTGAGAACGACAACATCATTCACGTGAATAACAAAGTGGATCCGGCCGACGATATCGACGTCATCAACACCGAGTTGGCGCTGTCCGATCTTGATACCTGCGAACGCGCCATTCACCGTGTGCAGAAGAAAGCCAAAGGCGGCGATAAAGACGCAAAAGCCGAATTGGCCGCACTGGAAAAATGCCTGCCACAGTTGGAAAACGCCGGTATGCTACGCGCACTGGATCTGACTGCTGAAGATAAAGCCGCGATCCGCTACCTGAGCTTCCTGACCTTGAAGCCGACCATGTACATCGCCAACGTCAACGAAGACGGTTTTGAGAACAACCCGTATCTGGATGTCGTGCGCAAGATTGCTGCCGAAGAGGGTTCTGTAGTCGTTGCGGTTTGCGCCGCTGTTGAATCCGACATCGCAGAGTTGGAAGATGAAGACCGCGCTGAATTTATGGCTGAGTTGGGGCTGGAAGAACCAGGTCTGAACCGCGTGATCCGCGCAGGTTACGAATTGCTCAATCTGCAAACCTACTTCACCGCAGGCGTGAAGGAAGTGCGTGCCTGGACCATCCCGGTTGGTGCTACTGCCCCGCAAGCCGCCGGTAAAATCCACACTGACTTTGAAAAAGGCTTTATCCGCGCACAGACCATCGCCTTTGAAGACTTTATCACCTACAAGGGTGAGCAAGGTGCCAAAGAAGCCGGCAAGATGCGTTCAGAAGGGAAAGACTACGTCGTTAAAGATGGCGATGTGATGAACTTCTTGTTCAACGTCTAAATAAAATCTGTTGCCTCATGTGGTTTCATCGAATCTCATGAAGACTGATAAAACTCATAAAATCCACGCAATTGCGTGGATTTTTCTATCTGAAGTAGCACATTAAATTGGTGCCATCTGATCAGGGACAGCTTAGCTAATATTATACGATAAACCGATTCACTAATTTGGTCATCGCCGCCGCTTGGTTATCCAGTATCTGGCTGGCACTGGCCGCTTGTGAAACCAAAGCCGCATTTTGCTGTGTGACTTGTTCAAGTTGATTCAAAGCCAGATGAACCTGCCCCACCCCCAATGATTGTTCGTTGGCGGCCTGAGCAATATCGCTAACATATTGTTTCATCATTCCTGAATTATCTGCTGCCGCTTTTAGCGCGACTCCTGAAGCCGAAACTCGGGCGACACCCTCCGCAATTTTTTCCATATTTTGATTAATCAACTCTCGGATCTGACTCGCCTCTTTAGCACAACGTTGAGATAAGTTACGCACCTCACTCGCCACTACCGCAAATCCCCTTCCAGACTCGCCAGCTCGAGCGGCTTCTACCGCAGCATTGAGCGCCAATAAATTGGTCTGAAAAGAAATATCATCAATAGAGGTCACGATACGTGCAATCTGCTCGCTGGAATTACGGATCTCCGCCATGCTCTGGCTGGCTTCATTCGCCACGCGATTCGCCTGCATAACATCGTGCTCCATCGCCAGCGTAAGTTGTTCAGCTTCGCGGGCGTTATCGGCAGTCTGGGAGATCGCCGTGGATATTTGTTCCATACTTGCCGCAGTTTCGACGATAGACGCCGCCTGTTCATCAGTACGTTGAGCTAAATCCTGATTGCCAGCGGCGATATCACTGCTGGTATGGTGAAGGATCTTCGAGCCGGATTTAATCTCTTTAACAATATGCTGAATATTTTCAATGGATTGGTTATAAGCTTGATTCAATGCTGACAACTCATCACTACCTGGCACGCCAAGACGTTGGGTCAAATCACCCTCCATTTCACCAATCGTTTTCAGCGTTCCTTGCAGTTGCAGATGGATACTCCGCGCAACAATGATGGCTATCGCCAAGGCCACGGCCAGAGAAAGAAGGCTGATGCACAGGAAAGTTATCCATTCGCTACGTGCCGTACGTGACAGCTCTGCGGCATGCTTTTGTAACGCGTCAGCGGTTTGATTCTCTATTTGACGCAACACGTCAATACGCAGAGTCTGAGCCTTAAACCAATCGGTAGGATTAACCTTGAATCCACTGGTTGCGACTTTATCGAGTGCAATCTCACGAAACTTAAGGGCATCAGTTGCCGATGTAGCGCGTAAGGCACCATCAAGCGCCGCCACCTGCTCTGCGGTGCTGAAACGACGAGTTGCAGAAAGCCAGGCCTCTTGTTTTCCCACCACATCGCTCACCTGGCGGAATTGCCCATCACCAAAACGATCGCTAGAGAAAACGCCGGAAAGTAATGCTCGCTCTATACCCGACTGTTCTTTTAAGTTAAGCAGGCTGTAATAAGCTGCCAATTCTTGGCCGATCTTGCCCGATGTCGTCAAGTGCCCAATACCGCCGACAAAATCCAACACTTGGGCGATAGTCTTGGTATAGAAACTGATGGCTTGCGGCGTCGCGGTCTTTAAATTGCTGACGTTATTACGCACCTCGCTCAGCAACTGGGTCTGGTTGTTAAATAACTGAATCGCCGATGTATCAATCCCTTCCAATGCGCCGTGATCCGTTTTAGATAACAGTTGGTTAAATTTCGCCAGAGCCGCATCTGTCAGTTTACGTTGGTCCGCTAGTTCAGCGCGAAACTGCCCACCGCCAGAGCCCAGGTAACCTGCGCTCATGCCACGCTCTTTTTGCAGCTCATGCACGGCATCCCCTGCACCACGCGTAATTGCCGTTAGCTGAACGATGACATCCATCTGACGTTCGGTATTGATACGGGTTTTCATACCCGAACCGGCAAACCAGCATAAAGCCAGTAGCAGTGGAAACAGAGCAATGAAAAGCTTCATTCTCATCGATATACGGTAGATCCATAACATCTGGCTTCGTCCTATTTAGGTGACAACATCAATAGAACAGCTATCGGCCTGCTTTAAGCACCCTTTAACCACAATGATGGGATTGTTGTTATTGCATTGATAAATATTATTATTTTTATTAAAGCATGAGGGCTACCAATACGACCTCCCGGCTTTGCTCCACCACTTCATCTTCACTTCACACAGCCCCGATAAAGTCGCTAGATTCTAACTTCGAGGGATTGAACATGATTTTTAGCAAACGCCTATTGGCCATCCTCTTTCTCACCATCGGCCTGATGACCGTGCTGGTCAGCCAAGCACGCGAGCTACCCGCAGTGCAGGATGGTGACATCATTTTCCACACTTCCCGCTCGTCACAGAGCCTGGCGATACAGCAGGCCACCGGCTCGCGTTACAGCCATATGGGCATCATTGTGCTGCGTGATGAAAAACCTTACGTATTCGAGGCGGTATCGACAGTGAAATACACGCCGCTCGCTGCCTGGATAGATCGGGGAGATAAAAAGCATTTTGTCGTCAAACGCCTGAAGAACGCCGAGCAAATGATGACGCCGTCCGCACAGCTAAAAATACGTCAGCAGGCTAATAGCTTTGCGGGGAAGCCATATGATATACAGTTTTCCTGGTCGGATGAGAGGTTATATTGCTCTGAGTTGGTCTGGAAGATTTATGATCGTGCTCTCGGGATAAAAATCGGCAAGTTGCAAAAAGTACGTGAATTTAACTTCGGCGCTCCTGCCGTACAGCAGAAACTGCTGGAGCGCTACGGAACGCAAATCCCGTGGGATGAGTCGGTTATTTCGCCGAAGGCAATGTTTGAATCACCGCTGTTGGTCACGGTGATCGCGAATTAATCTACGGTGACGTCCCCCATCCACATGGATAGGGGACTGTATGTGCGACATATTAGCTCCGCACCTGACGCTAGCGCCCTCGCCCTTTGGAAGGGTTGGCGGAAACTGGTTATTTACAGTTGATAACCAACCAGACTAGCTTGCATCCTGCACCCGCAACTCCACCTCATGCGCTTCGTCCGCCTGCGGGATCTCCAATTTACTCAGCATCCGCGCCATTGCCTCAACAGGTACGCTGTATTCCCGCTCGGCATTCTGCCGCTGCCACTGAGCATAAGGCACTTCCAGGTAAACAATCTTCACCCTTGCGCCATAGGCGATAAATAACTCAACCAACTGGCTACGCAACTGCCGGGTAATATTGGTGGCATTCCAGACAAAGGATTCGCCACGCCGTAGCAACGTCTTAGCCTGCAATTTGGCCTGCTGCACGACCCAGCCGGTCGCGTTTTTGTCGGTAGGAGACAACCGGTGTTGGCGACGAATGTTGTCCAGACTGATAACCTCAAGCCCAGCGGCATGCTGCGCGATATAGCGATCTTTCCCCATTCCCGGCAACGCACAGAGTAGCGTCACTTCGCTCTGAAATTGCTCGTAGGGAACAAAATCCACGCTAGCCTGCGGATGCGTAAGGTAATGGTAACGCTGGTTATCGCTAGCAAAGGGACGCGCCTGCCCCCAGCACTGCTGCTCCTGACAGAACAGTTCGAACAGCTCGATATTATCCAGCAAGCCGTTTTGGTCTTCACACTCGCGCCCCAAGACGTCCGCTCGTGCCAGCAGCGCCAGCAACCTTGTATCCAACCGTAGGGCCGCTAATAACAGCGCCCGCTCCGGCGATGGCCGCCCCATGATCCACAACGGCAAACCATGAAAACGCACCAAGGCCGCTATCTGTTCACGCAGTTGAAACGGCGTAACGATATCCCGATAGAGGATCGAGCGCGTAGTCAGCTCACCACGTTTAGCATGATTGGGTGAGGTCACCGAACCATCGTCTGCAACCCGCGTGGTGCTGCGTTTTTCCACATCATGCAGCAGCGCGGCAGCCCAGAGCAATTCCTGCTGTTGCTTTGGCAACGCCAAAAACTGCGCAGACTCGGTCAGTGCCGCCAGTACGCGCTGGGTATGGATTGCCACATCGCCTTCCGCATGATGACGGGGATCTTGTGGCACCTGATGCATATCAGCCACCCAGCGGAATTTATCCGCCAGCCTGCTCCATTGCTTGTCTTCACTTAAGCACCACATGGTTTAGCCTCCTGCTGATACTCGTACGCCATACGCGCTCGTTGCCAATTCACTCTCCAGTGGCGATCGGTTTTCACATGGTTTTTACGCACGTACTTAAATACGTTATGGGAAAACTGTTCCACCGGGAATTCAGCCGCATTGCGGGTGACAATCCCTTCCATGGTGCATGGCAAGCCGGTATGCGCGTCGTGCGGCGCAAACCAACCCGTTCCCCCCACCTGCTCCAGTATTGCTGAGCGGTATTCTTGTTCCATCTGGCGCGGCACGTCCTGTATCACTTCAGACACACAGGCAAAGTCAAATAATGCCGCGTAGAACTGCACCTCTTGCCAACTCAGCCACATGTCTTTACAGCGCACGGCAAATAGATAGAAGTCCTGCTGCAGGCCGCGATACTCGATCGAATGCGTGGCATACAGATTCTCCCCAAACAGTTCGATATCGCCCAGGTCATGTTTAATCAGTTGCCAGCGCTGGCGGATCTGGCGCGTCCAGGCAGAAACCGTCGGTGCCGCATGGGAGCGTGCAAATACGCCATAGCGATTCAGGCAGTTATTCTCACCATCGAGCTTTTCCGTATGGATCAGTGAGGGAATTAACCGTATATCTTGCCAATAGTGTTGATTGATCCGATCGTCACTGGTGGTACCCGGTGAGAACGGATAATGGTACGTCCGACCATATTTATGTGTTTCCATTTCTTTGCTTCTTATTTGGTTATCGGCCTGCCCCATCAGACCGATATTTGATTATTCGTTTTCACTCATCAAGCGAGCGGCGTAAAACTTTCGCCTTTAAACACCCGAACCGGTGAACCACGCACTATTTGATGATGAAACATCCGTCGTTCAGCACGTTGTTCTTCCAACTGCTGCTGCTCAAGCTGTTCCAAGCGGTGAGCGATCAGCAAATACGCCAAACGTTTATTGGCATGTTGGCTACGCTCGGTCTGCACCTTAACGCTGATGCCACTGGCAATATGGGTGGCGCGAATAGCCGACTCCGTTTTATTCACATGCTGCCCACCCGGCCCGGAGGACTTCAACGTCTCAAAACGGATCTCGCTCTCTTTTGGCACTGCTGCCGGAGAGAAACGCGCTGCACCAATAAACCAGTTCTTTCTGGAGCGCCCAGTGCGCCACGGGCTTTCGCAAATCCACTGCAATGTCCCGCACCACTTGGCGGCTAATGGCTCCGCCGCTTCGCCGTTAAGCGTCAAAAGCACCGAACGCAACGTGCCGGGCAGGCGGCCCTCTTCCCGCTCAACCTCATGCAGTTCCACCTGCATGGCCTGGGCCTCTTTATGGAACTGACGTAGCGCCAGGCTGACCGCCAGGCAACATTCATCCGGCCCCTGGGCGGCAGAAATCTGTAATAAGATCATCACTGCCCCCCGCTGGTTTTGTAGGTCAACACCGGCTGCATACGCGCCACCAGCGTGACCAATCCGGCCTGCTGCAAGGCTCCTACTACGCTATCAATCGGCTTGTAGGCTTCCGGCGCTTCCTGATAAATCAGTTGGCGGTCGCGGCAAATCACCCGGCTGCCGAAGCGGGTTCTGGCCAACTGCTCGGTGCTGAAACGCGCTGATAAGCGATCTTTACACTCCGAGCGCATCCATTTGCGCCCGGCACCGTGTGCCAGCGAATACAAACTGCTGGCAGCAGGTAGCGGCTGGACGATATAACTGTAATCGCCGCGCGATCCGGGGATCACCACCAGTCCTTCATCCGACGGCGTAGCCCCTTTACGATGCAGCCAGCCAGGTACGCCCTCGATAGTGGCCATCGCCAGCAGGTTATGGTGAATATCCAGCAGACAATCACCAGCAGTGCGTAACCGCTGCAATATCCGCTGGGCAATCAGTCGCCGGTTATAACCGGCAAAATCCAGTGCCTGTTGATGCTGCTGCAAATAGTCGTTGGCCGCGTCGGTATTTTCCAACAGACCATGATGCCCATGGGCGCGCACATGCTGTTCCAGTATTAACTGGCCCAAACCACGCGACCCACTGTGCACCAACAGCATCAGGCGTTTTTTATCGAGACCGGCCTGCGGCTGATATATTTCGTCGATGCGCAACAGTTCAGCAAAATGATTACCGCCTCCAATAGTGCCCAATGCACGAGAATAAGCACCAAACGCTGGCGGAATATCCCCCAAGGCGTCTTCATCTAACGGACCGTCAATGTTACCCAGGTTTTTTTCCAGCTTATCCAGCGACTGTTTCATCGCCAGTAAATCTGTTTGCCATAGCGACATACCGCAACCGATATCATTACCGATTAACGCCGGGTAGAAGCGATGTTGTGAAAAGAAAGCGGCACCAACCGGATAGCCACGGCCAGGATGCAAGTCTGGCATCCCGACTACGCGCACCATATCCGGCAGTTTGGCGGTAATTTCTAATTGTTGGATTGCATTTCCTTCAATCCAGGTGTGTTCCGACGCGATCAATGAAACTCGCGGCGCAACGGAGCCAATAGTATTGCTCATAACCAATCCTGATTAATATTTTATCTAATTTTTTGGATTTGGCGGGCGGTAGCCCTAGCAATACCTGAAGAACAGGAAATTATGCCTGAGGATACGACCCGCAAAGGGTAAACAGTGCTTGATAATTCATGATGTACCTCCTTTGCAAAGTGAATGAATGGGAAAACGCGGCGATGGTACATATAAACTCCAGCATTAGCAATGGTTGCTCGCGTAGAACGCAAAAATTTAATTCGGCGAGCCGAAAAGTTTGCGCTGGTAGGCAATCAGCCGTTTAAAGATCGTCGTGCCATGATGCCGTTGCGCGGCGCGAACCCCGTGGAAAAACCGCTGATTTCACTTTAAAATCAACCCAATAAATTATTTCGCCACCAATCATATAACCCCCTGCTTCGTCTATAATTTAAACAGGCTGAAAATTGGCATCCAAGGTGGGCACTATGACAGGAAAGATCACGGGTTTGAGAAGCCGCTATCCGCTACATATTCAGATTGCCGCGCTGTTTACCTTGCTGATTGTCTCCATCGGCAGCGTGATCGTGCTTTTTAGCCACAGCCAACTCACCAAACTGACCGAGGCCAGCACCAACCGCCAGTATCAAAAAACCGGCGAAGCCATTGCTGCGGAGCTGGACTCCGTTACCCGCAGCATGAAAATGTCGGCGAAGATGTTGGCACGCATGCCCATAATAGACGCCACCACGCTCGAACAACGCATGGCATTTATCGGCCCGCTAGTCGAGATACTCAAGCAAAATGATTATGCCACTGCGGTATACAGCGCTTATCCCAACGGCGACTTCTTTATACTGCGCCGCCTCTCCCTTGCCAACCGAGCTTTATTTAATGCGCCGGAAGATGCCGAATGGTTGGCGCAGAGCTACCGATTTTTAGAGACCTCGCCCCAGGCTCAGAATATCTTTTTGGACGGCAAACAGCAGGTTATGGCGATAAAAACCGTGCCGTATAACAATTATGATCCCCGGGAGCGTACCTGGTATCAGTTGGCGGTAAAAACTCAGCAACTGATTACTTCACCGCTCTATACCTTCAAAGGCACCGGTGAGGCCGGCTTCACCTACAGCATCCAGGCTCCAGATGGCCATGCCGTGATCGGTTTGGACGTTTCGCTGGCTTCACTTTCATGGTTTCTTCAACAAAACCTACCGCCGGATAGCCAGGCGGCGATTATCAACGCTGCCAACGAAACCATCGCCAGCCTGCCAGCGCAAAACCTCCAAGGCCAGGATGGACTGAACAGTGTTGCGCATATCCCGGTACTGCAAACATTGCTAGATCCCCATCACGGCGCAAGCAGCCTCTTTACGGCACAAGGGCAGAGCTGGTTTGGGGCCGTTGTGGAGCTTAAGGGGCAAAGCCAAGGCTACCAGTTGATGATTGCCACGCCCTCGGCCTATCTGACCGCCGATGCCAACGCCATCCGCAACCGCTCGACCCTGATCGCCTTTGCGTTGCTGCTGCTCAGCCTGCCGCTGGTCTGGTATTTCTCCCTACGAATTTCCCGGCCGCTGATCCGCCTGCGCCAGGATGCCGACGCCATCAGCAATCTGCATTTTGATGAGCGGGCGGAGGAACGCTCGATGATTGAAGAAGTGGACGACCTGCACAAAGCCATGTCCAAAATGAAGCTGACGCTCAAGCAGTTTATCTCGATGGGTAGCCTGTTATCCGCCAAGGATAATTTCCCGCAGCAGATGCAAGGCTTGCTCAACGAAACGGGCAAAATCTCAGCCATGTACGGCGGAATGATTTTCCTGTCAGACAAAACGCCCGGTGGCTTTTCACCCATAGCCTGTAACTGGGCCGGAAAAGAGATGACCTGTTCGGAGGTGGCATCGTTACAGTTTGATCCACAACAACCCAGCGCGTTTTGGCAGATTCTGGAAGGTAAAACCGTTGCCGGAGTCTTTACTCGCGAGAATAGCCCCAGCCAACTGCTGACGGTCTTTGGTTCCCATTTACCCCTGCGCTATGTGGCCGTCCCGATGCAAACTCATGATCGGCAACTGATGGGGTTCTTACTGCTGTTTAATCCTGCCGAAGCTGGCCCGGAACATGGGCAAGCCAAAATACAGCTGATTAATGCCCTGGTGGGCAGTTTATCGGTAGCGATAGAGACGCAATACCTGCTGCAAGAACAAAAGGATCTGATGGGAGCCTTTATTCAGTTGATCGCCGGCGCGATCGACGCCAAGAGCGCCTATACCGGCGGCCATTGCCAGCGCGTACCCGTCATTACCAAGATGCTGGCCAAGGCAGCGGTTGAGGCCAAACAAGGACCGTTCGCCGATTTTAGCCTTTCCGCCAATGAGTGGGAGGAACTGCACACCGCCTGTTGGCTGCACGACTGCGGGAAAATCACCACGCCGGAAGCCATAGTGGATAAGGCCACCAAGCTGGAGATGATTTACGACCGTATTCACGAGGTACGAATGCGCTTTGAGGTGCTGAAGCGGGAAAAAGAGGTTAGCTTCCTGCGCAAGCACGCTCAGATCCCCGCTACCGAGCAGGACGAACAACAGCTACACGATGAGTTGCAGCAGTTGGATGAGGATTTCTATTTTATTGCCCAGTGCAATATCGGTGGTGAATTCCTGTCTGACAGCGCCCTTGCACGCATTCAGCAAATCGCACAATATCAATGGACCCGCACTCTGGATGATACCGCAGGCGTTGCCCGGGAAGAATTGGCGCGCAAAAATCGCCGTCCTGCCGTCCCCCTACCTACCCAGGAGCCACTGCTGGCGGATAAAGAAGAACATATCATCTACCGCGATGAGAAAAGCCATCTGCCGGCAAGCTATCACTTCAAACTCAAGGAGCCAGCCTTACTCTATAACCACGGGGAGATTTACAATCTGGGCATCCGCAGAGGCACCCTGAGTGAGGAGGAACGCTATAAAATCAACGAGCACATTATGCAGACTATCATCATGCTGGAAAAACTGCCGTTCCCACGCACTATGGCCAACGTGGCGGTGATCGCCGGTGGCCATCATGAACGCATGGATGGCAAAGGTTATCCTTATCAGTTAACCCACCAACAGATGAGCATCCCGGTGCGTATGATGGCGATCGCCGACGTGTTTGAAGCCCTGACGGCGGCAGATCGGCCTTATAAACCGGGCAAACTGTTATCTGAGGCACTCAATATTCTGGTCAGCATGGCGAATGAAAATCATCTGGACCGCGAATTGATGATCCTGTTCCTGGAGTCTGGTATTTGGCATGACTACGCACTGAGCTATCTGCAAGCCGATAAAATAGATAGCGTCGATATTCCCGCGCTATTACGCAAACTCGAAATACCCGATTGCCAACCGACGAACTGATAGCCAACAGTTTTGCAGCCCTCCCCCCAACCCTTTCCCAACGGGTTGTGGGGGGAGGGAAAAATATCAGAAGCCGTTATTTTTTCTGCCGTTGCGCCTCAAACCATACGCCGCATTGGGAAAAGATCAGCGTATTGCGATCTTTCACCAACACGTTATCACCGGGAACGCCTTCACTCCCTTGGTCGGTGATCCCCGGGACGGTGACATCCTGATGCTGAATGATGACTCGCTGCACCGAAGGCGTGCTGATGCCTAAAATCGGGAAATCGACGTACGAGGTATCGCCCGAGTTATCCTCCACAAACTCTTGCGCCTCTACCGTGGTGGTGATCGCCCCCTGATTGCTCAGTTGCTGTTCATGCCAGGTAAAACCGTCTGCTTTATAGTTGATACTATTACCAACCAACTGCTGTGCCTGCGTTTCATCCCAGCAGCCCACGGTCTGGGTGGGAATGACCTTGGTCACGCTCCAATTACCGATTAACGCCGATGGGATCGGGGCCGGGGCGTTTTGTGCCGCCCAGGCGGTGGATAACGACAGCGCCAGCAGCGCAGCCAACGGCACGATTCTTTTACTCAGGGCGGGGAATTGCATGGTACGGCTCCTTAAGGTACTGCAAGTCTATCAATTACGGTGACCAATCTGTCTATGACTTTACCTAAGCCATTGGCCTTTCAGCAAGCGGTGAGTTGCACCGTTCAATCTGTGCCAGCACGGCGGCCAGATTATGAGCAATATCCCCTTCACGGCAGGTAATTTGGGCCAAGGTTATCCGCATTGATTACTCCTTTCTCAGTCGAACAGTGTTTTTACCTGCTATTGCTACCGGCTGACAAGTCACTGTTAGGGTTAAAACCGCCCCCTTCCCCCGATCCTGAAGGCCGAGGTTTCCCGCAGGCATGCTGATGATCCGTCTCAATGTGAGATCCCACCACCGTACCCAGCCGACAAACCGACAGCAGCGATATGTTGCAATTTTGCTAGGCAAAACCCGCCGCAGGTAGCTAATCCCTTGATTGCCTGTCATTCCCAGGTTTCGACTGCCAACCAAAGACCCACCATCAAAAGTAACAATCTGATAACCAGCATGATTTTGTTCAAAAAACACCCTGCAAAAGGTTTATTTTTGAGCAACAACTGTATATATTATCACCACTCAAAGGGAATGAGTCAGGCAATCCAGCCACTTCATTTCAGGGATAGACGTTCAATTGCTCTTTCAGAAACCATTTATGCTTAAATTTTTTGCTGTATTTCTCACTTGCTCAGCTTTTTGCATGAGCTTTTCCGCTTCAGCCAATTCCGGCCACAATAATACTCAGGAGCTAAAAAAAATCCTGGCGCATTATGACCGATGGGAAGGAGTACGTTACAAATTCGGGGGTAACTCGCGCAAAGGTATCGACTGTTCAGCCTATATGCAGCGCGTGTTTCAAGATGAGTTTGCCGTCAGCTTGCCACGCAGCACCAGTGAACAAATAAAACTGGGCTCGCGAGTCGCTAAAAGTGAATTAAACACTGGCGATCTGGTGTTTTTCAAAACCTCACCCCGTCAGCGCCACGTCGGCGTTTATATCGGAGAGGGTGAGTTTATTCACGCCTCTACCAGTATGGGTGTCACCGTTTCCAGCCTGGATAACCAATACTGGAACGCGCGTTACGAACTGGCCCGGCGTATCAATGGCAGCGACGCATAAACCTGCCCACCAGGCCAAACCGCCGGTCACCACACACACCGGCGGTCAATACAAGGTTCACAGCTTCTTGCGGTTACGGCGCATATCGATAGCCACGGCAGCCACGATGATCATGCCTTTGATAATGTCCTGAATGTAGGAATCCACGCCAATAAAGGTAAAACCACTTTTGATCAGGCCGAGGATCACCGCGCCGATCAGCGTGCCGGTAATGCGCCCCACTCCGCCCATCAGGCTACTGCCACCGATGACCGCTGCGGCAATAGCGTCCAACTCATAAGACACCCCCATGCTCGACTGTCCGCTACTGACCCTTGCCGCCAGCACCACGCCTGCTAATCCTGCCAACCCACCAGCAATGGTGTAGACCATCACCAGGTATTTATTGACGTTGATCCCAGAGACCCTTGCCGAGGTCATGTTGCCGCCGATGGCATATACGTATTTGCCATAACGGGTGTGTTTCAGGGCGATATGGAAAATCACCGCCACCACCAGGAAGATAATCACCGGCATGGCGCCTTGGCCAATCGAGGTAAAACCGTCCGACAGGAAACTGACCGGGTTACCTTTAGTGTAATACTGTGCCAAACCACGGGCAGACACCATCATCCCCAAGGTAGCGATAAACGGTGGAATGCCGGTGCGAGTGATCAAGACCCCGTTGATAAACCCGCAAATAATACCCACTCCAATCCCGGCCCCGATGGGGATCGCGGCAGGCAGATCCAGCAAGCCCGGATACATTGGTGAAATGCTTTCGGAGGTTTGCGCCAGGCTTGCCGCCACCACCGCCGTCAGGGCAATCAACGAGCCAGAAGAGAGATCGATACCGGTGGTAATGATGACCTGGGTTACGCCAACGGCGATGATGCCGATAATCGCCACCTGCAAGACGATCAGCAGCAGGCGGTTCGGATTAAGCAGGAACGACTGATCGCGCACATACCAGCCCAGCATTTCAAAAATCAGCGCGATACCGATCATGACGATAAAAATACCGGTATCTTTCGGCAGCTTGCCGCTGAAACCGGCAAACAGTGAGGCTTTGACTGGCTGAGTTTCCACTTTGACGTTATTCATTGTGTTTTACCTTTGCGTTATTCCGAGGCCAACGCCATGATTTTTTCCTGGTCTGCTTCATCTTTATCCAGGATCCCCGTAATGCGTCCGGCATGCATCACCATGACGCGATCGCTCATGCCGAGTATTTCCGGCAATTCCGACGAAACCAAAATAATGGCGACGCCACGGTGTGCCAATTCGCTGATCAGGCGGTAAATTTCTGCCTTGGCCCCCACGTCGATACCACGCGTGGGTTCATCCAGGATCAGGATCTTCGGCTGCGCCAATAGCCAGCGGGCAATCAAAACCTTCTGCTGATTGCCGCCACTGAGGTTATTGATAATCTGATCCATCGTCGGGGTTTTAATATTGAGCTTGCTAATTTGCTCCATGCAGTCTTTAGCCATTTGCGTCTGGCTGACAAAACCGTTTTTGCTGGTATAGGCGGAAAGATTGACGATGCTCATGTTCTCTACCACCGACAGCACCAGAAACAGCCCAGACTTTTTACGGTCTTCGGTCAGGAATGCCAGCCCCTGCTCGATGGCTTTGGAGGGTGAATCTATTTTTACCGGCAAGCCTTCAATATAAATTTCGCCCCCCTCGGCCGGGTGCATACCAAACAGGCTCTCCATCACTTCACTGCGCCCAGCGCCCACCAGCCCGGCAACCCCGAGGATTTCCCCGCGCTTAACCGCAAAGGAGATATCCTGGAACCAGCCGCTGCGCCGCAGCCCGGCCACACGCAACACCTCTTCGCCAATATTGTTATTGAACTTGGGGAACATCTGGGTCAGCTCGCGGCCCACCATCATGGTGATCAGCGACTGTTTGGTCAGGTTTTCGGTTTTATCACTGGCGATCAAGGTACCATCGCGGAAGATGCTGACCTCGTCGGTGATGGCAAAGATTTCATCCATTTTATGGCTGATATAGATAATGCCTTTGCCCTGCTGCTTCAGTTCACGAATGATCGCAAACAGGTGTACCACTTCCCCTTCCGTTAATGCCGAGGTCGGCTCATCCATAATCAATACGTCGGCGTTATAAGACACTGCCTTGGCAATCTCGACCATCTGTTGGTTGGCGATGCTCAGCGTGCCTAGTTGGGTTTCCGGGTTTAATTTAATCTTGAGATGCGCCAACAGTTCGCGGGTTTTGCGGTTTAATTCCTCGTGATTAACAAAACCCAGCTTGGCGGGTTCACGCCCCAGCCAGATATTTTCTGCTACCGTCATATGCGGCACCAGGTTCAGTTCCTGGTGGATCATGGAGATGCCCGAGTGCAGGGCTGCCAGCGTATGGTTAAACGTCACCGGTTGTCCTTTGACCTTGATGGTGCCTGCATCGGGCCGATAAATACCGATTAAGCACTTCATCAGCGTCGATTTGCCGGCTCCGTTTTCCCCCATTAACGCATGTACGCTGCCCGGTTTGATCTTGAGCGACACGTTATCCAACGCCTTAACGCCCGGGAACTGCTTGCTGATACCTTCCGCCTCCAACACATAAGGATACATACTGATAACCTCCGCCGTTATCCTGCCGATCGCTGTAAACGATGCCCCTTACCGTTAGGCAAGGGGCCGGTTGGTAATTACTTTTTATTCTTGTCGGCAAAGTCTTGGTAATTGGCTTTGGTGATCAGTTGGTAAGGGATCATGACGCTGCTTTCAACCTTCTCGCCTTTAACCAGTTGAATGGCGGTTTGTACGGCGCCCTCCCCCTGACCTTTGGCATCCTGGAAGATGCTGAGGCTCAAATCTCCCTTCTTGATAAACTCCAGCGCATCCGGCGTACCGTCGACCCCCGCCACCAGCACGCCGGTTTTCTTCGCCTGCTTTAGCGCCAGAATGGCACCAATCGCCATCTCATCATTGTTGGAAGCGATGGCATCAATCTGCTGGCCGGAAAGGATCCAGTCGGTGGTCACGTCAACCGCCTCTTTGCGGAAAAACTTGGCGGTTTGCTTGTCGATGATATGAATATTCGGATATTGGGCCGCCACTTCCTCAACGCCGCGGGTCCGGTCACGGGTGGCTTCACTGGAAAGCTCACCGAGCAGGATCATCACGTTGCCCTTGCCGTTCATCAGCTTGGCCAGCTCTTCCATCTGCAGCTTGCCCGCCAGTTTGGAATCTGAACCTACATAGGCCATACCGGCTGGCAGCGTGGCTTCTGGCCGACGGTTGACGAACACCAGTGGAATATGGGCGTTCTCCGCCAGCTTGATCATTGGCTTGACGCCCTGGGTATCCACCGGGTTAAGGATGATGGCATCGACCCCTTGGCTGACAAAGTTCTCTATCTGCTGGATCTGCTGTGCGATATCGCCTTTGGCATCTTCAAACTGGCCGCTGACGTTACCTTCCTGCTTCATTTTGTGCTGCATGGACTGGCGCAGGATGGTCAGAAAGTTGTCATCAAAGTAGGCCATCGACACGCCGATCTTGATATCTTTGGCTAACACCGAGGCTGGCAGCATGCACATCAGTAGCGAGGTGACGATCAATTTCTTCAGCTTCATGTTCTGTACCCTTTAATCGTTAGAGTGAAGAGGCCTGTTGATTTGACGGCTAATGAAAAATATTTTTTACATTCAAACAACAATCCGCTCGTTTTTATCGCCTTAAAACCCTGTTCCACGTGGCATCTCATTAGCTGAGGCTGTCTATTAACCACCTGGCATAGATAAAGAAAAAGCTATAAAACAATGCATTGAAATGAATTCCTGGCGTAATTGTCAAATACCCCACCCATTTGTTAAACGTTTGTTTCAAAAATTAGACTAATGAAATTTTTAAACCCAAACAAGCGAAACGTGCGTTTTGGAATGAGCAAATAACAAAAACATGACAGGGATCTAACAAATGGACGCAAAGTGACCGCCAATGCGTCTGGTTTGGCAGCGTTTATGCGAATGGGTTATGGCTGAGGTTCGCGGGGCGGGCGCGGCATGTGGCGCCCTACATGGCGACTTAGCGAATCGGTTGAAGTTTTGTCAGTTGCCGGAGCTAGTTTTGTTCTGAGACCAGCACGGCCAGTGTATCCGGTTCCAGGGCGCGGAAGAGGTGTGGCCGGTCGGCTGGGTAGCAAATGTAATCCCCGGCATTCAGCTCGGCAGGCTCCTCTGCCAGTCCGACCAAAGCGCGCCCTTGGGTGATGATGATATGTTCCACCGAACCTGGCGGATGCGGATGAGAAAGGCGGTCGGCACCCGGCTGGGTCGTCAGCAGATAGATATCCCGCCGTGCGCCAGGCGGACAGGTTGCCAACAGCACTGCCGTATAGTTAGCCACCTCTGACACCACCGCCGCCCCTTCCCCACGCCGGATCACCTGCGTTTTACTCTGCTGCGGCTCCATCAAACGCGCAAAGGGGATATCCAGCGCGACGCAGAGTGCCCACAGCGTTTCCAGGCTCGGATTGCCATTCCCCGCTTCGAGTTGAGAAAGTGTCGATTTGGCAATTCCTGCCCGGCGGGCAATTTCTGCCAAAGAGAGGCCAGTGCGCTGGCGTTCGCGCACCAGGGCTTCCGCAATGATGTTGATGGGTTGTTTCATAGACCGCGTAACTCACCTTATAACGAACGATCGTTCGACTTGTAAATCGAGATTGAAGTGTTCATTATAATAGAACAACCGTTCGTTTTGAGAAAGATAGTGAGAAAAATAGTATGGCTAAAAATCGCTTCCCCTCGCTCGATAAGGGCGTGATCAAAGGGATCGCGCTGGTCTGCCTGGCGGACGGCATCGTGGGGATCTCCTATGGCTCATTGGCGACCGGCCTGGGTTTCGAACTTTGGGTCCCACTGATGCTGTCGTTATTGGTGCTGGCGGGTGCCTCTGAATTTCTGTTTATCGGCATCGTGGCCAGTGGCGGTAGCCCCTTTGCTGCGGCGGCAGCCGGACTGCTGGTGAATGCACGCCACCTGCCGTTCGGTATGGCAGTGAAAGAGGTGATCGAGCGCAGCCGCTTTAAGTTATTGGGTTGCCATATCATGAACGACGAAAGCGTGGTGTTCGGCATTTCCCAACCGACGCAGGCCAAAAAGCGGGCAGCCTACTGGCTCTGTGGGCTGGGGATCGCCGCCTGCTGGCCGTTGGGCGTATTGATTGGCGGCACCATCGGCAGCTTTATTCCCGATATCCATGCCATTGGGCTGGACGCCGTGTTCCCCACCATTTTGCTGGCCTTGATTGTTGGCTCACTGAAAAAACTGCGTACCAGCATTTCTGCCTGTTCCGGCACCCTGATTGCCCTGGCTAGCGTGCCCTGGGTACCGATTGGCATGCCGGTGCTGTTTTCACTGTTGGGTTTACTGATCAGAAAGCGAGAAAAATAATGGACAACCAAACACTCATCATCGGCATCCTGATCCTGGCCAGCGGCACCTTTGCGTTTCGCTTTGCCGGTTTTCTGCTAGGCCGCAGCCTGAGCTTTTCCGACCGGGTTCAAGCCCTGCTCGCCGACTCCGCCACCACGTTGCTGCTGGCCGTGGCGGTGATCGCGACGCTGTTCGAAGGGCAGCACTTTGCCGGTTATGCTCGCTTGGGTGGCGTGGCAGTAGGAGCATTATTAGCCTGGCGGAAAACGCCGTTAATCGTGGTGTTGCTGGCGGCGGCGGCGGTAACGGCGCTGTTACGGGTAGCCGGTGTGGCATAACTCGCAGCTGGCCGGGTATGATGGCGGCTGACAGATATACTGCCTCACCGGAGATGGGAGAGAAATGGAGAAGCTTGCCACTTTAGCCGTAGTTGGAACATTGCTGCTTGCGCCCTGGACAGCGCTACAGGCCGTGACGCCAGTGGGCTCAGGTTTTACCCCTGACCGACCTGCTTCTCTGTTCGACTGCCAGGTTCCGTTGAGCAAGCTGTTAGCCAGCAGCAATCAGGCGCTGATCCAGGCGGAGAAAGTACCGGCGGACAAGTTGGCAACCCATATTGAATCGCGGGCCAACGGCATACAGGCCATTCAACTGTTCGATCGCCGAAAGCCCCCCTCACCTGATTCACCAGGTGCCGGACATCTTGGTTGGGTCATGTACGATCCACAAACCGGACAGCTACTGGATAACAGCACCGACGAACAGCATCCGCTGCAACTCACCTTTAATCCACAGTACGGTAAACAATATCAGCAATGCCTACAGAAGGAGCAGCGCTGCGCGGCCATTTTGGACCAGATGAAATTAGGTGCCATCATTGCCGATTCCCCTAAATATGTGGTGCGTGGTAAAGGCCGGGCTTATTTTCACGCTGCCCCTACCGAACAGTGCGTCAATGGATCTCAATTTGTGATCCCGAACGATAAGGTGCAGGTGGTGGGTTATGCCGCACTTGAGCCCGTCAAAGGCGAGAAAAATGGCTATCTGTTAGTCGGTTATGGCAATGCCTCCGGCTGGATAAACGTTGATCGTCTGGCCCCGCTCGACGAAATTTGCCACGATGCCCAGGCGAATGCCGAAGCTGCAATGAGCAAAGCGGCCTCGCCTGCGGCGAAGTATCTGGTAAAGAGCAAAAAACTCTATTTTTACGACTCTCCGGATAAGCTCTGCCAGGATGAAGGCGGGAAGTTTGTCGTCAATGGCGATAGCGTTACCGCCACGCACGGGCAGCCTTATAAGGAATTTTTGTTCGTGAGTTATATTCACCCCAAAACCGGCGATAAAACCACGGGCTGGATGAAAGCTGATGGTTTGACGGCACAATAAATGCATAGACTGGCTCCCCCGCCCTTTGGGAGGGTACAGACCGGGGTAAGGGGAAATAGCGATCAACGAATGTTGCCTTATCCACTGATTTTCCAGACGGGCGCAGCATGTGAATGAACTGCGCCCGTTTTGAACCTGTTGGCATTTGTCAGCGGTTAAAACCCACCGTTCGGTGGGTTATTTAGCAATCAGGCAACCAGCTCAAATAAATAGAGCGTGTAATCAACCTTGCTCGCCACATTACCCGGCGTTGCGCGGCCGGTACTGCAGAAGTTTGCGGTAAAGGAGGTGTAAACCTCACCATTCATCACCGGGACAAACGCTGAACTGACCAGTTGAGAGTTACTACCTGCCGAGACAATATCACCTTGCTGGTTACGCAATTGGATCTGCACGTTACCTGCCTCCGCCATATTAATCAGGCCGCCGGTGACAACATCAACCGTGGCACCCCCCTCAAAAAAGACCAAGGCGTGAGTATATTGCTCCGAGATGCCCGCAACACGAATGTTAAATTGGTGTGGCATGGCCCTGTCGCCGGGATTTGCCAGCTGTACTTCGCTTACGGCACCAAGCTGCACGTAGCCATTTTGGGTTTCGCTGCCGTTAACGCTGACGGTGAGGCCAGCACTGCGTGGCCGCTGTAAAATAATGCCACCATCTTCAATCCCCAGGGTTTGGGCAACGATTTGTCCAGCAAAATTGATGGTTCCATTGACGGTATTGTTCATGGTAAATATCCTTATCCTAATAAGAGAGTAGAGTGGTTCTAATGTTCCACCTTATTTAATTCGCAGTACTTGTTCTGCTTAATTAAATATTACCCGTTTAATGATAAGGATCCCTTCTGTTACCGTTGTGCTGTCAATGGCAGAACGCTGATGCTCAGCGTGATTGACTATATTCACTCAACCCGTTGTTCTTCAACATCATATTTTACCACCACATCGTTCTGGTATAGCCGTTCGGAATGTAATACCACCGAGTCCTGCCCTTTGGTGGAGATATCACGCCAGATTTCATTCTGCCGGTAAACACGCTGTTGCCGACGGATAAATCGGTGGGATTTTTGGTAGATATGATATTTAACCGTGCGAGGGGCCGAACACAGCAGCTCACCTTCCAACTGGTGTTCTGCAACGTTGAACACCAGTTGGAAGCTATCCTGAGTCGGGTTATGCAGCACCAGATCGATATAGTTGTAGAAAATGGCGGCTCCTGAGCCAAAAGGCAATATCCGCCCTTCGTCCGGGAAAGGATCAAAACTGTGATTTGCCCGTTCAATCACGACCAACGGTGAGTGGATCGCCATCCAGTGGATTAAATTGCTTAGCTGGCAAATCCCCCCGCCAATACCGCTGCGCGCTTCACCAAACGATAGCTCCATCCCTTCAACAAAACCACGGGCGCGAGTCGGTTTCCCCACCAGTTTACAAAACGAGAAATACTCACCCGGCTTGATAATAATCCCGCTGGTTGCCGCAACCGCCAGCCGCAAATTAATCACTTTATTGTGCTGCAAGCCGATATCGCTATTGCCCAGCTTGCGGATAAGCTTGGAGGTATGCTTGATAAAACGGTGCTCCAACCGCTGCCCCGGCGTTTTCTCGCTGGCATACCGGCGCGATGACCATTGCCACGCAAGATGGCGCAAAACCCGCTTTTGCCGAACACGCAGCCAATAAAGCAGTGGATGATAGGATGATAAAGACCTGCGCATAGCATTAACCCATTAGCCAGTAACTTACTGATAAAATTATTAACCACCACGTTATGGCGTAGTGGCCAGGGAAAAGCGCCGCTCAGTATACCCGAGCACGGGGTAAATCACTCAGCCTGGTGGTATAAGCCGGTGACAGCAGTTCACGCTTCATCGACCAAACCTGCTGCGTTCCCTGGCCAGCAAACCACAGCTTGGCCCGGCCCGAGTTATTGATATGATCCATCACCTGCATCAGCTTTTCGCTGTCGGGCCTTGGCTGATACTCGTCAAACATGTCGAGCTGGGCGACGCCCCGGCTGAAAAAATCCTGCAGCATCACCCCGCCCTTATCGAAACGATGACCGGGTTGCCAAATGGCATCCATGCAGCGCATCGCAGCGGCAATAATGTCGCGGGTGTCTTGCGTTGGCGTGTTCAATTTGACGCTGGCCGAATTGCCGTAATAGGCCTCGTGAGTGGCGAACGGGCTGGTTTTGATCCAGGCGCTGACGTGCCGACAATACTGCCGTTCTGCCCTCAGCTTTTCTGCCGCTCGCGTGGCATATAAACAGATCGCCTGATGCATATGTTCATACTCGGTGATCCGTTCGCCAAAGCTGCGGCTGCTGATAATCTGCTGCTTGGTGGGCGCGAACTCTTCCAGCTCCAGGCAAGGTTCACCACACAGTTCCCGCACCGTTCGTTCGATCACCACGCTGAAGCGTTTACGTATCATGGTGGTACTGGCATCAGCCAGTTGCAGCGTGCTTTCTATCCCCATCGCGTTCAGCTTTTTTGCTATCCGCCGCCCAATGCCCCAGACCTCCTCTACCGGCACCTTGTTCATCAGCTTACGCTGCCGCTCCAGGCTGGAAAGATCGACCACACCGTTGGTCTGTTCCACCCACTTTTTGGCGGCAAAGTTTGCCAGCTTGGCCAGCGTTTTGGTTTGCGCAATCCCGACCCCCACGAACAGTCCTGTTTCGCGCCGTACCTGGTGCCTAATCTGCCGCCCGAACTGTGCCAAATTGCCGCAATTGGGCAGCGAAAACAGATCGAGAAAACTTTCATCGATGGAGTAGATCTCAACCCGTGGCACCAACGCTTCCAACACCGTCATCACCCTGGCAGACATATCGGCATACAGCTCGTAGTTACTGCTAAAAGCGACGCCCCCCGCCCGCTCCAACTGCTGCCTGACCTTAAAGTAAGGCCCGGTCATTGCCATCCCCAATTTTTTAGCCTCTTGGTTACGGGCAACTACACAACCATCGTTATTTGACAATACCACCACTGGGCGATCACGCAGATCGGGCCGCCACAGCATTTCACAGCTGGCATAAAAGCTGTTCACATCGGCCAGCGCGTACATTACTTGAGCCTCGTGATGGTCGATACCACCACGCCGACAATGTCCAAATCGTCAGCGCCATCGTGTAGTGGAATGGGTTGGTAGTTGGGGTTCATCGGCTCGAGCTGCGCGACTGGCCGCAGACATAGCCGCTTCACCGTGAACTCCCCACCAACGCTGGCGATCACGATGTCACCGTGTTCTGCCCCAATGCTGCGATCGACAACCAGCATCGAGCCATCGGTAATGCCCGCTTCCAGCATGCTTTCACCGGAGGCGTAGAGAAAGTAGGTAGCGTTCGGGTGGCTGATGCAATATTCGTTGAGATCGATCCTGGCATGGACGTAGTCCTGCGCCGGGCTAGGAAAGCCAGCAGGCACCCGATCGGAAAACAGTGGCAGGTACAATTTCTCTGGGGTTGGCGTTGGAACAAAGTGTTTCATAGGGGTATGTCTCTATACTGTATTTTTATACAGTATAGATATACCAAATGGTGGGAGGAAGAAAGATTTTCACCGTGAATGATATGGCTATGATCGGTAAGGAAAGAAAGTCAGCCTCTCTTTCCAATACCCATCATCGGTTACGGCAGGGGCCGCTGACATGGAGCTCATTGATTATTGGGCAACTATCGTTGAAATAATTACCCAGAACCGGTCAACGGCTAATCAAATACCCCATTGATAACAGAGGCAACAATAGCCGTACTTAAAGCCACCAGGACTAAATCATTCCCGGCGATACGCCATTCATAGCCAGGATAAGAAGGTAGTTGCCCCAGCATTGAAGCGGGCACCATTTTCTTGGCGATCCCCGGTGGCAATGGTTTGCCCCGTGCCAGGTTCTTGGCGATGCCGGGAGGTAAAGATTGATACCCGGTCAATCCGTAGTTTACCGCCAGGGGCCGTACGCGGTCATAATTGATATTCACGGTAACCAGATCGTCATCACCACCTTTGGCTTTTTTGCCTTTGTCTGAATGACCTTTGCCTGAATTACCCTTCCCATGATTATCTCCATGGTTAGCGGAATTACCATGCCCACCTCCGTTACCGTTACCACCTCCATTGCCATTACCATTCCCTGGATTGGCCATAACAGAGGCTGAGGAAGTGAACACGATCAACGCAAGTGCGAGGGCAGACCAGCGATGCTTGAGCATTTTAAATAACCTCAACAATAAGGGGATACCCGATCAATCTAGCCCTCATCTGACTACCGGGCAATATGGATTCATCTTATAGTTGGTTTTGTGGTAAGTTGATTCATACGTTGCAGGTGTAATGGTCTAATCATCCCGGACACTTTGTTAGAGATATAATAAGCAGCACTAACGAGGTGAGAATGCGCAGAAAAACGTTTACCCATGAGTTCAAACAGGAATGTGTCAATCTAGTCCTTCAGCACAACTATCCAGTGCCATTACACCTGAACAACGGCGAGTACAGGAGCTTGAAAAGCAGGTACGTCAGCTTCAGAGCGACAATGACCTGTTAAAAAAAGCTTCAGCCTTCTTCGCCATGGAAATGAACAACGACAAAAAGTCGCGGTGAAGCTGAAGAAGGCCGGTGTGCAAACATTCAGCAGGTATGCCGCTGCCTGTCGCTTACGCGCAGTGTATTTTATAGCGGCCAGCGCTCAAGGCCGATGTTCTTATGCTTCACGCGGCGGCTAAACATGTTCATGCTGAAATGGATGCGACGTACGGCAGTCGGCGCATGTGTATCGAGTTGCGTGAACAGGGTTTTAACGTTGGCCGATACCACATCCGTCAGATAATGAAAACCCTGTTGCTGGTTGCAAAGCGCCCTGGACGTCACCGCTATCCACGAGGTGGAAAACAGGCAGTAGTAGCGGATAACCTACTGAATCGACAATTTAATCCAGAGACATTGAATACCTGGTGGTCAGGAGATATCACCTACCTTCGTACAGCTCAGGGTTGGTTGTATCTGGCTATTGCCATGAACTTATGTTCAAGAAAAATAGTGAGCTGGGCCTTCTCAGACAAACCGGACAGCACCCTGACCATCCGGGCATTACGGCTGGCGATCAATAAACGGCGGCCAACAGGCCCAGTCGTGCTCCATAGCGATCAGGGGACGCAGTATACCAGCGCTCAGTTCCAATCATGCCAGCAGGAGCTTGATGTGACGGGCAGCATGAGCCGTAAGGGCAACTGTCTGGATAATGCGGTTACGGAGAGGTTTTTCCGCAGCCTGAAAGGAGAACGAGTTAACTATCGTCGCTATGAAACCCGAAGTCAGGGTATTGCAGACGTTATCGATTATATCGACAGTTTTTACAATCTGAAGCGGCAGCATTACCGGCTGGGAAATATCTCACCGGATGAATACGAACGACGGCTACAACAATGTGCCTATTGCCATGGTTTCTCCGGGCATAAAAAAACCCGCACAGGGCGGGTTAGAAGTGAGGATATGGTGATGCGGCTAGATACACTAGCCAGATAGCAAAAAACCACCGGGAGGTGGGTTTATGGCTTAGGGAAATAGAGTTTTAAGTTCAGCAAATCTATTGTTGTTATGATTGACTTTGCAGGCTTACACAACTCCCTTGAGTCGTAGAGCCTTGACCAGTAGCAAAGCCAGTTTTCCATATCCTCAACATCATACTCTTTGCATGCCATGCCCTCAGCTATAGCCACAACCTCTTCACTGGGTGCGGTCAACTCATACCCATTCATCAGAAGGAATATATAACCGGACATCATGGCCGTTCGTTTGTTGGCGTTTGCGAATGGGTGGTTTTGGATCAAGCTCTCTATCAAGACAGCAGACAGAGTGAACATGTCATCTGTCTGCTGGTAGTATCTCACTTGGCTAGGCCTTGCTTGCGAAGAATGAAGATTGTTGGAGTTTAAAACTTCGATAGGCTCACTTGGCGTCTGCGCTTCGATCAAGGCCCTATTAATGTAGATAATGTCTTCTACTGACAGGTAGTTAATTCCCTCAACAATCTCTGCCATAGGTATCTACTTACACCTTTGATAGGTCTTCCATTGCTTTTTCGTAGCGTGCAAAACCAAAGTCAAAGGCATTCTTGACCTGATCGCCATGGGTGCTGTTATCCCCAATAGCTGCTCGTGGTGATGCTACCGCGCTTTTGTCACGAGGCGGAATGCACAAACGCTCAGCCTTTTTCAGTGCGTGACTCATAGACGTACCCTCTACACTTTATACATAAACCACTGAAGTACATGGTACTTAGTGGAATCTCGTGGAATATAACCACGGTTATCTAATACAGAGTGTATAGCCCGGGCGATATCCAATCAACTTTTAGTTGATTTTAGCAGCCTTAAATCGTCGCCCTATCCTTCGCCAAACAACCGGAAATGAGTGCATACCTACCTACGGTAAGGATTTCGACTTCTCAGAACTGGATGTAGAAGGTTTTAGGGGTATAGTAAAACATCAAATTTTCACGCAACGGCACCATAACATTATGGCTGCCCAACAAAAAGCCCACTTAAGTGGGCATGCGTCATAAAAACAGCACTGTCCTTTGCAGCTCACAGGCAACGACCAAGCCAATGCTTAAGCATGATTAGTCGGATCATTGCTTTTTAATGATTCTGAGCATCCCCTCAAGTTCCGCCCCAAAGGTTTCCCTAAGGTTTTTGGGTAGACCACTCTTAAGCTTACGAATCACAGGCTCATGCATCACCATTATGGAAAGAGCTGAGTTCTTCGGCATTTCATTATGTAGCTGATTAGCAAAGGATTTAATACCATCATAATTAAGAGCAACGTCACCATCCTGATCTTTGGTAACGAAGTCGCTAGCAACAAGAGCTTTCACTTCCTCGGCAGCACCTCCAGCTTTTAAGGAACCAACATCACTCCCACAATGCTTACACTTAATCGCCTCGGGATTAATCGATTCGGCGCATAACGGACACTTGACCGTGGCAGTCGAGCGCTTACCAAAAATCGCCATCAGCAACCCGCAAAGGGTGATAAACGCACCGATTACAATATGATTTTGCTTTGAAGCCATTAGGCCAATATTATTTACGCGGGTGGTGCCGTAGCCAGTGGATACACTGGTGTCCAAATTAAACGCAACCAACAACCAAATAACACCAACCACTAAAGCAACATAACCGAGAGTTTTCATTGGAAATTCCTTTTTGAAGCAAGTGATAATATCCTATCACCACTTGCAGAGGATGTGCAGGCAGCCCATTACAATTACTAATGCTTACCTTTTATTCTGCGCACACCAAATCTGGCCGCCAGGCCGAAGCTCTCTCGCAATCCCCTCCCCCCTCCCTAACTGATGAGTCCAGCCGAATTCCTGAATGCTATCCACCAGCTTTTTTACTTGCGCGTCGCTGTGCAAACGCGCATTGCGTGCATAAACAATGAGCGAATCGATTGGCTTATAAACGATTGCCAGCTTTCCCTGATTTTTTCTTTGGTTATTTCCGAGCACCTAACAAGATGGCCCCGCTCTCGAGAGCAAGTGGGCCTTGGTTCGTACTCATCATGACTACCCGTGGGTATGAATGGTTACCGGTAGCTCTAACTATCGGTGGCCGCCCACCTTCAAATAGAATTTTCTACTGCCTCCCAAAATGCCCAGCCCGGGAAATTTCCAACCAGCACCACCTAAAACAGATCGTTTGTGCTGATTTTTCTCGTGGGTAACAGCGAAGTGCAGAACAAAATAAAAAAACCACCGGCAGAATAACGGTCAGGGTGACCTGGCAGGATTTGCCGGTGATTTTGCTTGCGCATTGAAGAGCAGTCTCGTAAAACTGCTCTTCAACAGTCAGGTAAACATTACAATCTAGCGGGAGTTCCAATGGACTTAGGAGCATATAAAGCATGAGAGGAACAAAAATCTCCAGAATAAAGCCTTATTAATCAAATTCATAAAGAGTATGGTTGGTTTGAATTCGCAACTTCTTTTGAAGGAGCCCGCGGCCCGAGCCCTGAACTCAAAGCAGCATTTCATTTAAAATGGGTTGAATTGGGAGCCTTCATCAGAAAAAGTATTAACGACGACAAAAAACTTCTTCTCGTTCTTAGGATGCTTTTACCCGCATACGATGGCGATGGTTTGGTGGTATACCGTGGAGAAAACCTTGATCGCTACTACCAAGGAGCTATAGGTTTTTGCTGGACCACTAAAAAAGAGAAAGCGGAGCAATTCGCAAGAGGACTGAACCTCGGTCTTTTAGGTGGTGTCCTCATGAAAGCCTGGGCGCCTAGATCTTCAATCCTCGCAGGTGTACACCCGCATAGTCGTCATCTTGGAGAGCATGAAATCACGGTAAATGGCTCTGCTGTACAAAATTTGCAACTACTCGAAAGGTTTCCACCTAAAAATTAAGTGTTGAAAGTTCATGCGAAAACCATACCTTTGCCTACTCAGGAGCTAGCTAGGGGTATACTTCTTATGCACTGCGCAGATACCCCTTAAAGCTGCTCGGTGATGCATTAAAAATGCCCCACGATATGGCGAGACTAGTCGAAATACTTATCGAGTTGCTTACTCAGCACCCTGTTAAATAGTTCTTTCGATACTGTAACCAGCGTCCCTATGCTTGCATCCTTGAAACCACTTTTGAGGGTTGCCCAAACTTCTTGGTTTCGAATGGCATCTAAAAAATCATGTCCTGAAGCAGTTAACCGTAAGGGTACTGCATCGAAAAAACCCTCATCTTCACCATCATCAGTTGATACGCCGTAGTAACCTATCCCTGGTTCGCCATCAGACCTTCCAATAAGACCTCGATCCTCAAGCAATCTCACGTGAAAGATGAATTCTTTACTCTGATGATCATAACCAACCCTCAGTAACTTATTTATATCAGTTTGAGGCTCTTCGGACGACTCAAAGGCTTCCAACAGCCCCTTCAGGTAATCTTGATCTATTTTCATGGTTCCTCCCGTAAATCAGGGAGTAACATAACATTATCGATAGCACTTCTGTGAATGCCACCTGTAATGCTTGTGATTCAATTGAAAATGATTGACATTATCAAATTACACAACAGAAAAGGATTTCCTATGAGTAAAGCAAATTTGATCCGCACCTGGTTTGCCGGTGCCACCGTTTATACCTGCCTCGATCTCAGCAATCGGGTAACTGATGTGTATTTCTGCGGCGCGCAATGGCCCAATTTTGTCGCCATGGTCATAATGATTGCGATCTGCTGGGGTGCTCGCTCAAAACTTAAAGAAATGAACTAAGCATTATCGAGCGCCCACGTATAGACGCTCTGTAATGCCCTACTGCGCCAGGCACACATCTCTGATGTAATCCTGCAGCCCTGCTATTTGGCTTCGGGCGGTTTCGATTCGCTCTCTGAGGGTGAAATAATCCCGTTCAGCGGCGTCAGTAAGTCGGGCCCGTCCGCCATCAGCCATGCTGCTGGAGCCGGTAGCTTTGGCTTTTCCGCAGTTGGCGTTGAGCTGCAGCCGCTTAGTGCCGGCAGCAACAGCACGCTGCAGATCAGCAACTTCATTTTTGGCATCTTTCAATTCCTTGTAGCGTTGGGTGTCGATAGCGTTAGCGCGGATCTGCATATCTGACTGAATGCGCAGTGATTGGGACAGTGCTTTGTTGTCTCTCTGGGATTCTGCGAGGTCGCTTCTCAGTTCTGACATGTACCAAGCTTGAGCAATGACCACCGCCAGCGCAGCCAGCAATAATTGCCGCGAGGTCATTATGGGTAGTCCTGCCGTCGCAACTCAAAATGCGGGCCATCATAAAAACGCTCATCATCACTGCGGCCGTTTTCGTTCCAGTCCCCGCCCCAGCGGATTTTCACGCCCAATTCTTTTACCGCAGTAAACATGGCATCAGATACCGCCTTAAACTGGGTTTTGTCATTCCAGGGGATCACACCATTTACCAGCGGCGCGCAATCCACGGCGTGGCCTGTTAGGTGGCGGCTGTTAAGCGTTTGACTGGCTACGTTACGCACAAGCTAGCGCTGGCACTCTTGAATGCGCACCCCCTCAATCACAGTGAAGTCTATCGAAGTCAGCTCTATTGCCCGCCGAACCACAGACACCAATTCGGGTCGGGCACCGCGCAGGTTCGTTATGCTGCGCTTCCCTAAAATGAATTTATTGGCCATCTTTCCTTCTCATCAAGCGGTGTATTAGTTTTCATGCTCGCAACCATCCGTATAATTGCAAGACAGCGCTCGACTCCCATTCCACCTACAATTACGCCGACGGTTACCGCATTGGCTTGGCTCATACCGAACATCTCAAGTGAGTTGATAACCCCGCCCAGAAATTGCGCCAGCATAAAAACAGTCATGCCAGCCCTTACCGTCCCTCAGAGTGATAAGGGCAACCATGCCGAACGCAGCAAAAATGCCGTACAACGTAGGAGAGTTAATTTTTAGCCACATAATGCAGGCTTCCACTAAGCCAGGTGGCATATTGTGATTGTCCATACCCAGCTCCATGTGGGTTTTAGGAATAAAAAAAGGCCCACCGAAGTGAGCCATTAAAACCTGAGTATTTAACATCTCAGGCGCTGTATTGAGCACATCAAAACTGTCAAGAAAAAAGCCGCACAACCCAAGGTTAAAAATAAAAAATCACACGCCTTTCTTAACCCGCCCCCATTCATATTTCAACAAGTCTTGTGAGATTTCCAAAATCGAACTCAAGCACTTATGCATACCTTCTAACTTAGATGGATAAACACTCATATCTAACTCTTCAAATGAATTATAGATTATGTCTATCTCACGAAACTCAGCACTTAAAGCCATGTACCATTTTTCTTTTGGGCTGAGCATCATTTTGATTTTTGCGACAAGGAGGCTACCCTTTAACTTGACTGCCTCAAAATCATTAACGCTTTCGACGAACTCAGCAGAACGCCTGTCCAGTATTTTTTTATAAGAATCAAGTGAGTAATTTGCGGGATTATCCGTTCCTTGTTTCAATGTCGAAGAGTATGTTTGTTTCGCATTGAGATAGTTAAATTTAGCATTCAATAGATTGGGGGCCATTGCGCTATATTCAGCCAGCAAATCTCTTAAGTTATTTATCCATGCCTGTCTATTAACAGATAAAACCTGCATATTAAAATTTTGTTTAGCAATTGCTAGCTGTGCTTCCCTATCTTTTTCAGTTGAAGCAATTTGAGCAGCCCGTTCTTCTTTCAAAAAAAGTTGTTGCTCTGCTCTTTCCTGAGTTAAAAATCTTTGCTGGGCCTCACGTTCACTCTTAGTGTTACGAGAATTTCTTTTAAAAGTCCAAATTGCAATACAGGCTGGGATAGCGCCTGCAATCACTGAAACTACAGCCGTAATAATGGGTGAGGTGTAATCAGGTGGACTATCGATGACAATCGTTGGTATCGATCGTAGTGCCAAATTTACCGTTTCGGCTGCTTCATTAGAAATCAATTTATATGGAATGCCTTGCCAAGTCATGATGCCCTCCGTTTTTTATGCGGAACATCATAGCAAAAAAACTTCGCAGTGAAACCAAGCCAACACATCATATTAAATCTACGTGTTGCAAACCGAGCATGTGAGTGTAAACAAAAACCCGCTCACTGGCGGGTTTTTTATAACTTTGGCATCATATCAAAAGATGACGTAAATATGGCGTAAAGTGTCGAGTTACAATACTCTGACCTCAATTTTACACTGCGCGCCCAACAAAGATCCCTCATCCAGATCAGTAGCGATCGCTTTCAGTTCCTGCCAGGGTGCGGCGTAGGTTTGATACCAGAGTTGAGGGTGGTTATTGATCGTTGCCGTCAGGCAAGCACCACAGATTTCATGATCAGCGCTGGTATCAGGAAAAACAGTCCAGACGGATCGCTTAATTCTGACAGCTTAACCAAAAAATTTGTCACGGCAAGGAAAGATGCGGGGATTGTTTTGGAGGATAGCCCACCCACATTCCACGAATGTCCGGAGCCTAGCAGGAAGGTTGTATGAGAGGGAGAAAGGGAAGGAATTTGCCATGAAGTTACTGGGGCATAAATCGGGAAAAATGACCAATAAATACCTGGATACGAGGGGGAAAGAATACGTGATGCTATAAAAGACCGAGTATCAGTTTTCGGACAATTTCGCACACAAACGCACAACCAATTGAAATAAAACGAAAATAAAAAAAAGACCGATTACGATTCCTATAATCGGTCTAGGGAAAGGGCTCTTGGGAGAGAGCCGTGCGCTAAAAGTTGGCATTTATGCAAGGTTTGTTCAACCGTGCTTTCTAAGAATAGTCTAAGGTGCCAGTTTTGCCAGCCCAGCGCACACAAGTGATAGTTACAAACAGAAATTAATTATGTACATCTCGTCACCACCCGTAAACTTTTTCATAAGTATCTAGTGGTTAGTTGATTAGTCAGCACACAATTTTTCTGCTCTTTCGCGGAAAGGTTGCACGCTCATTTTCTGGCCAGGATGGTTGGCGTCATCCAGCAGGATCACATCCAGCGATTGGGCACGCTGCTGCCCCGCTTTCACCTGTGCTTCAGCTGCTTCATTGAGCGGATACTGCATCAGGGTGCTGTTGTTGAGCACGAACAAGGCGGCCCCTTTGCGGCATTGCAGCGTGACTTCCTCTTTGGTGAACGCCCACTGTTTGCCGTACTCCAGCTTAGTGACGTTAACCAGCTTATCTGCCGCCAGCGCGCTCGACGCCGTTGCCAGCAGCACAATACCAAGAATTACAGATTTCATGTTTTTGGCCTTAAGTTGCGATTTAAATCGATTTTCCCGCAGTTTGGGGGCATCCGGCAAGGCGCAATGTCATACCGGCGCATAGGTTGCAAATAAACTCACCAACAGCAGCACCACAGCTCCCAACGCCACCTCAAGCCAGCAGGCGATAACCAACCCGCACTGTGCCAGATTGGGGGTGGTGCGCATCGCGGGGACGATAACGTAACGGTTGGCCAATGCGACTATAACCATCAATGCCACCAGCCCGGCTTTCACTAACAACAAGCGCTGATAGGCGGAGCCGAGATCGACTGGCCAGCGGCCAAGGATAATCAGGCTGTTGATTATGCCCGTCACGATCACCAGCACCACGGCAACATGGCCCCAGCGGGAGAAACGGATCAAGGTGGCGATCGCATCGCTACGCCACTGCGGCTGTGGCAAGTAGCGCAGGCAAAGCAACAACGGCAACAGGCTGCCGAACCAGTAGCCTGCGGCCAACAGGTGCAAGGCGTGGTTAACGCGGTGCGCTATGCCCAATAAGCCCGCATGCATCGCCGCATGGCCGATAAACGCCATGTTGACCAGTAGCAGTGCCGAGCACAGTGCCAACGCTTGTCCCCGCTTTGCCGCAGGTAACAGCAAGGCTAACAAGGCCAGCAGGGAAAAACCCAGATGCCAGCGCCAGGCTTCACCAAAGGTGGTGCCCAACACCGCCCACCAAATGCTCAATTGCCAGGTATCCGCCCAGCCATCGCCCATCAATCCGGCCTGAATGGCCAGCATCAGCAAGGCGGTTAATGCGAAGATCCAGGTCGAGGCGAGCAGCAGAGGGCGCAAATCGCGGGTGATTATCGGGGAGAGGCGCTGTGGCGACAGGACGGCGGTGAACAGGCTGACGCCAAACATCAGCATCACCGCCGTAAAGTGCACAAAGCGACACAGCACAAACAGGGTCGCCAGAGTCATGGCTTAGTTAACGGTAAAGCTGTACTGACCTTTGGTTTTATGACCGTCAACGGAAACAACGTGCCAGCTGACCTGGTATTTCCCCGCAGCCAGTTCACTTTCAATCGGTACATTAACCTGAGTGTTGTTGCTTGGATCCAGATCCAGCTTGCCGGTTTTAACCACGGCGTTATCTGGGCCGGTCACTTTGACACCGCTGAAGTTAGGCTCAATACCTTCGGAGAAATTCAGCGTCAGCACTTTTGGCGCGGAGCTGACGGTGGCGTCTGCCGCCGGAGTCTGTACTTTCAGGTGGGCATGCGCCAACGCCTGCTGGGAAGACAAGCCGACAAACAGTACAAAAATGGTGGAAAGCAGGTGATAGGATGAACGAATTTTAGCGATCACGGAGGAGTCCTTTATCAATTATGTAGGTGATAAGGGCCAAGACCGGTTACGCGGAGCGATGTTTCCGCAGCCTCAACCCACCACTGTGATTGCGCCACGGGTAAACAGCAGAAGGAGTGGGTAACTCACTGTTATAACTCTCTACCTCCCGGTAGCGTATCGCGTTAAATCATAACTACGGTGAATCGGCAAGTCGAGCACATCACTGATATTTTGCGATCTGGCAGCACGTATCGCTATAGCCGCTCGATAAACACAGGGCAAAAAAAACCGCGTACGGTGGAAAGTACGCGGTTTTCAGATTGATGACAAAAGCGGGTTATCAGGCCTGGCCGTTACCGCTTACTGCCTCAGCACCCATTCTCTTCAGATCTTTATCAATGAAGAACAATGCCTTGCCGCTGTTGCCTACCAGCGCCAACTTGTCCAGCACGGATTTGAACAGCTTCTCTTCTTCGTGCTGTTCCGCAACATACCATTGCAGGAAGTTGAAGGTTGAGTAGTCATGTGTGGTCATTGCCACGTGTGCCAGTTCATTGATTTGACGAGTGATCAGTTGCTCATGCTCGTAAGTCTGCTGGAAAACGTCCGCCAGTGACTCAAACTCTACCGGTGGCGCTGCAATGCTGCCGATCAGTGGCAAGGCCCCGGTATCACTGAGGTAGTCGAACAGACGCTGCATGTGCTGCATCTCTTCGCGTGAATGTTCTTTAAGGAATGCGGCAGCCCCTTCGAAGCCTTTATCGCTGCACCAGGCGCTCATTTGCAAATACAGATTGGCAGAATAGAATTCCAGATTCAGTTGCTCATTCAGTTTCGTGGTCATTGCTTGCGTTAGCATGAGGATCCCTATTATTTTTGCAGGTCATAAACTTAATTTCCTGCATTATGCCCTGATTAACACAAAATAAAAACACTTGATTTACATCCATTTATTTTAACGAAACTTATGCTTCAAATTCAATATGTTACATAAACACTTAATTTAACATTAAATTATTATGATAATCATTTTCATCTTTATGTTTACAGTAAGACGAATCATTCTTATTTAACAAAATAAACCAATAACATTACGCTTAAACATTATATCACCCTGCTTTCTGTAATGGCTCTGAGCACAAAGCCTGGAGATGATAGGGACATGTTGGCTTGAGAAGCTTGCCAAGCGCGGCACGGTAGATTACCTTCTGCGCTGAGTTGCCGTTACACAATAGAAGGAAAATATCATGGGCTACAATCTGGCAGAGCTTTCCAAAGACGAGATGGACAAGGTGAACGTAGATCTGGCCGCGTCTGGGGTGGCATTCAAGGAACGCTATAATATGCCGGTGATCCCTGAGATGGTGGAACGTGAGCAGCCAAAGCACCTGCAGGACTACTTCCGCGAGCGTGTGATGCACTATCGCGTCGAATCACACAAATTCTCTCGCCTACCTTACGAACCTAAAATGAAGTAATGGCCCCTCACCCTAACCCTCTCCCACAGGGAGAGGGAACCGATCGAGTGTGTTTGAAATTTATCGGGACTCACCTTGGATAAGGAGGTGATCGATTTTGCTAAAGTTACCGATTTACCTCCAAATGAGCCGATCGAGTGTGTTTGAAATTTATCGTGACCACCTTGGATGAGGAGGTGATCGATTTTGCTAAAGTTACCGATTTACCTCCAAACGAGCCGATCGAGTGTGTTTGAAATTTATCGGGACTCACCTTGGATAAGGAGGTGATCGATTTTGCTAAAGTTACCGATTTACCTCCAAATGAGCCGATCGAGTGTGTTTGAAATTTATCGTGACCACCTTGGATGAGGAGATGATCGATTTTGCTAAAGTTACCGATTTACCTCCAAACGAGCCGATCGAGTGTGTTTGAAATTTATCGTGACCACCTTGGATGAGGAGATAATCGATTTTGCTAAAGTTACCGATTTACCTCCAAATGAGCAGGGGCTAACAGCTCCCTCTCCCTGTGGGAGAGGGTTGGGGTGAGGGACCGGCAAAACGGTCGGTAGCCAGCATCAGCTGGTGCAAAATACCCGGTTCATCCGTTGAGTGCCCTGCCCCTTCGACAATATGCAGTTCCGCCTCTGGCCAGGCTTTGGCCAGATCCCAGGCGTTTTGTACCTGGCAGGCCATATCGTAACGGCCATGGACGATCACCGCCGGAATATGACGGATCAACGGGACGTTGCTCAGCAATTGGTCATCGCTGTCGAGAAAGCCTTGATGGCTAAAGTAGTGGTTCTCAATGCGGGCAAAGGCCAGCGCGAAATCATCTTCGCCAAAGGAGGCGGAGGCACCGCTTGGCAACAGCGTTACCGTTTCCCCTTCCCACACGCTCCACAGTTTGGCTGCCTCAAGCTGCACTTGCAGATCCGGTGACGTCAGGCGTTGACGGTAGGCAGCAATCACGTCCTTGCGTTCTTCCTCCGAAAGGATAGACAGCACCCGCTCCCATTTATCCGGGAAGAAGCGGGAAGCGCCGTCTTGGTAATACCAACTCAGTTCCTGCTTACGCAGCGTGAAGATCCCCCGCAGCACCATCTCGCTGACGCGTTGCGGATGCGTCTGTGCATAGGCCAGCGCCAGCGTGGAACCCCAGGAGCCACCAAAGACCAGCCACTGGTCCACCCCGGCCATGACACGCAGTCTTTCAAGATCGTCGACCAGGTGCCAAGTGGTGTTATTGTCCAGGCTGGCATGCGGTTTGGAACGGCCACAGCCCCGCTGATCGAACAGCAAAACCTTATAGCGCTGCGGATCGAACAGTTGGCGATGATAAGGTGCGCTACCACCGCCAGGCCCGCCGTGGATAAATACCGCAGGCTTACCGTGTGGATTGCCGCTCAGCTCCCAGTAGATCCGGTGCCCATCTCCAGTATCCAGCCAACCGCTGTCATAGGCGGCTAATGGCGGGTACAAACCTCGTAATTGTTCCATGGCGCGTACGTCTCTCTGTGAGTGATACCTTCATCAAAGCCGAAGCCGCTCATCAGGTCAACGGTAAAACGCTAAAACCTCCACCTATACCAACATGTTAGTGTGCGTTTGCTCAAAATGAAGTCGACTTGCTTTTACGCATGTGAGGTTCGCGCATTTCTTGTGCGGTTTTGGCTTCAATACTCAGTTCTGCCGTGGGGCGCAATAACAGGCGTGGCAGGCCAATAGGCTCACCCGTTTCAAGGCAATAACCAAAATCACCGGTTTCCAGGCGCTGCAGAGCGGCGGCCATCTTGGGCAGCAGGCGGGTTTCCCGATCCAGTTGACGGAACAGCAGGCGCAGATCTTCTTCACGCGCGGCTTTATCCGCTTCGTCGCCGCTAATGTCACCGCTATCGATATCACGTTTCAACACATCGATGTGCTGCCAGAGTTTTTGTTGCTCGTCCAATAGGCGTTGGCGGAAAAACGCCCGCTGCTCCGTATTCATGTAATCAGATTCTGGCATTGCCAGCAGTTGTTGCTCGCTCAATAATGTCATGACTGTCATGGCACACTCCGTGTACATAAGTTTGTTATATTATAACATTTTTGCCACGTGAAAGGTTAATAATAAATAATCATTGGATAAACAAGGTGTTGACGTTTCCATACCCTTTGCCGCTTGCATATGGGGATCGTTAGGGGGTTAATGGTTCGGCAAGCCACCCAACCATAGGTTAACCAAGAGGCCATCATGAGTAAGGGAATGGACAGCAAGAAAAATGCGAAGAAGAAGCCGTTGAAAACCCCAGCCGAAAAAAAGGCAGATAAACGCGCCAAGAAAGGAAGTGCGTCTGGTGAGTAAACCAACTTCAGAACATAGTTAAACCCGCCAAGGCGGGTTTTTTGTTGCCTGTGAAAAGTACAGGTTGGCATCACCCCCCCATCTCGTTAATCTAGGGAGTAGACTTTAGCTGGGAACATCATGATGTTACGTGTAATCGATACTGAAACCTGTGGGCTAGACGGCGGCGTAGTGGAAGTCGCTTCCGTTGACGTGATCGACGGGAAAATCACCAATCCGATGAGCGACCTGATCAGCCCAGACCGGCCTATCGGCCTGGACGCCATGGCCATTCACCACATCACCGAGCAGATGGTTGAGGGTAAGCCGCGTATCGCCGTCGCTATTGGTCGCTACCAGGGTAGCCCATACTATGTCGCGCACAACGCCGCCTTTGATCGGGCCATGCTGCCGGAAATGAACGGTGCCTGGATTTGCACCCTCAAGCTGGCACGTACACTGTATCCAGACATTAAATATGGTAATCAATACCTGCGCTATGCGCTGGATCTGGATGTGCAACTGCCGCAGGACACCGCGCTTTATCCACACCGCGCACTGTACGACTGCTACGTCACCGCCGCACTGCTGCAACGCATTGTACAGGACTCCGGTTGGACGCCAGAACAGATGCTGGAAATCACCGAGCAGCCGGTATTGTTGAAAAAATTCAAGTTCGGCAAATATCGTGGGCAATCCATTGAGCAGGTAGCGCTGGACGATCCTGGCTATCTGCGTTGGATGCTGAAATCCATCGACGATCTCAACCCGGATATGAAACACACGCTGAAATACTACCTGCTAGGTTAAGCAAACGGGCGCAGCGCTGCGCCCGTTTAATCACATGTAACGCCCCTACTTGGCCAGCGCCAGAATAAACGCATATTCCAGCGCAATATCCTCATAAGCCTTAAAGCGCCCAGACTTGCCGCCGTGGCCGGCATCCATATCGGTATACAGCAGCAGTTGGCGATCGTCGGTTTTCAACTCACGCAGCTTCGCCACCCACTTGGCTGGCTCCCAGTATTGCACCTGCGAATCGTGCAGCCCGGTGGTGACCAGCATATGTGGATAATCCTGCGCTTTCACCTGGTCGTACGGGCTGTACTGCAAGATGTAATCGTAATACGCCTTGTCGTTTGGGTTGCCCCACTCGTCATATTCACCGGTGGTTAGCGGGATGGACTCATCCAGCATGGTGGTTACCACGTCCACAAACGGCACCTGAGCCACTACGCCATTAAACAGCTCAGGAGCCTGGTTGACGACCGCGCCCATCAGCAAGCCACCGGCACTGCCCCCCATGGCGAACACTCGGCCAGCATCGCCATAGCCCTGCTCTACCAGTGTCTTGGTAACGTCGATAAAGTCGTTAAAGGTGTTTTGTTTGTTGAACAGCTTGCCGTCTTCATACCAGAGCTGCCCCAGCTCGGCACCGCCGCGAATATGCGCCAGCGCGAAGACAAAGCCGCGATCCAGTAAGCTTAGGCGGCTGGCACTGAATGCCGGATCCATGCTGCTGCCATAGGAGCCGTAGGCGTACACCATCAGTGGGTTCGCCCCATGCGCAAAGCGGTCAGCACGGTAAACCAAAGATACCGGCACCTCGACGCCGTCACGGGCTTTCACCCACACGCGCTCGCTACGATAATCTTCCGCCGTGAAGTTTTTCACTTCCTGCTGCTTGAGCAACTCCCGCGCGCCGCTGTCCAGGTTCAGCTCATATAGCGTAGTTGGCGTGGTCATGGAGGAATAGCCGTAACGCAGCAGCTCGGTTTCCGGCTCCGGATTATAGGCCAGCCAGGTGACATAGGTCGGATCGTCAAACGCGATGCGCTTGTCTTCACCGCTCTGCCAGTGGATTTGGCGCAGTTGGGTCAGCCCGGCGATGCGCTCCTCCACCACCAGCCAGTCACGGAACAGGCTGAACCCTTCGAGCATGACATCGGTGCGCGGGGCAATCAGTTCCTGCCATTGGCTTTCGTCAGCCTGCTCGCTCTGGTACAGGCCAAAGTTCTTACCGTTTCTGTTAGAGCGAATGTAAAAATGCTCACGGTAGTGATCGATGGCGTATTCGTGATCTTTACGGCGCGGCGCAAACATCTGTGGCTTACTGTCTGCACTGCTCGCATCCAGCAACAGGATCTCTGAGGTGGTGGTGCTACTGAGGTGGATCAGGATAAAGCGCTCGGAGGTGGTTTTTTCCAGGCTGACGTAGAAAGTGTCATCCTGTTCCTCGTAGATCAGCACGTCCTGCTGCGGATCGCTGCCCACTACGTGGCGATAGACCTGATACGGCAGCAATGTCTTGGCATGTTTACGCACGTAGTAGACGGTGGCGGAGTCATTGGCCCACTCGAAATTGCCAGAGGTGTTTTCCAACACCTCATCGGCCCAGCTATCGTCGCGTAGATCCTTGAAACGGATATCGTATTGGCGGCGCGACAGGAAGTCTTCCGCCACGGCCAGGCGCTGGTTGTCCGGGCTGACGTCCAACCCGCCCAGCGTATAGAATTCGTGCCCTTCCGCACGCTGATTGCCATCGAGCAAGGTGTCCCAAAGCTCGGTAGCCGCTGCCGGCTGGCGCACATACAGCGCATATTCATTCCCCGGCTCATAGCGGGTCTGATAGCGGAAACCACGCCTGACGTAAGGCACGGAATGCTCCTGCTGTGGGATACGCGCGACCATCTCCTGATACAGCGTTTCACGCAGCGCCTGTTGCGGCTTGAGCTGCGCGTCGGTGTAGGCATTTTCAGCCCGCAAATAGTCCAATACCTGGGGATCGGTACGTTCGTCGTCGCGCAGCCAGTAGTAATCATCCACACGCGTGTCGCCATGGGTGGTGATTGGGTAAGGACGTTTTTCTGCCTTGGGAGGTGTCATCATTGATAAATCATCCGCTTACTTTGATTAAGGCAAGAGTGACACGAATTTCACCAGCTTAACAAGCCGCGTAGCTATTTTTTCAATGGAGGTGTCAGCGCAGATAGGATAGAGGATTTCCCCTACCCTAGCCCTCACCCAAAGGGAAAGGAGACCGAACGTGCCACGGTTGGACATTCGTTCAAATCCACAACATCGCGCCAGTTCCCACAAAAGTGGCTGAGGCGATGCGGAGGATTAAGTGGCGTCCCGGGACTAACGTTTGGTAAACGCGATGACAAACAGCTCATCCAGCCCTGGGTAGATATCCTGGATCACCTGCTTGAGTTCGCCGAGCGTCATATTCTCCTGCTGCGCATGTTCATGCGTTAGCTCATCCAGGCGCACCGGCGTTACCGACTTTACCTCGATATAACAGAAAAATACGCCGTCTTCGTTGCGGCTGACGCGCAGCACCTCATTCGGCTGGAAGTGAGCTTCGCTGGCATCCCGAATGGTGATGGTTTTACGCCCGGCCAGAATATCTTGCTCAAAACGGCTGAAGAAGGTTATTTCACGAGACATGCTGGATCCTTGGTTATGAACATGTTGCGGTACCACGGCTTAGGCGGCCTGCTGCTCTTCTGACGCAGCACCTTCTTCCGGGACGGCGGCAGGTTTCTCACCTTTGGTTTTGGCTGGCTTTTTGACAGCTTCTTGCGGGGCACCACCACGCAGGATCTGCACCAGCACATCTTTGTGTTCCGCCAGGAAGAAGCTCAACCCTTCACGCTGTTCTTCTTCCAGCGTGACTGGCGCTTGCTGCAACCATTCACCGAGGCTATCGGCCAGATCCAACATTTTGTCGTAGGCATCGGCTTCTTTCTTATTTGCGAAAGTCATTTTTTCCTCACCGTTTCTCACTACTACATATTTCACTTCAACAGCCATGAGCATCTTCCTCAAAGGTTATGATACTGTATTTTTATACAGTATAGAGTGATTTCGGGCAGGGCTGCAAGCGCCCTGCCGTTTATTATTTCAACAGCCGCACTTTGCAGCTCTTGCCTTTGATCTTACCTTGCTGAAGCTGTTGCAGTGCCTTACGGGCGCTGGCCTTACGGATAGCCACATAGGCATGCACCGGGAACATGTCGATCTTGCCGACTTCTGCAGCCGTTAGCCCGGCGTCACCGGTCAACGCCCCAAGAATATCGCCAGGGCGGATTTTAGCCTTGCGGCCACCGTCGATGCACAGGGTGACCATTTCCGCTTCCAGCGGCGTGTTAGGCGCCCCGCTCAGCTCAGACACGGGTGACCATTTTGCGCGCATGGACAGATACTCTTCGAGAGCATGAACACGCACCATTTCCTGCGGCGTACACAGGCTGATCGCCAACCCGCTCAGACCGGCACGACCAGTACGGCCAATGCGGTGGACGTGAACCTCAGGGTCAAACGACAGCTCGTAGTTGACCACCAGCTCCAATTCTTTGATATCCAGGCCACGCGCGGCCACGTCGGTCGCCACCAGTACACGGCAGCTGCGGTTGGCAAAGCGAACCAGCACCTGGTCCCGATCGCGTTGTTCAAGATCGCCATGCAGCGCCATGCAACTGATATCACGGGCTTCCAGCGCTTCATACACGCTCTGGCAATCACGCTTGGTGTTACAAAACACCACGCAGGACGCTGGTTGATAATGGCGGATGGCGCTCACCAGCACTGCAGGGCGTTGATCGCGGGTGGTCTCATAAAAACGCTGCTCGATTGAGGCTTGCTCATCACCACCTTCAACTTCCACATTCAGTGGCTGGCGCTGCACACGGGCGCTAATGCGCTCGATGCCCGCCGGATAGGTGGCAGAAAATAGCAGGGTCTGGCGCTGCGGCGGCGTATAGCTGATCACATCATCGATATCATCGGCAAAGCCCATGTCCAACATGCGGTCAGCCTCATCCAGCACCAACACGGTCATCTCGTCCAGCACCAGAGTTTTCTTGCGCAGATGCTCCTGCACACGGCCCGGCGTACCCACCACAATGTGTGGCGCATGCACCAGGGAGTCGAGCTGTGGTCCCACCGGCTGGCCGCCACACAGGGTCAGTATCTTGATGTTCTGGGTAAAGCGGGCCAGGCGACGCAGCTCTTTGCTCACCTGGTCGGCCAGCTCACGCGTCGGGCACAGAATAAGCGCCTGGGTTGCCACTTTGGCAACGTTGATTTTATCCAGCAGGCCGATACCAAATGCCGCCGTTTTACCGCTACCGGTTTTCGCTTTGGCACGTACGTCCTGCCCGTTCAGGATGGCAGGCAGCGCTGCGGCCTGTACCGGCGTCATTTCGGCATACCCCAGTTCGTTGAGGTTGGCCAACTGTTCAGCTGGCAGCGGCAGGGAAGAAAAAGAAACTGTGCTCACGGCAATAACTCTTATATAGCAAGTGGAAAGGCGGCGCTGCGCTTGGCTGGCGCCGGATCAGGCGCAGATAATAACAGAGTTGGCGGGGTTTCCGGATTTCGGCGTTAAAAAAAGCGCTTAATATGCGCCACTGGTTGTACGCAATCGTTTTCGTATATACTGCGCACTCAGTGTCAGACTAGCGAATTCATTCAGATCCAGGTATCAGACTATGTTAACTATTGGAACCGCCCTGCGTCCTGCCGCCACCCGCGTTATGCTACTCGGCTCAGGCGAGCTGGGCAAAGAAGTGGCCATCGAATGCCAGCGTTTAGGCTTGGAAGTGATTGCCGTCGACCGTTACGCCGATGCCCCAGCCATGCATGTGGCACACCGTAGCCACGTCATCAATATGCTGGATGGTTCGGCGCTCAAAGCGTTGATCGAACAGGAACGCCCCGATTTTATCGTGCCGGAAATAGAGGCTATCGCCACCAGCATGCTGGTTGAGTTGGAGCAACAGGGCCATCACGTCGTTCCCTGTGCCGAAGCCACACGTCTGACCATGAACCGCGAAGGTATTCGCCGTCTGGCCGCTGAAACGCTGGAGCTGCCCACATCCAGCTACCGCTTTGCCGATAACGAGCAAAGCTTCCGCCAAGCGGTGGCCGAGATTGGTTACCCGTGCATCGTCAAGCCAGTGATGAGCTCATCCGGCAAAGGGCAAAGCCTGATCCGTGAAGAGCAGCAACTGGGTGCCGCCTGGGATTACGCACAGCTTGGTGGCCGCGCTGGCGGAGGCAGGGTGATTGTTGAAGGTCTGGTCAAATTTGATTTCGAGATCACCCTGCTGACCATCAACGCCGTCGATGGCGTACATTTCTGTGAGCCGATAGGCCACCGTCAGGAAGAGGGGGATTACCGCGAATCCTGGCAGCCGCAACGGATGTCTGAACTGGCATTAAGCCGTGCTCAGGGGATAGCCGCAAAGGTGGTTAACGCGCTGGGTGGATTTGGCCTGTTCGGCGTTGAGCTGTTCGTCTGCGGTGATGAGGTGATTTTCAGCGAGGTTTCTCCACGCCCGCATGATACCGGCATGGTCACGCTGATTTCGCAGGATCTGTCCGAGTTTGCGCTGCACGTGCGCGCTTTCCTTGGGCTGCCGATTAACGCGATACGCCAGTTTGGGCCCGCCGCCTCTGCAGTGATCCTGCCGGAGCTAAGCAGCAGCAACGTACGTTTCAGCGGGTTGGAGACGGCACTAAGTGGTTATAATCAGGTGCGGTTATTCGGTAAACCGAACATTGAGGGCAAACGCCGGATGGGCGTTGCACTGGCCGTTGCACCAGAAGTAGAACAAGCGGTAGAGCTGGCCAAACAGGCCGCTGCTGCAGTGACGGTGCAAGGGTAAACCGGTTGGGGGTTCGGGATGCCGACCCCCGCTAACATCAGTAGTTTTCGTCGTGTTCGCTATCTTCGTCCAGATACTCGATCGGCTCTTCCTGCTGTTGCTGTTCTTCTTCATCGTCGAACATCACGCTAACCTGGTCGCCCTGATGTTTTTCGCGGATTTCCTGCGCTACAGTCGCGATGGCCTCTCCGCTGCTCATGCCCTGCCCCATCAGCAAATGGATACGTTCAGCAGCTTCCTGCTGTTCTTGGTGACTCAGTGACGGCATACCTGCAAGCATGTATTTCTCCCCGGTAAAATAGACGAGAATTATACGCGCTAACGACGCAGATCCCTACACCTGTTATTCGCTGGCCCGCAAGGGAATCGCGTTCTCACTGCGCCACTGTTTTAAACGATGCAGCCACAACATCACCTGCCATGCCTGCTTGATCCCCCTCATGTTGTCGATCATCATCCGCTGAATACCGCGCCGGTAGAAATCTTCGGTGATCTGTTGTTGCGCCTGCAGTTCGGGCTCACGACGAATACTATGGCAAATCCCCAGCGCCTCGCGCGCGATCTGCCAGTGGAAAGCTGCGCAAATCGGGATCTTGCTGCTGTAGCGCTGGTTGAGGGCCACCAGCATCTCGACGATCTTCATATAGTGGCGCTGATACTCGACGTTCGCCTTCCCGGTACGCCGACGGTTGCTGATCGAGCGGTCGTGTACCCGTTGGCGATAAAGCGGTTTGCTCAGGTATTTAACTCGTTGAGCATTGAACATCACCTCGGTGGTCCAGGGGATATCCTGGTGGTGTAGGCCCGGTTCGAAATAGAGTTGGTGCTGCTTGATAAAATCCAGGCGATACACGGCTAACCACACCACATGAATAAAGCGTCTTGATTTCAACGCTTTTTCCAACCACTGTGCACCGGAAATAACCGCCGTATCTTTCAGACGCGCAGCGGGAATAATGGGCTGCAAATCACCATTACTTGCAAAATAGCGTTCGCCGTTACATTGCATCACGTCTAATTGATGTTCTTCGGCTAATGCAAGCAGTGTTGAATACATTTTTGGATCCAATAAATCATCGGCATCGGGGAAGGCGACATATTTGCCACGGGCCACGGCCAACCCGGTATTGCGGGCATTGGAAACCCCTGAATTGGGCTGATCGATGACCTTGATATGCGGATGCTGCATGGCGTAGCGGTGCGCGATCTCTCCTGAGCCGTCGGAGGATCCATCGTTAACGATGATCACCTCCAATTGCTGCTCATGTTGCGCCAGCAATGAATTCAAGAAAGGAATAAATAGCTCCCCAACATTATGTAAAGGAACAATAACGCTTAATTTTAATGACATTGTTGTCCTCACCTGTGGGGTAAATCAGAATAATTATCGGGTAAAACAAGATACATTTATTATTGTTATTTTACTTATTGAAATATCCACCGAAGAAATTTCTTTCCGCGGGAATATAATGGCATTCTACATTTTAAAATATGTCAGACGTTGCAAAAAATGCTCCATTTACCCTTGGTTTATTTTTCATCCGGCTAATCTGTAAGCAGCACCCTATGGCGTAATGTGGCAGAATGGCTGCCAACACCGCTGATTACGTGAGTCAGGTTGATTGAACCCTATGAGTTTCACCGCCCCAAACCTTAAGTCTTTACCTTATACGCACGATGCCGTGTTGACGCTGTTCGCACCATTGGCACCACGGCCTTGGGCCATGCTGCTGCATTCAGGCTTTGCCGAACACCCACACAACCGGTTTGACATTCTGGTGGCAGAACCGCGCACCACGCTGACCACCTGCGGCGCCAGCACCGAGATCCAGCAAGGAGAGACTCGCAGCAACTCACCGGAAGATCCCTTCGTTCTGTTGCAACAACAGCTGGATGCTCTCAACCTGCATCCGCCACTGAACGGCGATCTGCCCTTTCAAGGGGGAGCGCTAGGGCTATTTGGCTATGATTTAGGGCGGCGTATCGAAGCGTTGCCACAGTTAGCGCAGGCCGATACCAAGCTGCCAGATATGGCGGTGGGCATTTATGACTGGGCACTGATCGCCGATCACCAGCGGCAAAAACTGACCCTGCTCAGCTATGGGGATGTAGAACAACGCTGGCAATGGCTTAACCAACAGCAGGTCGTGCCACAGCCCCGCTTCGCCCTGACCGGCAACTGGCAGGCCAATATGACGCGCCAACAGTATGGCGAGAAATTCCGGCGGATCCAGGATTATCTGCGCAGTGGCGATTGCTATCAGATCAATTTGGCTCAGCGTTTTTCCGCCCCTTATCAAGGGGACGAATGGCAGGCATTCCAGCAGCTAAGCGCCAGCAACCGTGCGCCGTTCTCTGCTTTCCTGCGCCTGCCCGCCAACGCGGTGTTAAGCGTTTCACCAGAACGTTTCCTGTGGTTGGCCGATCGGCAGATCCAGACCCGGCCCATCAAAGGCACACTACCCCGCCTTGCCGATGCCGCGCTGGATGCCGAACAGGCGCAAAAGTTGGCCAATTCCCCCAAGGACCGGGCCGAAAATCTGATGATTGTCGATCTGCTGCGTAATGACATTGGCCGTGTGGCAGAGCCTGGCAGCGTCAAGGTGCCGGAACTGTTCGTGGTTGAGCCGTTCCCGGCGGTACATCATCTGGTCAGTACCGTTACTGCCACCCTGCCCGCTAACCGCTCGGCTAGCGAGCTGTTGCGCGCCTGTTTTCCCGGCGGATCGATTACCGGCGCTCCCAAAGTACGGGCAATGGAAATCATCGAAGAGCTGGAACCACAGCGCCGTAATGCCTATTGTGGCAGCATTGGCTATCTCAGCGTTTGCGGAACGATGGACACCAATATCACCATCCGTACCCTGATTGCCGAAAACGGCCGTATCAGTTGCTCTGCTGGCGGTGGCATCGTTGCAGATAGTCAGGAACAGGCGGAATACCAGGAAACCTTTGATAAGGTAGGCCGCATCTTGCCACAATTGGGGGAGTTTAGCGTTTCGTGAGCCATCAGGATTATCCGACCTCATTGGCCGATTTTATCAGTCGCTTTCAGCTGCAACTGCCGCAGGCGATGCAGATCTCCCGCAACGCACGCCCGGCCGCCGTGCTGATCCCGATCGTTTGTCGGCCAGAACCGACCCTGCTGCTCACGCGTCGCGCAGACTCATTGCGTAAACATGCGGGTCAAGTGGCCTTCCCAGGCGGTAAAACCGATGCTGAAGACGGCTCCCCCATCATTACCGCACTGCGTGAAGCGCAGGAAGAAGTAGCAATCCCGCCGCAGCGGGTACATATCCTCGGCCAGTTGGCCCCTCTCGACAGCAGTACCGGTTTTCAGGTGACGCCAGTGGTGGGCCTGATCCCGGCAGATGTGGCGTTTCATGCCAACGAAGATGAGGTCGCCGAGGTGTTCGAAATCCCGCTGCACGAAGCGCTACGGCTCTCACGCTATTATCCGCTGGATATTCATCGTGGTGGTCACACACATCGAGTCTATCTTTCCTGGTATCAGAGCCAGTTCGTCTGGGGGCTGACGGCCGGTATTATTCGTCGCCTGGCACAGCAAGTCAGCATTTGAGTTTGTTTTTTTGTGACAAACATCACGTTAAAGCCGAGATTACCTGTTGTTTTCAGTATAAAGCGATCGCTATCACTCCAGCAGCCTGTTTTATCAACTACCGTTAACGCTATCGATGTTTTAAAAAAACTGTAAACTCTCTCTTCAACCTTACGAAATACCTGTAAAATAGCCAAGGCCGGAATAAACCACTAATATTATAAGGATTACCCCGGCAGCGTTTTAAGACGTTAACAGTAATACCAAGGATTACTTTATTTCATGCGAAAAAGGCCGCAAAACCCGTACGGCCCTTTTACACTATCGCCGTTCCCTGCGTGGTTTTTAACCGCAGCAGCCATAACAATATGCCTCTTTAAGGAGTTTTAGCGTGATTAGCGTTTTCGACATGTTTAAGATCGGCATCGGCCCGTCCAGCTCTCATACGGTTGGACCGATGAAAGCCGGCAAACAGTTTGTCGACGATCTGGTAAACGAAGGCTTGATGCCTTCCGTCACGCGTGTTGCCGTCGATGTTTACGGCTCACTCTCATTGACCGGTAAAGGTCACCATACCGATATCGCCATCATTCTCGGCCTGGCGGGCAATATGCCTGATACCGTCGATATCGATGGCATCCCGGGCTTTATTCGCGATGTTGAGCAACGTCAACGCCTGATGCTGGCCAGCGGCCTGCACGAAGTCGATTTCCCACGCGACGGCGGCATGGTATTCCGTAGCGACAATATGCCGCTGCACGAAAACGCCATGCAGATCCATGCCTTCGCTGGCGACAAGCAGATTTACAGCAAAACCTATTACTCCATCGGCGGTGGATTTATCGTTGACCAAGAACACTTCGGCAAAGCCGAAACTAACGAAGTCTCGGTTCCCTATCCGTTCAACTCCGCGAGCGAAATGCTGGCTCACTGCCACACCACCGGTCTGTCCCTATCCGGGATGGTCATGCAAAACGAACTGGCGCTGCATAGCAAACAAGAGATCGAGGCCTACTTCGGTAACGTTTGGCAAACCATGCGCGCCTGTATCGATCGCGGTCTGAACACCGAAGGCGTGCTGCCTGGCCCGCTGCGGGTTCCACGCCGCGCCTCCGCCTTGCGCCGTTTGCTGGTTTCCTCCGACAAACTGTCCAGTGACCCAATGAACGTGATCGACTGGGTCAACATGTTTGCGCTGGCGGTGAACGAAGAGAACGCCGCCGGTGGCCGCGTGGTGACCGCCCCAACCAACGGAGCCTGCGGGATCGTCCCTGCGGTGCTGGCTTACTACGATCATTTCATCGAGTCCGTCAGCCCGGAAACCTATGTCCGCTACTTTATGGCGTCCGGTGCCATTGGCACGCTGTATAAAATGAACGCCTCGATTTCCGGTGCCGAAGTGGGTTGCCAGGGCGAAGTCGGCGTGGCCTGTTCGATGGCCGCTGCGGGCCTGGCAGAGTTACTTGGCGGCAGCCCTGAGCAGGTTTGCATCGCCGCCGAAATCGGCATGGAGCATAACCTGGGCTTGACCTGCGATCCCGTTGCAGGCCAGGTACAGGTCCCTTGCATTGAGCGCAACGCCATTGCCTCGGTGAAAGCGATCAACTCGGCGCGTATGGCACTGCGCCGCACCAGCGAGCCGCGCGTGTCTCTGGATAAGGTGATCGAAACCATGTACGAAACCGGAAAAGACATGAACGCCAAATATCGTGAGACCTCCCGTGGCGGTCTGGCGATCAAGGTTCAGTGTGACTGATTAAGTCTGTCCCCCTGGTCCTCATCGGCTAGGGGGAACGGCTGACAAAACCTGAACTGGCTACGCGACACGGGCGCTGCTGCGCCCGCTTAGATAATCAATAGATTACCTCTTCGCCCGACAAATTCAGCAATACTGCTAATCTGACCGCCTCGCCCAATCCGCCGGCTAACATCCAAATTTCCCCTATGAACGCACCAACCGAAATAATTTGTTGAGTTACCATCAATTTTCCATCCGAACAGGCTAGAATTAGCCAAGCATCGTATTACAGAATTTGCGCCTGGAAGTGACGTCAGGCCGCTAGACTGAACAAGGACTTACCGGATGTTGATGACCCAACTTGCCGCATCGAAATACCGCTATTACCGTTGGCTCCTCTCTGGCGCGGTTGGGTTGGCTATTCTGTTGATTTCACTGTATACCCGCTACTATCAGGAAGTCCGTAATACCGAGCAGAATCAGCGTGCCCTGGCCAGCCGGGTGATCACCAAACTCAATGCGTTACTGCAGCCCGCAGAACAACAGGCGCTCCGTACCATGTCGCTGGTCGGGCAATCCTGCGATTCAGTGATGCCGACCTTACGCTTTCGTGCCGCACAGAATCAGGCGCTGCGCTCGTTGCTGCTGGTCAAGGACGGCACGATTTATTGTTCCAGCCTGTTTGGCCAACGCCATTATGTGTTTAACGCCATTTTCCCGACCATGACCAAAGGCGGCATACAACTGGCACTGCGCCCGTCCATCACAGTAGCAAAAGGAACGCCAACGCTGGTGCTGTGGACTCCGTTGCCCGATCAAAGTACCGGCGGCGTGCTGCACGTTTTCAATATCGATCTGTTGTCCAATTTCCTGCTGGAACCGCAAGAGCCTTATGCTCACCGGGTTGCCCTGAACGTAGGTGCCTACAGACTGGAATATGGTCAACAGGGAATTACCCTGAGCAATGCCAAAGCCGAGGGCCTGCAATACACCGCAAAATCCGCCAAGTATCCTTTTTCCATCTCCCTGTTTGGCCCCGATGCCCGCACTCTGGCGCTGGCCGCGTTACCCCGCCATATTCCTCTGGCGCTAATGCTGAGCTTGCTGGCGGCCTATGTGGTCTATCTGATCACAGCCAACCGTATGAGTCTGTCTTATCATATTGGCCACGCCATTGCGCATCGCGAATTTCGCGTTTATTGCCAGCCGATTATCAACAGCGATAATGGGCGCTGTGTCGGCGTTGAAACCTTGATGCGCTGGAAGAACAAGCGGCAAGGCTGGATTTCGCCAGACGTATTTATCCCGCTGGCCGAACAGCACGCCCTGATCATTCCCCTGACGCGTTATCTGATGACCACAGTGGTAGAAAACCTCAACCTGTTCCCCCCTCGCCCCTCTTTCTATATCAGCATCAACGTCGCAGCAGAGCATTTCAATACCGTCAGCATTATTGATGATATCCGCCGGATCTGGCTGCCCGCCCATCCGATGCCTTCATTGATGCTGGAGCTGACGGAGCGAACCGCCCTGTCGGAGATTCAGCATGAGCAGATTAAAACGCTCAAAGAGATGGGCATCATGTTGGCGATAGACGACTTCGGCACCGGCCACAGCTCGCTCAGTTACCTGAAAAAGCTCAGTCCGGACGTGTTGAAGATCGATCGTGGTTTTACCGCCGCCATTGGCACCGACGCGGTCAATGCCACCGTGACCGATACCATCATTACGTTGGCACAACGCCTGAAATTAAAACTGGTAGCCGAAGGGGTTGAGACAGAGGAGCAGGCAGAGTATCTACGCTCGCAGGGTGTCAATGCCTTACAGGGGTATTATTTTGCCAAGCCGATGCCGATCAACGTGTTTCCACTGTGGCTGCAACAGTATGAAACCCGCCAACGTGTGCTGCATCGACAGCCGCAAACAGAAAAGAAACCGAGAGAAATGCCCTAATACCAGTAACCCCTCACCCTAACCCTCTCCCACAGGGAGAGGGAACCGATCGAGTTAACCTGAAAGTACAGCAATTCATCATAGGCTCTGGCTGGCTCACCTTGCATAAAGGGGCGATCGAGAGTTGACCTGAAAGTACAGCAATTCATCATAGGCTCTGGCTGGCTCACCTTGCATAAAGGGGCGATCGAGTTGGCCTGAAAGTGCAGCAATTCATCATAGGCTCTGGCTGGCTCACCTTGGATGACGACCGAGGTTGCTGAGATGACCTCTTTATTCCTAAAAGTGCAGGGGCTAATAGCTCCCTCTCCCTGTGGGAGAGGGTTGGGGTGAGGGGCAGATGCGTTACTCGTCTTGCTCGTGCAACGGTTTCACCTTGGTGATACTGACCAGTTCGATGCGATAATCCGAGATCTCAAGGATTTCAAAGCGCAGGTCGTGGAGTTCGACCACGTCTCCCACCGTTGGCATCTGGCCAGAATAAGAGAGCAGGAAACCCGCCAGCGAGGCGTAATCCTCGGTGGGGCTAACCAGATTGTCACAGTCCAACGCCTGCTCCAACGAATGAAGATCCGCCCCGCCTTTCACCAGCCAACGGTCGCCATCCTCGATAATATCCGGCGTTTCGTCTTCATCCGGGAACTCACCGGCAATCGCTTCCAGCACGTCTAACGGCGTGACCAGCCCTTGCACCACGCCAAATTCATTGGTCACCATCACCAAACGACCCTTGGCCCGGCGTAATACCGCCAGCAGCTTGATCACGTCCATGGTTTCCGGCACCACGATCGGCGGAGTGAGCGCGGCAAACTCGGCGATATCCACGCCCTGATCCAACGCGACCAGCAGATCCTTGGCACGCACCACGCCGATAAACTCGTCCAGTTCATAGCGGCAAACCGGGAACAGGCTATGCGGGGTATCCAACAACTGCTCGCGCACCTCGTCGCGGGAGCGTTCGCAATCTACCCACGAAATCTCGGTGCGCGGTGTCATCACGCTGCGCAAGGTACGGGAAGCCAACGTCAGCACGCCGCTGATCATAAAGCGTTCCTCCTGAGCAAAGGTTTCTTTCACCTTGCGCAGGCTGTCTTCATCCACCTGCTGCTGGGTACGCTGTTGCCCCATCAGGCGCATGATCGCTTCAGCCGTGCGTTCACGCATCGGGCGACGAGACTCGTGCTTGATAAAGTTGCGCCGTGCAATCTGATTAAACATCTCTATCAGGATCGAGAAACCAATCGCTGCATACAGATAGCCTTTCGGAATGTGCACGCCAAGACCTTCGGCAATCAGGCTCAGGCCGATCATCAACAGGAAACTCAAACAGAGCACCACAATGGTCGGATGGGCGTTCACGAAGTTGGTTAAAGGTTTCGAGGCCAGCAACATCACCGCCATCGCAATCACTACCGCAGCCATCATGACCGGCAGATCGTTGACCATCCCTACCGCCGTGATCACCGCGTCGAGCGAGAACACCGCATCCAGGATGACAATCTGCACTACCACCGCCCAGAATTTGGCGTAACCACGGTTGGCACCTTCCTGATGGGCACGGCCCTCCAGCCGTTCATGCAACTCCATAGTAGCTTTGAACAACAGGAATATCCCACCAAACAGCAGGATCAGATCGCGGCCAGAGAAAGCGAACTCCCCCACGCTGAACAGCGGTTTGGTCAGCGTCACCATCCATGAAATCACCGATAACAACCCAAGACGCATCACCAAGGCTAATGAAAGACCGATAATGCGCGCTTTATCGCGCTGCTTGGGCGGCAGTTTGTCGGCCAGAATGGCGATGAATACCAGGTTGTCGATACCTAGCACGATTTCCAAGACCACCAGGGTCAATAACCCGGCCCAAATCGAGGGGTCCATTAATATTTCCATATCAGACTCCAGAAGAAAGACAGGTTGGTAGAGCTGCGCTCAGACGTAAGGAGGCAAACGCAGAGGTGGCGTTGGCGATCACAGAGATAAAACGGGATGGCACTAGCAGGAAGCAGCCATAAGGCCGAGCAGACGTTGCTGCGCCAACAGGTGGCGGGCGAAACCTTGTAAAACAGTAACTTCGGTGACAGTCCATAGGGAGGGCTGAGGCCCTTCACTCCTTGGTAATGAAAGAAGAATGCACTCTAGCAGGAAATTTTTCGCCAGAAAAGTGGCTTTGTTTAGTTTACGCCTCATTTTGTAACAGCTTTACTGTTTAATTCCGCAAACCAACTATTCGGCTTTATCGATCTACTAATAGCAAGGCAATGTCACAAAATTTATTTTTTCACCTACTAAAATAAATTGCGTTAACGGGAATTAACGACCACAGGTTTTTGAAACTGCGGGATGAATGTTAAGTGTGAGTTTCTTTTTCTACCATAATGTATTTGCACCAACGTATCTGAACCGCGGAAATGACTGCCAGGATGGTGATGAGTCAAGACACAATCCGTGCCTTAAGTTCAACGAGGAGGTAGCGAGTGGCAATAGCTATTATCATCGGCACACATGGGACTGCAGCGGAACAACTGCTGAAAACAGCAGAAATGCTATTGGGTGAGCAAGCCAACGTCGCCTACATAGATTTCGTTCCCGGTGAAAATGCTGAAACGTTAATTGAGAAATACAATGGGAAAATCAGTGGGCTCGATACCAGCGATGGCGTCCTGTTTCTGGTAGATACCTGGGGCGGCAGTCCGTTTAACGCGGCCAGCCGTATCGCAGTAGACCAACCACACTATGAGGTCATCACCGGGGTTAACATTCCTATGCTGGTGGAAACGTTCATGGCCCGTGATGACAACCCAAGCTTTGACGAACTGGTCGCGCTGGCGTTGGAAACCGGTCGTGAAGGCGTGAAAGCGCTGAAGAGACCGATAGAAAAGAGTATCAAGCCCGTCGCGACACAAAGTGCCCCTCCCCAAAAAGCCGCCGGGCCACAGAGACCTCTCGGCCCCAATGACCATATGAAAATCTGCCTGGCGCGTATCGACGATCGTCTGATCCACGGCCAGGTTGCCACCCGCTGGACCAAAGAGACTAATGTCAGCCGTATCATCGTAGTCAGTGATGAAGTGGCAGCCGACCACGTACGTAAAACCTTGTTGACTCAGGTTGCCCCTCCAGGCGTTACCGCTCACGTTGTTGACGTGGCAAAGGCGATCCGTGTCTGGAACAACCCGAAATATGCGGGTGAACGCGTGATGCTGCTGTTCACCAACCCAACCGACGTTTGGCGCCTGGTGGAGGAAGGTGTGGATGTCAAATCGGTGAATATCGGTGGTATGGCGTTCCGCCAAGGCAAAACCCAGGTGAATAACGCGGTGTCCGTCGATGAGAAAGACATCGGGGCGTTTAAGAAGTTAAACGAACGCGGGATTGAACTTGAAGTCCGTAAGGTCTCTTCCGACAGTCGGCTAAAAATGATGGACCTGATTAACAAACTCAATTAACGGCAAGGTCGTTAATTTTTTACTCAGAGCTGTTTGGTCATATAGGAGAAGTGCAATGGAGATCACCACTCTTCAGATTGTACTGATATTTATCGTTGCCTGTATCGCCGGGATGGGTTCCGTCCTGGATGAGTTTCAATTCCACCGCCCGTTAGTGGCCTGTACGCTGATTGGCTTGGTTCTCGGTGACATCAAAACCGGTATCATCATCGGCGGTACGCTGGAGATGATCGCACTGGGTTGGATGAACATCGGGGCTGCGGTTGCACCCGATGCGGCGTTAGCGTCGATTATTTCCACCATTCTGGTTATCGCCGGTGGGCAAAACATCGGTGCCGGTATTGCCCTGGCTATTCCACTGGCAGCAGCAGGCCAGGTACTGACCATTATCGTGCGTACCATCACCGTGGCCTTCCAGCATGCGGCGGACAAAGCGGCAGAACGGGGTAGCCTGAGCGGCATTACCGTGATCCACATCGCGGCCCTGCTGGTGCAGGCAATGCGGGTAGCTATTCCTGCGGTGATCGTTGCAGTCTCTGTCGGCACAGCTGGCGTCCACGCCCTGCTTAACTCAATTCCGGAAGTGGTCACAGGCGGTCTGAACATCGCCGGTGGCATGATTGTGGTCGTCGGTTACGCGATGGTCATCAATATGATGCGTGCCGGTTATCTGATGCCATTCTTCTACCTGGGCTTTGTTACCGCAGCCTTCACCAACTTTAACCTGGTCGCACTCGGTGTGATCGGCGTGGTGATGGCGGTGCTCTACATCCAGCTCAGCCCTAAATACAACAAGTCTCAGGTGGTTCAGGCCAACCCTGCCGGTGCCAACGACCTCGATAACGAATTGGACTAGGAATAGGTGAAAGAAATGGTTGATACAACGACTCAAAAGCAACTGACACCTGCCGATATTCGCGGCGTATTCGTACGCTCCAACCTGTTCCAGGGTTCATGGAACTTCGAACGTATGCAGGCGCTAGGTTTTTGCTTCTCCATGGTGCCGGTGATCCGTCGCCTGTACCCGGACAATAACGACCAACGCAAGCAGGCAATCAAACGCCATCTTGAGTTCTTCAATACGCAACCGTTCGTCGCAGCGCCAATACTTGGCGTTACCATGGCGATGGAAGAACAACGTGCCAATGGAGCACCAATCGACGATGCGGCCATCAACGGCATCAAGGTAGGTCTGATGGGGCCACTGGCTGGCGTGGGTGACCCGATATTCTGGGGGACCGTTCGCCCGGTATTTGCCGCATTGGGTGCCGGTATTGCCATGAGTGGCAGCCTGCTCGGCCCGCTGTTGTTCTTCGTGCTGTTTAACCTGGTGCGTCTGTTGGTTCGTTACTACGGTGTCGCCTACGGCTATCGCAAAGGGGTCGATATCGTTAGCGATATGGGCGGTGGTTTCCTGCAAAAACTGACGGAAGGGGCGTCGATCCTCGGCCTGTTTGTCATGGGGGCCCTGGTTAACAAGTGGACACACGTCAATATCCCGCTGGTGGTGTCGAAAATTACCGACCAGACCGGGCAAACCCACGTAACCACGGTACAAACCATCCTCGACCAGTTGATGCCTGGCTTGGTACCGCTACTGCTGACCTTCGGTTGTATGTGGCTGCTGCGCAAGAAGGTCAACGCGCTGTGGATCATCATCGGCTTCTTCGTCATCGGTATCTTCGGTTACTGGATTGGTCTGTTAGGTCTGTAATAGCAATTGACAACCGGGGGACAACCCCGGTTTTTTATTTATGGAGTGGTGAGATGTCGCTGACCGATGGCGTATTACTGATTTTTATTCTGCTGATGCTGGCGTATGCGCTGTATGACGAATTCGGAATGAACCTGCTGAAAGGAAAAACGTTGCTAAAGGTTCAGCTAAAGCGCAGTAACCGCTTGGACAGCCTGATTTTCGTCGGCCTGATCGCCATTCTGGTCTACCGTAACGTGACCAGCCAGGGAACACCAATAACCACCTACCTGCTAATTTCACTAGCCTTGATTGCGGTATATATCTCCTATATCCGCTGGCCCAAGATGTTGTTTAAAGCCACCGGTTTCTTCTATGCAAATGCGTTTATTGACTATCACCGTATAAAAACCATGAAGTTATCCGAAGACGGTATTCTGGTTATCGACTTAGAACAGCGTCGGTTATTGATCCAGGTTACGCACTTGGATGACTTGGAAAAAATCTATCATTTTTTCCTTGAAAATAAATAACTTAAAAACCATCCACACTGCGAAATTAATGAGCGGCGTTTTTTTGGGTATTTAACCAGCATTACTTAAGTTTTTTCTGATTATTATTTCCACAGCCTTGATGTCACTATCGCCATTATTTTCCTCAATAAGCAGGTTAATGAAAATAAGTCTCAATTTCACCCAATCCGCCGGTGAAATTAAACGTTGTCCGCAGCAAAAATATTATGGTATGGTTGCGCCGTCATTGGGGAGTAGCCGGTTTCTGGGGAGTCATAACCAGAAACGCCCGTATCAACATACTCGTTTCGTCAGCGGAACGTGGTGCGGGCAGCCAGGTAGGTTGGCGAGACCATAGGCACGTAACTCCGTCGTAAGGTTGGGGGTGGGTTACGTGTATATGGAGCCACCCGGCCGAGACTATTTCAATGAACCTTTCTGCAACTCTTATCCTGGCTTTTGGTATGTCTATGGACGCGTTTGCCGCGTCGATCGGCAAAGGTGCCACTTTGCATCAACCGCGTTTTCGCGAAGCTATCCGTACCGGTCTGATCTTTGGCATCATTGAAGCCATTACCCCGCTTATCGGCTGGGGCATCGGGCTGTTTGCCAGCCAACACATCATGGAATGGGACCACTGGGTCGCCTTCAGCCTGCTGTTTATCCTTGGCACACGCATGATCGTTGAAGGGGCGAAAAACAAACAGGAAGAAGAGAAAGTCACTCGTCATGGCTTCTGGGTGCTGGTTGCTACGGCCATTGCCACCAGTCTGGATGCAATGGCAATCGGCGTAGGTCTGGCATTCCTACAGGTTAATATCCTGCATACCGCGATGGCTATCGGGATGGCGACCATGATCATGGCTACTCTGGGGATGATGGTTGGCCGGTTTATTGGCCCACTGCTGGGCAAACGCGCAGAAATTCTTGGCGGGGTGGTACTGATCGGGATTGGCTTTAATATCCTGCTGGAACACTTGGGCTACCTGGCGTAGTCTCTGCGGCAAAGAACACTCCCTCACCCTAACCCTCTCCCCAAGGAGAGGGAACCGATTGTGCCACCACTTAAATCCCGCACCAAACTTCAGCGACAACGCTGCCAACCAACTCCCGTACCTGTGAGTCCCCCCTCGCCC